>JAHFUO010000162.1 GCA_023265015.1 Acidobacteriota bacterium | reverse complement strand
GGGTCATCGCCCGAACATCGGCGGCAGCGGCGGAACCGTTCCTGGCGGCAGGCCCTGTGCCGCCGTGTTCATCAACATCGCCAGGGTCGCATACGTGCCGCTCACGGTGACGAGGTCGACGATCTGCTGGTCCGTGAAGATGTCTTTGGCGCGTCGGTACGTCGTGTCGCTCAGCCTGCGCGTCGTCGCGATCTCCATCGAGAGATCGTAGACGACGGCTTCATCGGCCTTCATCGCAAGTGGCCGGCGTCCATCCCTGAGAGCGGCAGCGGTGTCCTCTGAAATCCCTTCCTTGATCGCGAGCGGGTAGTGGGCGAGCCACGCGACCTGCGACGTCCAGAGCCGCGCCTGCACGAGGATGGCGAACTCATTCAGGCGCCGGGGAACTGACGTGTTGAAGCGCAGGTAGTCGAGCAGCTTGAACAAACGCTCGCCCATCTCGGGGCTGCGCAGCATCGAGTTGTACGGCCCACCGAGTCCGATGCTCGAGACTTTCAGAATCTCCTCCGCCAGCGCACGCTGCTGCGGATTCAACTGTTCGAGTGTGAGCTGCGGGAGGCGCGGAGCCGGGACGGGTTGAGTCGCTGCCGCGGGCGGGACGGGTTGAGGTGCGGCCGCCGGCGTGCCGGCATCGTCGAGACGGCTGACTTGAAGGATCCGTACGGTGCCGCGCTCCACGTACTCGCGCATCACGATCGTCCCCGTCAGTCGCACGGTCGCGCCGCTGCGCGCCCGCGCCATCAGCTCGCGCGGCAAGGCTACTTCGATCGAGTGCGGCCCCGTGTCGTCACGATAGTTCAGGGCCCAGCCGGTCGATTCGCCCCCAACGGCCAGCAGGCCGCCCTGAAGTATGCCGGTCAGCGTGACCTGTTCTCCTCCGGCCCCCTGCGCCTGGGCGCGCGGGGCAAGAGCGATTGACGTGACGCCGACGAGAAGCAGCAGGAAAGTTTTCATAGCATTAAGCCTATACTGCTCGCGGTTTCCGGGAATGTCGAACCCCTTCATCGCTGCCGTTGTTCAAAGCTCGCCCGTGGTGTTCGAGCCGAAGGCGACGCTCGCCAAGGTGCGCGAGCTCACCGCCGCCGCCGCGAAAGGCGGCGCGAAGCTCGTGGTGTTTCCCGAGGCGTTCGTCTCCGCGTACCCGAAGGGACTTGATTTCGGCGCCCGCGTCGGCATGCGTACCTCCCGGGGTCGCGATGACTTCCGCAAGTACTTTGACAGCGCGGTCGACGTTCCTGGCCTGGCCACCGAGCAGCTCGCTCGCACCGCCAAGGAAAACGGCGTCTACCTGGTTATCGGCGTCATCGAGCGCGAACTTGGCACCTTGTACTGCACCGTGGTGTTTTTTGCCGCCGACGGCACGTTCCTCGGCACGCACCGCAAGCTGATGCCGACCGCGATGGAGCGCCTGATCTGGGGCTTCGGCGACGGCTCGACGCTGCCGGTCTACGACACCCCGGTCGGGAAAATCGGCGCCGTCATCTGCTGGGAGAACTACATGCCCCTTCTGCGGATGACGATGTACTCGAAGGGGATTCAACTGTACTGCGCCCCGACCGCCGACGACCGCGACACGTGGATGCCCACGATGCAGCACGTGGCGCTCGAGGGACGCTGCTTCGTCCTGACTGCGTGTCAGCACCTCCGTCGCGGCGACTGCCCGCCCGACTACGCGGCGGTTCAGGGGGACGATCCGAAGACGGTGATCATGCGGGGCGGGAGCGCCATCATCAACCCTCTGGGGCGGGTCCTGGCCGGACCGTTGTTCAACGAGGATGGGATTCTGCTTGCCGAAATCGATCTGGGCGACATCGCCCGCGGGAAGTACGACTTCGACGTCGTCGGCCATTACGCGCGGCCGGATATATTTCGTCTTCATGTGAACGAAAAGCCTGCGCCTCCCGTCATTCTTGATTGATCGACGGGCGCATCCCTGACGAGGAATTCAGAAAGTCTTCAGTGTCGCTGTATTGCCGCCTGAGCTATCATTCGCCGTCTTCTGGAGGACACACGATGCGGACATTCCACTGGTTCTTCCTTATTACTCTCGCCATGTTCCTGGGCGGCGTCGCGACGGCGCAGCAGCAGTCGACATCGGCAGCGTCGCCACAGGCGACTGCGCCCGCGGCTCCCTGCGAGACTCCCTTGCCTCCGGCGATCAAAGCGGCGGCAAAGGGACAGCCTCCGCTCAGCGGAATGTCGCCGAAGGCGAAGGTCAAGGACATCATGAACTCGATGATCGTTCCATCCTCGACGGCCGTCTTCGGCGCCGTGGCCACCGTGACCGACGCGACGGGTGTGCACGAGTACAAGCCGCAGACCGACGACGAGTGGAATAACGTGTTCGCCAATGCCGTGATGCTCGCCGAGGCGGCCAACGTGCTCATGGTGCCCGGACGTCAGCGCTGCCTCGGCGGCGCGATTCCTGCGCAGTACCGGGCAGACTACCTCCAGAAGGCGCGCGAGCTCGTAGAAGCCGCGGACGAGGCGGTCGTCGCCGCGCAGAAGCACAGCCCGGACGGCATCTCGGATGCGGGCGAGCGGATCGACGTGGCCTGCGATGAGTGCCACGAGAAGTATCAGCTCGTCGAGGACGATCCGGAGGGGAACGTCGGGAAGGTGCTCGGTACGTTCAAGCCCAAGCCGGTCCCCGCGGCCCCGAAGAAGTAGGTGGCGCGAGCGATGACGCGTCGAGTGCTTTCCTCGCTGTCCGTGGCGGTCGCGGCCGTCCTCATTACGCTCGGTGCGAGCACCGCGCCGGTGGCGGGACAGGCACCCGGCGGGACGATCGCCGGCCACGTCCGCTACATGGGTGCGGCCGTGAATCCGATCATCCGTATGGGCGCCGATCCAAAGTGCAACAAGCTGTACGTCGGAAAGCGCCTCACCGCGCCGACCTTCATCGTCGGCGCTGACGGCGGGATGGCGAACGTCTTCGTCCACGTTGACGGGTCGTTCCCTGGAACGCCTGTCCCGAGCGCGCCGGTCGTCCTCGATCAACGGGACTGCATGTATCAGCCGCATGTCCTCGGAGCGCGTGTCGGACAGATGCTGCAGGTCAAGAACGGCGACGCCACCGGCCACAACGTGCATTCGCTGTCGATGGCCGGGAACGCCTTCAACACCAGCGAGCCGACCAAGGGGATGGTGTTCGAGTACAAGCTGAAGGCGATCGAGATGCTGCACATCAAGTGCGACATCCATGCCTGGATGAACAGCTACGTGGGGATCGTCGATCACCCGTACTTCGCGGTAAGTGGCGCCGACGGGAGCTTCACGATCGCGAATGTTCCTGCAGGGAAGCAGACGATCCGCGTGTGGCACGAAGCGCTCGGGCCGCTGACGCAGACGGTTGACGTCCAGGCGGGGAAGAGCGCCACGGTCGACTTCACCTACATACCCGGTCAGAAGCCGGCGGCCGGCATCGGCGTGCCCATTCACGAGCTGATCGTTCGGGCGGACGTGCTGCCCTAACGCAGGTTTCAGTTCCCCGAAGCCAGTTTTCAGCTCGATCCGAAGCGAACACAACTGGGAACTGACTACGGGCAAC
>JAHFUO010000079.1 GCA_023265015.1 Acidobacteriota bacterium | reverse complement strand
TGAAGTAGCTGGCAGCCGGCAGCGGGCAGCGGGCAGCGGGCGGCCGGCAGCGGGCAGCGGGTTCAGGTTCTCAGCGGCAACCAGCTATCGAATTCATAAGCCCGTTGAGGAGGCGTCCGACCTCACGGCATTGATCCAGCACAATGCGATGGTCGTCGTCGCTCATGAACCGCAGCCGGTTTGCGAGCGCTATCTGGGTCTCAAGTTCCCGCACGGAGCCATGGGAGATTGAGAGCATGTGAAGGAACTCCCCGTCCGTGCGGCGTCCTTGGCCTTCTGCGATATTCGAAGGAATTGAAACCGCGGCCCGCCGCATCTGGGAGGTCAGACCGTACAGCTCCTCGCGTGGCATGTCCTTCGTGGCTCGATACACCGATTCGGCCAGCAGCATTGCCTTCTGCCACGCAACCAGGTCGGTGTAATTGCGGATGGACACACATCTCCTCGCGGCGCGCGGTAGCGTGCGGCAGATGCGATCTCCGTGCCGCTCATCGTGCGGTGCGCTCTGACTGCCAGCTGCCGGCTGCCCGCTGCGTGCTGCCCGCTGCCAGCTGCCTGCTATCATCGACACGAATGCTCCCAACAATCGAGTGGAGAAGCGACGCGGTCGTGATGATCGATCAGCGGAAGCTTCCGGTGAGCGAGGTCTACGTCTTCTGCAAGACCGCCCAGCAGGTCGCCACGGCGATCAAGACGATGGTCATCCGCGGAGCGCCGGCGATTGGCGTCGCGGCGGCAATGGGGATCGCCCTCGGCATGCGCCGCAGCAAGGCGACGGGCACGAAGCAGTTCGCCACCGAGTTCCAGAAGATCTGCGACCTGATGGCCGCGACGCGTCCGACTGCCGTCAATCTGTTCTGGGCGATCGAGCGCATGAAGAAGACCTTTGCCGACGCCGCGCAGGGCGGCTGCTCCGTCGACGAGATCACGCAGCGGCTCGAGGACGAAGCGCGCCGGATTCACGACGGGGATGTCCAGAGCTGCCGGGCGATGGGCGCCCACGGCGCCACGCTGGTGCCCGACACCGCGCGGATCCTCACGCACTGCAACGCGGGCGCGCTGGCGACCGCCGGGTACGGCACCGCGCTCGGCGTCATTCGCGCGGCGGTGGAGCAGGGCAAGACGATCGCGGTGCTCGCGGGAGAAACCCGCCCGTTTCTCCAGGGCGCGCGGCTCACCGCGTGGGAGCTCGTGAAGGACGGCATCGATACGACCGTGATCACCGACAACATGGCCGGATCGATGATGCGCCTTGGCGATGTCGACCTCGTCGTCGTGGGCGCCGATCGCATCGCGGCCAACGGCGACGTCGCCAACAAGATCGGCACGTACGGCGTCGCCGTGCTCGCGAAGGAGCACGGCATTCCGTTCTACGTGGCAGCGCCGCTTTCGACGATCGACCTCAACACGCCTGATGGATCACGGATTCCCATCGAAGAGCGTCACGACCGTGAGGTCACGCACGTCGGGCCGAACCGCCTGACGCCGGAAGGCGCTCGCATCCGCAATCCTGCCTTCGACGTGACGCCCTCGAAGTACGTGACGGCCATCATCACGGAGCGGGGCATCGCGCGCGCGCCGTACGAGGAATCGCTCGCCGCGCTGATGATGAGCGGGCAGCGGGCAGCAGGCAGCGGACAGCCGGCAGCTGGCAGCCGGCAGCCGGCGGTTGGCAGTGGACGGCCGGCAGGGGGCAGGCAGCAGTGACAAGAGACTGCCTGCTGCCCGCTGCCGGCTGCGTGCTGCCCGCTGCCGGCTGCGTGCTGCGTGCTGCCGGCTGCGTGCTGCGTGCTGCCGGCTGCGTGCTGCGTGCTGCCGGCTGCGTGCTGCGTGCTGCCCGCTGCCGGCTGCCCGCTGCCTGCCGCGGGCTACGATGATCATCCTGGGCATCGAGACCTCCTGCGACGAAACCTCCGCTGCGCTGGTGGAGGAAACCGGCGACGCCGCGCGTCCCTGGCGCATCCGGTCGAACGTCGTCGCCTCGCAGGTGGCCATCCATCGCGAGTGGGGCGGCGTCGTCCCCGAGCTGTCGGCGCGCCAGCACGTCCGCGACATCTGCGGTGTCGTCGAGCGGGCGATGGCTGATGGCGGCTCGCCGGCGATCGATGCGGTGGCGGTCACGCAGGGACCCGGGCTGGTGGGATCGCTGCTCGTGGGCCTCTCGTTCGCGAAGTCACTCGCCTGGGCGCGCGGGGTGCCGCTGATTCCCGTGCACCATCTCGCCGGCCACATCGAATCGCTCGTGCTCGAAGGCGGGGAGATGCCGCTTCCGGCGGTTGTCCTGGTCGTCTCGGGAGGCCACACGAGTCTGTATCGCATCATCGCGCCGGGCTCGTACGATCTCCTCGGCCGCACGCGGGACGATGCCGCAGGGGAGGCGTACGACAAGGTCGCGAAGCTGCTTCACCTTGGATATCCGGGCGGGCCCGTGATCGATCGGCTCGCGCGCGACGGCAACGATCGCGCGGTACCCTTCCCGAAGATGCGGCTGACACACGCCGATCGCAACGCGCCGCATCTGCCCGGCCGGCGCGACTTCAGCTTCAGCGGGCTGAAGACCGCCGTGCGGCGTCACGTGACCGCTCGGCGAGCGGAGACGGGGCTCACCTCAGGCGATCCGCTGTCCCCGCGCGAAACGGCCGACATCTGCGCCAGCTTTCAGCGCGTGGTCGTCGAGACCCTGCTCGATCGCGTGTTCGACGCGGCGAGCTGGTATCAGGCGCAAGCCGTCGGGATCGCGGGCGGCGTGTCGGCGAACAGCCGCCTTCGATCAGACGCAGCCGCGCGCGGCGGATCGAAGGGCATCCCCGTCTTCGTGCCGGGCCTCGCGCTCTCAACCGACAACGCGGCGATGATCGCCGCCGCGGGCCTGCGCCGCTTTCGTCAGGGCGTGGGCGCTCCCGTCGAGATCAACGCGGAGGCAAGCCTGGCGCTATGAAGACGTTCACCGACTATCTCTGGTTCAACACGAAGACGCGCCAGGAGTTCATCCGGATCACCGACGAGGTCGCGCAGATTGTGCAGAAGAGCGGCGTGAAAGAGGGCATGGTGCTCGTCTCCGCGATGCACATCACCGCCGCCGTCTACGTCAACGACTGGGAGGACGGCCTCATTCACGACTTCCAGGTCTGGCTGGAAAAGCTGGCGCCCGCCGGTCACGACTACCGCCATCATCAGACGGGCGAAGACAACGCCGATGCGCATCTCAAACGCACCCTCATGGGCCACCAGGTGATGCTGCCGATCACCGCGGGCACGCTCGATCTCGGTCCGTGGGAGCAGGTGTTCTACGCCGAGTTCGACGGCCAGCGCCGCAAACGCGTTGTCATCAAGGTCATGGGCCTATAGCCGAGAACATGTCGTTCACACTTCTCAGTTCTCGCTTCTCGGTTCGTGTTCAAGTTCGCCGGGACGACGAACCGAACCGAGCCGAACCGAACCGAACCGAACCGAACATGAAACTGGACACGAACAGAGAAGCGAGAACATAGAAGCGTGAACGACAACGACACACGTCAGTACCCAGATCGCCCCATCGTGGGCGTCGGCGCCGTCATCGTAGACGGTAGGAGGGTCGTGTTGATCCGCCGGCGATACGAGCCGCTGAAGGGCCGATGGAGCCTGCCAGGCGGGATGGTCGAGCTCGGTGAGACGCTCGAAACCGCCCTGGCGCGCGAGATGCTCGAAGAGACCGGGCTTGTCGTGGACATCGGCCCCGTCATCGAGGTCTTCGATCGCATCACGCGGGACGAGGAGCGGCGCGTGCGGTATCACTTCGTGCTCGTCGACTACCTCTGCTGGCCGTCCTCGGGGGAGCTGCGTGCGGGGTCGGATGTGGACGCGGCGATCTGGGCCGAGCCGCACCGGCTCGGCGAGTACGAGCTGACCGACAAGGCGTCGGCGGTCATCGAGCGCGGGCTCAACCTGGCCCGCGAGGCGCCGCGTCCCGTGCGGTGACGCTCCCGCGGACCTGAAAGGTCCGCGCCGCAATCGAGTAGGCTTTTTCACATGGACGCACTCCTCACTCGCGATGCCGCGTGGGCGCTTCTGACGGAGTGGACCACGAGCGAGGGCCTGCGCAAGCACGCGCTCGCCGTCGAGGCATCGGTGCGTGGGTACGCGCGCAAATTCGGCGAGGACGAGGAGGCGTGGGGCTTCGTCGCGCTGCTCCACGATTTTGATTACGAGCGGTACCAGACGCCGGCCGATCATCCCTTCCGCGGCTGCGAGGAGCTGCAGCGGCGCGGCTATCCCGAATGGGTGACGCGGGCCATCCTCTCGCACGCCGACTACTCCGGCGTGACGCGCGACAGCCTGCTCGAAAAGACGCTGTACGCGTGCGACGAGATGTCCGGCTTCGTCACCGCGGCATCGCTGGTCCGGCCGTCGAAGAGCGTGCTCGATCTCGAGCCGGCGTCGGTCGTCAAGCGAATGAAGGACAAGGCCTTCGCGCGGAACGTCTCGCGCGATGACCTGCGCCGCGGCGCCGGGGAGCTCGGCCTTCCGCTCGAGGAGCATATCGCCAACGTGATTGCGTTCATGCGCGAGCGCGCCGGCGCGCTCGGCCTTCGCGGCACTCTGTGAACGACGATCGTTCGGGCCGTTTGGATCGCTCGGTCGTTCTCATGGAGCGCGTGAGCGTCAGCTACGGCCGGCACGCGGCGCTGCGCGACGTCACCGCGGAATTTCCACCGGGCGCGGTGGGCCTCCTGGGCCCGAACGGCGCGGGCAAGAGCACCCTGATCAAGACGCTGCTCGGGCTGCTTCCGCCGGGCAGCGGCCGGATGCGCGTGCTCGGACACGATGTCCGGGATGCGCCGCTCGCCATCCGCGCGCGCGTCGGCTACATGCCGGAGAGCGATGCGCACATTCCCGGCATGAACGCCGTCACGTTCGTCGGCTACTGCGGCGAGCTGTCGGGCCTTCCGCGCGCCGACGCGATGCAGCGCGCGCACGAAGTGCTCTTCTACGTCGGCCTCGGCGAGGCGCGCTACCGCAACGTCGAGACCTATTCGACCGGCATGAAGCAGCGCATCAAGCTGGCGCAGGCGCTCGTCCACGATCCCGACCTGCTCTTTCTCGACGAACCCACCAACGGCATGGACCCAAAGGGACGCGACGAGATGCTCGCGCTGGTCCGGGACATCGCCACCAACAAGGGAATCAATCTGATCCTGTCGTCGCACCTGCTCCCCGACGTCGAATTCGCCTGCGAGCACGTCGTCGTGATCGACAAGGGCGCGGTCGCGACGCAGGGTCCCATTGCCGCGCTGAAGGGGACGACCGGGCGGGTATTCGAGCTGCGGGTCAAGGAGGGTGGCGAGGCAGGTGGTGCGCGCTTTGCCGACCTCCTGCGCGCCGAAGGCATCGAGTGCCACGGGGACGACAGCGAGGTGATGCGGGTGTTCGTGCCAGAGAGCCGGGGTTCGCAGCTCCTGTTTCAGCTGGCGGCGCGCCACGGCGTGCAGGTGCGGCACCTTCGGCCGAGTGTTCCGACGCTCGAAGACGTGTTCGCCCGCGCGGTGGGTGAGAAGGACGGCGGGGCGTAACGCCCCGCCCCACGACCGATGCCGATTCACGACCAGGGCTACCGTCACTATGCCGGGCAGCGTGCGCGTCATGGCCGCGCATGGTGGGTGATCGCGCGCGCCGGCGTCCTGGAGCGGCTGCGCGAGCGCCGGTTCCTCGCGCTCCTGCTGTTTGCGTGGTCTCCGTTCGTCGTGCGAGCCGTCCAGGCCTACCTCGCCTCGACCTTTCCGCAGGCGTCCTTCCTTGCCCCGGACGTGCAGACCTTTCGCGCGTTTCTCGATCAACAGCGTGTGTTCGTCTTCTTCGTGACGATCTACGCGGGCTCCGGCCTCATTGCGAACGACTTGCGCGCGAACGCGCTGCAGCTGTACTTGTCGAGGCCGATCACGCGCGTGGAGTACATCGCCGGCAAGCTGCTCACACTGCTCATCTTTCTCGTCGCGGTCACCTGGCTCCCTGCCGTCCTGCTGGTCGTACTGCAGGTGATGTTCACGGGCGATACCGTGTTCGTGACGAGCCATCCGTATCTCATCCCCGCGATCACGCTCGCCTGCGCGCTCCAGGTGTGCGTTGCGGCATGTGCGATGCTCGCCGTGTCGTCGCTCTCGAGAAGCCGGCGCTTCGTGGCCATGCTGTATGCCGGCATCGTCCTGTTCACCGCGGCGATGGATCAGGCGCTGCGCCTGATCACCGGGAGCCGCGCGTGGGCGTGGGTGTCGCCCCAGGACACGCTCGCGGTCCTGATCGATGCGACCTTCGGGATGTCAACAGAGCCGGCGGTGCCGGTGCTGGTGGCGGTCGTGCTTGTCGCCGCCCTGATCGCGGTGTCGATTGCGGTACTGGCGCGGCGCGTGCGCGCCGTCGAGGTCGTCGCGTGACGGCTGTGATCGAGGCCGAGCATCTCTCGAAGTGGTACGGACAGGTCTCGGGTCTGAACGACGTCACCGTCGCCGTCCCGAGCGGAATCACCGGCCTGCTCGGGCCGAACGGCGCCGGCAAGTCGACGTTCATGAAGCTCGTCACCGGCCAGCTTCGACCCAGCACCGGCACGGTCCGCGTGTGTGGCGATCCGATCTGGGGGAACCCGGCTCAGTACTTCCGCCTCGGGTTCTGTCCCGAGCAGGATGCGTTCTACGAGCGCATGACCGGCCTCGAGTGGGTGACGGCGCTCGCCCGCCTTCACGGGCTGTCGCCCGACGCGGCCGACGCGGCCGCGCGGCGCGCGCTCGAGACCGTCGATCTCCTCGAGGCCGCCGACCGGAAGATTGGCGCGTACAGCAAGGGCATGCGCCAGCGCGTCAAGCTCGCGCAGGCCATCGCGCACGATCCAGCGCTGCTGATCCTCGACGAGCCGCTGAGCGGGCTGGATCCGATCATGCGGCGCCGGACGATCCGGTTGATCAAGGACTGGGGCTGCGCCGGAAAGAGCATCCTTGTCTCGAGCCACATCCTTCACGAGATCGAGGCGATGACGTCGAACATCCTGCTGATGCACAACGGCCGGATCCTCGCCGAAGGGAACGTGTATCAGATTCGCGCGCTCATCGACGAGCATCCACACACGGTGTCGATCCGCGTCGGCGATCCACGCGCGCTCGCGCGCCGGCTGCTGACCGACGAGGATGTGAGCAGCCTCCGCTTCGAGCCCGGCGTGGTCGTCGTCGAGACGCCGCGGCCGGACGCGTTCTATTCGCGGCTCACCCAGCTGGCGGCGTCCGGCGAAGGCGGCACGATCGAGGAAGTCACGTCGCCTGACGACAACCTGCAGGCCGTCTTCACGTACCTGGTGAAGACGTGAGCAGCGGGCAGCCGGCAGCGGGCAGCGGGCAGCAGCCGGCAGCGGGCAGCGGGCAGTCGTTCGTCCGGTCGACCATGCGGATATTCGATTTGTCGCTCGGCGAGATGCTGTGGGCGCGGAGGACGATCTTCATGGCGCTGATCGTGGCCGCGCCGGTGTTCCTCGCGGTGGTGTCTCGCATCGTGTCGGCGAACGGCACGGCCGTGCTTCGCATCAACGGCGAGCGCGTCGGCGGCGGCGGGATCTTCGGGGTGATGATCTGGATCCTGTACCTGAAGTTCATCATCCCGGCGCTCGGGGTCTTCTATGGCACGTCCTTGATCGCCGACGAAGTCGAGGACAAGACGATCACCTACCTGTTCACGCGGCCGATCCCGCGGCGATCGATCGTGATGGGGAAGTACCTGGCCTACGTCGCCTGCGCCGCATCCGTCGTGCTGCCGTCCGTGATGATCGTGTTCATGCTCATGGTGCCGTTCGGCGAGATCGGCCGAAGCTTCGGTCCGCTACTGGGAGACCTCGGTATCATTGCGATCGGGCTCGCGGTGTACGGCGCGGTGTTTCTGCTGGCGGGTGTGATGCTGAAGCGGCCGCTCGTGGCGGGCCTCGTGTTCGCCTTCGGCTGGGAGCCGATTGCGCTGCTGCTGCCCGGCTACCTGAAGCATTTCACGATCGCGTACTACCTCCAGGCCCTGATGCCTCAGGCGATGCCGGCCGATGACACACTGTCGCTTCTGCAGGCGGTCGTCCGTGATGTTCCGTCCGCGACGGTGAGCCTGTTGTGGCTGTTGTTCGCCCTCGTCATCGCGCTGATCCTCGCGATGCGAGCCGTGGAAAGCAGGGAATACATCCTGGAGCAATAGGGGATCGGGGATCGGGGATCGGGGTCGGCCGGTTGCTCGTGATTCGCCGAAACCCATCGCACGCCTGGCTCGTATAATCGTCGGGAGCCTGCTGCCGGCAGCTGGCAGCCGGCAGGCGGAACAGCCAGCTGCCCGCTGCCCGCTGCGGGCTGTCCAGAGGAGTATCAGCTATGGCCAAGCGCACTCGCGTGTTTCTGCTCGTGGCGACCGGCGTTCTCGTGGCTGGCCTTGGAACCGGGCTCATCGCATGGGCGATGGGCGTGCCGGTGCTCGCCGCTCTCGGGTCCAACGTCCCCGACGAGCTTGCCTACGTTCCTGGCAACGCCCGGCTGGTCGCGTATGCGAACGTGCGCGAGGTGATGAACTCGCCGCTGCACGACACGATTCAGCAGCTGGGACGCGCGAACCCGTCGAATGCCGACGGGCTCGAGGCGCGAACCGGGATCAATATCGAGACCGACATCGATCGCGTCGTTGCCGCGCTTGCCGGGCAGTCCGGGCCCGCCGGCACCGATCGTCCGCTGGTGGTGGCGCGCGGGCGGTTCAACGAGGTGAAAATCGAAGGCCTCATGCGCGACCAGGGCGCGCAGGTCGAGCTGTACCGCGGGAAGCGGCTCGTCTTCATCAAGGACGATTCGCACGACGCCGCGCTTGTGTTTGCCGAGACAGGGCTCGTGCTGTTCGGCGACGAGGCCGCCGTGCGCGGCGCCATCGATACCAAGGCCGGCGCCGCCGGCAACATCACCGGCAACACTGAGTTCATGGGGCTTGTCAGCAGCGTTGACGACGGCACGGCGTGGACCGTCGCGAAGTTCGACGCACTCGCGGGCCGTACGCCGCTGCCGCCGGAGGTGGCGAGCCAGCTTCCGCCAATCAACTGGCTTGCCGCCAGCGGCCGGTTGAGTGGCGACATGCGCGGCCTGGTTCGCGCGGAAGCCCGCGACGACGCGTCGGCGGAGAATCTTCGCGACGTCGTGAAGGGGTTCCTTGCGCTCGCGAAGATCCAGGGGGCGCAACGCCCGGAGCTGAAAGGATTGCTCAGCTCGGTCGAGCTCGGAGGGGAAGGGAAGACGGTGTCGTTGTCGTTCGAGGTCACTCCGGCGGTGCTCGACTTCCTCGGGTCTGGCGCCGCGGGTCGCGCCGCACCCGCACCGCGCCGTCCGGCGCGGCCGCGACCGGCCCCGCCCGTCTACTGAGCGCGCGCATGGCGCAGCTTGTGTTCTTCTACGGCACGCTCATGACGCCGTTCAATCGGCCGGGGCGGCGCCGCATCGAGGAGCATCTCGCGTTCAAGGGACGCGGAAGCATTACCGCGGCTCTCTTCGATCTCGGCATCTACCCCGCGGCTGTTCCCGCACCCGACGCGCGCGTGCGGGGCGAAGTGTACGAGATGACAGACCCCTTGGTCGTGCTGCAGGCGCTCGACGAGATCGAGGGCTATCGGCCCGCGGAGCCCGACGCCTGCTTGTACACGCGCCTGCTCACGCCCGTCGCGCTCGACGAAGGCGGGATGGTGGAAGCGTGGACGTACTTCTATAACGCTCCGCTCGGCCGCGCGGAGCGCATCGTGTCGGGCGATTACCTGGAATACCTGAAGGCCCGCTAAGCTGGCAGCTGGCCGCAGGCAGCCCTTTCCTGCCCGCTGCCTGCTGCCCGCTTCGTTCAGACTCCGCTGCGTCCCGCCTTGAGTGTCGCCAGAAAGTCGGCGATCACGGCCGCGATCCTCTCGGACGGCTCCACGAATTCGATGCCGGTGCGATACGCGACGATGTCCTGATCGACATCGGAAATGCGGCAGTGCGCCACGCGTCCTTTGAGCACCACGGACTTGGCGCCGAGCGTCAAACGGATATCGTGGAGGGAGTTCAGATGGAGCGGGAAGCGCGTTTCGACCGAGCAGCCGCCGCGGCTGACCTCCTTGATCAGCAGCGGCTCGAACACCATGATTTCGCCTTCAAGATCACCGTGGATCAGCACGCGCTCGGTGTCGCGCTTGTCCGATTCCGATCCCATCCGCGCGGACTATAACATGCCTCCAGCGCGTAGCGCGCCGCAGCGCGAAACGCGAAGGCGGGTCAATTCATGCGCAGCGCGGGGCGCGCCGGCAGCTGATCCTCTTCCTCGTCGGCGAGCTGCGAGATCGCCGCGTCGAAATCCTGACCTTCATACTCGGTCGTGTAGGTGAGGATCGGGATGTTCCTGGTTTCCGCATCCAGCTTCAGCATGGTGAGCAGCTGGAAGCCATCGAGCTTCTCGATGCGCGTGCAGAGGATCACAAGGTTCGGGACGACCTTCTTGATCTGCGAGTAGGCGCGGTCGCTCTCGACGAACACCATGTCGTACCGGCCCGCGTCGAGCACCGTCTCCAGCATCCCGAGGACCTCGGTGTTGCCATTGACGACCACCACTTTCTGGACCGGTGCGGCGGCGATTCGGTTCGTGTCAGCCATGTGGGTAGCCCGCCCTTCTGGGAGTTCTCGCTACAGGATCCGTGCCACGCACCAACCGCCATGTTTCTAAGGTTCACCTTTGCGATGTGAGTGGGGTTTCCGTGCGGTGTGTCCTCACCGCCCGCGCGCGGTCTCAGGCGCGCTCAGCCATAACCCGTTTGTTGATGGCACGTTGGGCGCGATTCTGAAAATGAGTGGGCACGTCTCAGATATGGCAACGCCCCGGGGCAGGGGAAAATAGCTCGGCTGCGCTTGCGGCCGTTTGTCGCATTGCGGCACAGTGTGGCAAGTCATGCGCACTTCCGACGACACATCGACACGCGTTTTCAGCAACCTCGTTGATGGCAAGTGGGTCGCCTCTTCATCGGGCCGGCTCTTCGACAACCGCAACCCCGCGGACGATCGCGACCTCATCGGACGCTTCCAGGAATCGACGCCGGAGGACGCCGAGCGCGCGATCGCCGCCGCGGCACGCGCCTACGAAGAGTGGCGGTTCGTGCCGGCACCACGCCGTGCCGAGATCCTCTTCCGCGCCGCGCAGCTGATCGTCGAGCGCAAGGAGTCCTTCGCGCGCGACATGACGCGCGAGATGGGCAAGGTGCTCGAAGAGACGCGCGGAGACGTGCAGGAAGCGATCGACATGACGTACTTCATGGCAGGGGAAGGGCGCCGCATGTACGGCCAGACGGTGCCCTCCGAGCTGCGCGACAAGTTCGCGATGTCGGTGCGGCAGCCGCTCGGCGTCTGCGGGATCATCACGCCGTGGAACTTCCCGATGGCGATCCCGTCGTGGAAAATCGTCCCGGCGCTCGTCTGCGGCAACACGGTGGTGTTCAAGCCGTCGTCGCTCACGCCGTTGTCAGCGATCAACTTCGTCAAGGTGCTCGAAGAGGCCGGAATCCCGCCCGGAGTGGTCAATCTGGTGACCGGTGGCCCGGACGTCGGCACGGTCTTGTCGACACACGAGGTCATCAAGGTGGTGTCGTTCACCGGATCGACCGCGGTCGGCCGGCTGGTCAATCAGAATGCTGCGCCCGGGTTCAAGAAAGTGCACCTCGAGATGGGCGGCAAGAACATCATCATCGTCATGGACGATGCGCAGCTGGAGCTCGCGGTGGAAGGGTGTCTCTGGGGCGGGTTCGGGACCACGGGGCAGCGGTGCACGGCGGCCAGCCGCGTCGTCGTCCATGAAAAGGTGTACGAGGAATTCCTGGGCGAGTTCGCGCGTCGCGCGAAGGCGCTGCACGTGGGCAACGGCGCACAGGACGGTGTGCAGGTGGGACCGTCGGTCAGTGAAAGCCAGCTCGCCACGGTGATGAAGTACGTCGAGATCGGGAAGCGGGAGGGCGCCACGCTCGTGACCGGCGGGCATCGTCTCGAGCAGGGCGAGTACGCGCGCGGCTGGTTTCATGAGCCGACGATCTTCGGCGACGTGCAGCCGTCGATGCGGATCGCGCAGGAAGAGATCTTCGGTCCGGTCGTGTCGGTGATGCGGTGCGGCTCGCTCGCCGAGGCGGTCGAGATCGGCAACGGCGTGGCGTACGGACTGTCGGCATCGATTTACACCCGCAACGTCAACACGGCGTTTGCCGCGATGCGGGACATGTACACCGGCATCTTCTACGTCAACGCGCCGACCATCGGCGCGGAAGTGCATCTGCCGTTCGGCGGGACGAAGGCGACCGGCAACGGACATCGCGAGGCGGGGATCGCGGCGCTCGATGTGTTTTCGGAGTGGAAGTCGATTTACGTGGACTTCAGCGGCCGTCTGCAGCGCGCGCAGATCGACGTGGAGTAGATCCCAAATCCCAAACCCAAATCCCAAGACCTGGGATGAACCGTCGTTCGGATTTGGAGTTTGGAATTTGGGACTTGCCAATGCTACTGCCGGCTGGACTCACTGTCTGGCATGAGCAGTCGTGTGGTCCCCAGGCGCCGACGCCTGGCGATCGTTCAATCGCCCTTGAGCCTCTTGATCATGGCAGCACCGGTCAACAACTCGAGTTGTGCCTCCAGGCGAACGACGCGGGTCGTCAAGTCTTCGATCTTCGATTGGTGCGCTTTCAGGGCCTCGGTTTGGCGGCTCACCTTGTCCTCGAGCTTGATCATCGAGGTGAGGGCACCCCACACGCGGTCCGTGATACCGCTCATCCGGCGGCTTTGCGAGTCTTGCGTCTCCCCTTGGCTTCGAGCGACGCAATCCGTTTGTTGCTGGCGTCGATGAAGGCCAACGCCTCGTCAATCGATGCGCCAGCGCGGTCAGCCGCAGCTTTGGCGGCATCGGCCAGGGCGCCCAGCTCCTCATCTGTTTCCGCCGACACGTACGACGCTGCGCCGCGACGCATCAGCTCCGATATTGGCAGTCGAAGCTTCCTCGCCTTTGCCATGATGGCCTTCTTCTCTTGCGGCGTCGCTTGAACCACAATTCGTTCAACTGCTGCTGCCACTGCGCATCTCCAAGGTATGTACAGTATATGTACATAGCGCTACTGGTCGTCAACCCCGCTTCCTCGAACGCCAAAAAGAGGGCCCGAAGGCCCCGGCAGTCCCGAGGACTTCGTAGCTCCTGCCGTTTGGCGGCACCAAGGCGGCCGGCAACGGCCACCGGGAGGCCGGCATCGCCGCGCTCGATGTGTTTTCGGAGTGGAAGGAGTGGAAGTCGATCTACGTCGATTTCAGCGGGCGGCTGCAGCGCGCGCAAATTGATACGGAGTCATAGCGGGATTACTGCCGGCTGCCTGCTGCCCGCTGCCTGCTGCCTGCTATCGGGTGGCGGCTTCCTTCGGCATCGCCTGGATGTCGGACTTCAATCTCGGGTTGACCGGATACCCTGATTTCTCCGCCTGCTTCACGGCGTCCTGTGCTTCCTGCTTCCGCCCGGTCATCGCGTAGAGCGCGGCAAGGTTGTTGTGGGCTTCGCCGAGTCGTCCGTTCACGGAGGTTGCGGCCTTCCATTCACGCTCGGCCGAGGGAAGATCGCCGTTGCGGAAGTACGCGCTCCCGAGCGCCAGCGACACTTCGGCCGGGGGACGGAAGACGTCGATGTTCCGCTGTTTCATCCGCTCGAGATCGCGGATCCGCGACTCGAGTCTGAGAACCTGGTTTTGAGGAGATATCGCCTTGATTTGTCCGCTTTGGACCTCCTGAATCGCTTGACGGAGTTCCCGTATCTCCTCGTCTCGCTGGCGCTCGACCGCCTCCTGATCGCGCTGCGCCAAGCCTGAGAGCCGCTCATATGCATCGCGACATCCCGTGAAGGCCACAATCGCACTCGGGTACCGCTTCAGAGCCATGTACGATTGGCCAAGCCCATGGTGGGCCAGCGCGAGCAACCGATCCTTCTCGATTGCCTTCTGGAACTCGTCGGCTGCCTTCTCGAATTGCTCGCTCGAGAGGAACTCCTGTCCGGCTCGATAGTGCTGCAACGCCTCGCGGCGGCTCTGCTCGTCGGCAAGCTGTTGGCCTGCCGCGCCAGACACGCTGAGCGTAAGCGCGAACGCGACAAGAAGCCGCCGGATCATGAAGCACCTCCAGCAACAAAAAAAGGGGCCACCGGAGTGGCCCCTCAGTCTATCGCCGTTCGTCCCGATTAGAACTCGTACCGGACGCCGAACCGCATACGGAACGGCACTTGATACTCAGTTACTTGACCGTAGTCCGGATGCGCCGATGTGGGATTGAGCTGCGTGTTCTGCTGGTAATCACGCACCCGCTGCAGGTTGAACAGGTTGAAGAAGTCGGCCAGCAGCGCTACCCGCCGCGCGCCCGTGCGCAATGAGTAGTCCGCGTGGAAATCGAAGTCGTTCTCGAACGCCGTGCGCTTCCTGGAGCCGTTGACGGTTTGAATGCCCGAGCCGCGCGGTCCTTCCGGAATCTCACCCGCGCTCTGGTAGTTGGGATTCGCTGCCATAGGCGTCAGCGGCCTTCCCGAGCTGAGGACCATGCTCGCGCCGAGGTTCAGATCGTTCCAAGTGCGATTGCCTAATAGTTTGAACTGGTGCGGGCGGTCGTTCGGAAGCGGACCCTGACCGAGCTTTCCGAGGTACCGGATGTCGCCCTTGTAGCCGAATCGCGGCACTCCAATCGAGGTATAGGAGGGATCGTCGGTCGGGAAGTCGAAGAGCGATGTGATAGCCGGGTCGGACTGCCCATTGTC
>JAHFUO010000078.1 GCA_023265015.1 Acidobacteriota bacterium | reverse complement strand
TGCCGCACGCCGTCATCACGCTGCGGCCGAAGTACGGGATGAAGATGGTGGCGCGGGAGCGGTTGGTGGTTAGTGGTTAGTGGTTGGTGGCTAGTGGTTAGTGGTTGGTGGTTAGTGGTTGGTGGTTACGGCCGCGCGGACCTTGTCCGCCCACGCCTTTGCTTCCTTCAAGACGGCCGCCTCGTCCAGCGTCAGCACCTTCCGGTTCCGCATCAGCACTTTCCCGTTGACGATCGTCGTCCGCACGTCGTCTCCGCGCGTGACGTAGACGAGGTGGGAGATCGGGTCGTACATCGGCGTCTGCCGCGCCGCGCTCATGCCGACAACGATGACGTCGGCGTGCTTGCCGCGCTCGAGCGAGCCAATCTGCCTGTCCATGCCGAGGGCGCGCGCGCCGCCGATGGTCGCAAGCTGCAGCGCGGTCTTCGCGCTCACGGCCGTCGGATCGTTGCTCGCCACCTTCTGCAGCAGCGCCGCCATCCGCATCGCTTCGAACATGTCCAGATCGTTGTTGCTGGCGGCGCCGTCGGTGCCCAGGCCAAGTGCGACGCCCGCAGCCAGATACCCTCTCACCGGCGCGATGCCGCTGGCGAGCTTCATGTTGCTCTCGGGGTTATGTGACACTCCCACGCCGCGCGCCTTGAGGATGGCCATGTCCGCCTCGGAGACCCAAACGCCGTGCGCCGCGAGGACGCCGGGGCCGAGAAATCCGAGGCTGTCCAGATACGTGACGACAGACGGACTGCCGCGCTCCTGGGCTGTCTTTGTTTCGGCCTGCGTCTCCGCCATGTGAATCAACGTCGGGACGTTGTAGCGCTTCGACAGCTCCCGCGCCGCCTGAAGCGTGGGCCCGTCGTTGGTGTAAATCGCATGCGGCGCCACGGCCGGTGTGATCAGCGGATCGTCCTTGTACGCCTTGATGAACGCCTCGGCGCGCGCCAGCGCGTCGGCCGGCGTCTTCGCGTCCGCCACCGGAAACTGAATGATCGTCTCGCCAAGTACGCCGCGGAGACCTGCGGCCTTCGTTTCCTTCGCGATCTCCTCCTCGAAGTAATACATGTCGGCATAGGTGGTCGTACCAGACTCGATCATCTCGAGCGCGGCGAGCTTCGTGCCCGCGCGCACGAACTCCGGCGAGACGGTCTTAGCCTCGGCAGGGAAGATGTAATTGTTCAGCCAGTCCATCAACGCCAGGTCATCTGCGAGGCCGCGATACAGCACCATCGGCGCATGCGTGTGCGTGTTGACGAGGCCCGGCATCACCACCTGGCCCGCCGCATCGATGGTGTCGCGGCCGCGGAACTGCTGGCGGATCGCGTCGGCCGTATCGACGCCGACGATGTCCGTGCCATCGATCGCGACGCTGCCGCCGGTGATCACTCGGCTGTTGCCGTTCATCGTCACGACGATGCCGTTGGCGATCACCAGCGATACCTGCCGCGGCCCCGTCTGCGCCGACACGACCGCGATGGCGCCGGTCAGCGCCGCGAACGTGGCCAACATCCGCTTCCTCATGGATGGCATTCTACCCACTGTCGCACCTTCGCACCTTCGCACCCTCGGACGCACCCTCGCACCCTCGCACCCTCGCACCATCGCACGACATTGAGCTAGTATCCGCCCCGTGCCCATCCACATCGTCGATCATCCTCTGGTGCACGACGCGTTGATGGAGCTCCGCGACGTCAGGACGCCGGCGCCGGAATTCCGCCGCGCCGCGAATCGCATTTCCGTGCTCCTGGCCGCGGAAGCGCTCAAGGACGTCCCCTCGCAGGCGGCCACGGTCACGACGCCGCTGGGCCCTGCCAACGGCCTTGTCGTGCGCGGCGATGTCGTCGTCATCCCGGTCCTGCGCGCCGGGCTCGGGATGCTCGACGCGGTGCTGGAGCTGCTGCCGTCCGCGCGCGTGGGGCATATCGGCCTGCAGCGCGACGAGGCGACCGCGATCGCGTCGAAGTACTACACGAAGCTGCCGCGGAACCTGGCGGACAGCTTCGTGCTGATGATCGACCCGATGCTGGCCACAGGCGGGAGCGCCGTCGCTGCGATCGATCTGATCAAAGCGGCCGGCGCCCGTGCCATCCGCATGATCTGCATCGTCGCCGCGCCGGAAGGCGTGGCGCTCGTCCAGCAGCATCATCCGGACGTAGAGGTCTATACGCCGGTGGTCGATCGCGAGCTGGATGCGCACAAGTACATCGTCCCCGGGCTCGGAGACTTCGGGGACCGGCTGTACGGAACCACCTGAAACTTTGCTAGACTGAGCGTTCGGCTGGACGCGTGGCTCAGTGGTAGAGCACCCGCTTCACACGCGGGGGGTCGATAGTTCGAATCTATCCGCGTCCACCAACCTCCGCTCTTCCTGTCCTGGCGGAGGTTGTCCGCCATAGCGTCGCTCCGCGACGCGACGGCGGACTTCCCCATCACTCCGCGAGCTACGGTTGGCAAGCCAACCTCCGCTCTTGAAATAACACACGCACGCAAAAAGGGCAGCCCCGCAGGGCTGCCCTTTTTGGTGCCTCGCACAGTGGCGCTGAGCGCCGGTTACGAGGGCTTCTTCAAGCCGTCGAGCAGTGCCTGGATGATCTGCATGTACTGCGCGTCGGAGCTGCTGTAGGCCTTCGAGTAGTCGTCCTCGGTGATCTTCGCCTTCTTCCAGTCTCCGTCGAAGTTATACGTCTTACCACCGACGTCGACCGTGTCGTACGTGTTGCCGTCTTTCTTGAACCGCAGACCGTTCGCGCCCAGGTCCGAGACGAAGACCTTGCTCTGCGGCAGCGACGCGCTGTTCAGCTCGATATAGACGTCGCGGTAGTTCTTCTGGGCGAGCAGCGAGTCCGCGCGCCAGGGCGTCTCGAACTTCGCGCTGACGACCAGCAACTGGCTGCCGGGGAAGTAGAGCGCGCCGACGTACTCGTTGGGCGCTGCGCCCTTCACGGCGTAGCTGTCGAGCTTCATCGTATCGAGCATCTTGACGAGCTCGCCGACAGGATTCGCCGATTTGGAGTCCTGGGCCGATGCCATCGCGGGCGTGACCACCAGAACAGCGGTAAGGGCGATACCACGCAACCGATGAATCGTGAGCGTCATGGTCCCCCCTGAGTGGATCGTGGAGGGACTTGTACCACAGACGAGGGGACTTGGGAAGGAACTAGGGGACTTGGGAACGAGGGAACTAGCCGATAAAGAGCGCGTCTTCTTCGTCCCCGTGCGCGGCACCGCGACGCGAGGCCCGGCGCAGCGCCTGGATTGCAGCCAATACCGCCTTGAGACCGTTCAGAAACGACATTGCCGTGCCGGCCGGACCCAGGAGGCTCGGGACGGCGCTCATCACCTGCTCGACGCGGCGGCTGAGATCGGAAAACATCCTGTCCGCCCGCTCCACCTGAGCCGCCGCCAGCGTCGCGGCCCGCGCGGCCTCCGAGGTCAGCATCTGAAGATTCTGAACGACGGGACGCAGATCCGCCTCGATGCGGTCGGCGACCCGGCCGATGCGGCGGGCAGCCGACATCGCGAACACGATCGCGGCCACCTGGATCCCCGCCATCACGAGGACGGCCACGGCGATGATGCCCAGGAACAGGTTGGTCATGAGTCCTGCGCCCCTTCGGTGGCAGCGCGATAGACCTCTCGCTTGAACGCCGCAACTTTCTCGCGCCCCTCGCGGGTGCGCTCACCAAGAAACTCGCGGGTTTCCTCGCCGGTTGCAGGCGCGTAGAGCAACGCCACCGCGGCGCCGGCGACGGCGCCCGCCAGAAACGCGAGAAGCACCGCGCCCGCCCCGATCCCGTCGTCTTTGGCCATCAGAAGATGCTCACTCGTACGTTCAAGTACTTTTTCGGATCCGCCTTGATTTCCTGTAGGAGACTCCGCAACTCGGTGACCGCACCGTTCATGTTCTCATACAACTGCTTGTCGTGCAGCAGTTGGCCGGCGGTTCCGTCGCCTTGCTGAAGCGACGCGGTGAGCTTGTCTACTCGATCGGCCATCGAGTTGAGACGGTTATACAGCTCCGAATCGGTCAGCAGCTTTCCCGCCGTCCCCTCGCCGCGGTTGACGCGCCCCGTGATGGCATCGAGGTTGGTCGTGGCGGAGGTCACAGATTTGCTGAACGTTTCGTCGTTCACCAGGTGTCCAAGGCTGCCTTCGCCATTTCGAATCCGGGCGGTCACCATCTCCAGGTTCTGGAGCGACGCCTCGAGCGACTTCGCCGCTGCGGGGTTGGTCGCCAGCCGGCCCAGCGTGCCCCGCCCCGAGTTCAGCCCACGGGTCACCGCCTCCGCTGACGCGACGAAGCTATTCAGCTCCTGATAGAGGGTGTCGTCTGTCAGGAGTTTCCCCAGCGTGCCGCGCCCCTGCCGGACATCTTCCAGGACCGCGTTCGTCTGTTCGAGGCTTTTCGTCGCTGCCTCTGCTGCGGTTGAAAGCGACCCCGGCGCCGCGCCACTCCGCACGTAGCCCCACTCACGAACCGGCGTCCCTTTGCTGTTGGCGGTGATGTCAACCGCCGCCTCGCCGAGCAGCGACACCGAGCCGAGCGCCGCGGTCGACTGGTCCGTGATTCGCATCTGCTGGTCCTTGCCGATCTCCATCACGACTTCAACCTTGTCGCCGACGAAACTGAGATCCTTCACCGAGCCGACTTCCACGCCTGCGACACGGACGGGCGCGCCCGTCTTCAGTCCGGCAATGTCAGTGAAGACCGACTTGATGCTGTAGCGCTGCCAGAAGAACCCGCCCGAGCCGCTCACCATGAAGATGAGAACGGACGCGATAACGATCGCGAAGAGCGAGATCAGGCCTATCTTCAGCTCGGACCAGGCTAACGAACGCGTGCGCGGCATCGCTCACTATCCTTCTATGAAAGAAACTTCTGGATGTAGGGATCGGTCGAGGCGCGGAGTTCCGCCGCGTTCCCCTCGAAGCCGATCAGTCCGTCCCTCAACATGATGAACTCGGCCTCGTCGCACTTCTGCGCGTCGGCGGCCACGATCTGAATCTTCACGCCCTCCCGCACCGCTTCGTGCGTCGCGATGAAAAACGCGTCGCGCAGCTGGTGTGTGACCACGATCGAGGTGACGCTCTCGAGGTCGCGCAGCTTGAGAATCTCCTCGTCCACCGTCGTCGCCGTGATCGGATCGAGGCCCGTCGTGGCCTCGTCGTACAGGAGCGTCGGCGGCTTGAACGAAATGGCGCGAGCGATCGCCACGCGTCTTCGCTGTCCGCCGGAGAGCTCGGACGGCATGGTATCGATGTACTCGGCCAGCCCGATGAACCCGAGCACTTCCTCGACCCGGCGCCGCACCTCGTCGAGCGGCATCTCGGTTTCCTCGTACAGCTTGTAGCCGACGTTCTCGGCCACGGTGAGCGAGTCGAAGAGCGCTCCCTCCTGGAACACCATCCCCAGATGGTTGCGCACCTTCATCAGGCCGGTCTCGGACATATTATCCACGCGCGCGCCGTTCACCCAGATCTCGCCGCTATCGGGCTTCCACAGGCCGAGGATCAGCTTCAGGATCGTCGACTTTCCCGATCCGCTCACGCCGAGAATAATTTTCGTATGCCCCGGGAGCAGCGAGAAGCTCACGTCTTTCAGCACGGCCTTCTCGTCGAACGCGAGCGACACGTTCCTGAACACGATGGCCGGCGCCGTCGACGAAGGGTGGTCATCGAGGACCACGGAACGTTTCGTGTCGAATGGCATATGTCGGCGCCCCGTAAAGGGGCGCCCTCACCACCACCGTAGGGCGGGCCTTTACGGCCCGCCTAATACAACAACGTAAACAACAGGCGCGTCACGAAGAAATCGACCGCGATGACCGCGACCGACGCGGCCACCACGGCGTTGGTCGTCGCGCGCCCGACGCCCTGGGTTCCGCCCTTCGTGCGCAGGCCCACGTGGCAGCCGATCGTCACGATGACGTAGCCGAGAAAGAACGGCTTGATCAGGCCCATCCACGCATCCTGCAGGTACAACGCGTCGGTGATCGACGTCCAATACAGGCTGGACGCCACCCGAAGCTGATACACCGCGATCAGCCAGCCGCCCAGGATGCCGACCGCGTCCGAGATGACCGTCAACACGGGCGCCATGAAAAAGCCGGCGAGGACGCGTGGCACCACCAGCTTGCGGACGGGATCGGTGCCAAGCGCCCGCAGCGCGTTGATCTGATCCGTCACGGCCATCGACCCGAGTTCGGCCGCAATCCCCGAGCCGACGCGTCCCGCGAGCATCAGCCCCGTCAGCACCGGGCCAAGCTCCTTGATCATCGACGCGCTGACCAGCCGGCCGACAAACGGCCGCGCACCGAACTGGTCGAGCGTATTGCCAGTCTGCAGCGCGAGCACGGCACCCGTAAAAAACCCGGTGAGCAGGACGACGGTCAGCGATCCGAGCCCGATCTGATCAAACTGCTCCACGACGTCGTGGACGTAGAAGGGCCGCGAGACCACGCCTTTCGCCGTCGCGACTTGGAGCTTCACGTACTCCTGGACTTCCAGCACCGCGCTCTTCATCCATCGTTCAAGAAGCGTCAGCACACGTCACCGCCCGGCCGGAAGGCTCGTCAGCCCAAGCTCCCGGCTGCGCAGCGATTTCACCGTATCGCGAAGCGAGGCCGCGCGCTCGAAGTCGAGGTTGGCTGCCGCGCTCTTCATCTCCAGCTCCAGCCTCGCGATCTCGGCGTCGAGATCGGCCTGCGTGCGGAACGCGTCGCGGGGCTCGCGCAGCGCGGGAACCATCGCGTAGTCGCGCTCGTACACGCTCGACATGACATCCTCGATCGCCCGCACGACCGACTCAGGCGTAATGCCGTGCTCGTCGTTGTAGGCGGCCTGCAGCGCGCGCCGGCGCCCGGTTTCGCCAATGGCCGTTTTCATCGAGGCCGTCATCACGTCGGCATACATGATGACGCGTCCGCTGACGTTTCGTGCGGCGCGGCCCGAGGTCTGGATCAGCGATCCAGCCGACCTCAAGAACCCTTCCTTGTCCGCATCGAGAATCGCCACCAACGAGACTTCCGGCAGGTCCAGCCCTTCGCGCAGGAGGTTGATCCCCACCAGGACGTCGAACACGCCCCGCCGCAGGTCGCGCAGGATCTCGATGCGCTCCAGCGTGTCGATATCCGAATGGAGATAGCGCACCTTGACGCCCAGCTCCTGGTAATAGCCGGTGAGGTCCTCGGCCATGCGCTTGGTGAGCGTCGTCACGAGCACGCGCTCCTTGCGCTCCGCGCGATCGCGAATTTCCTTCAGCAGGTCGTCAATCTGGCCGCGGACCGGACGCACCTCGATCGGCGGATCCATCAGGCCGGTCGGACGAATGACTTGCTCCACCACGACACCACCCGCTGTGGCCAGCTCGTACGGGCCGGGCGTGGCCGAGACGAACACGACCTGGTGAACGCGCTCCTCCCATTCCTCGAAGTTGAGAGGGCGATTGTCGAGCGCCGATGGCAGGCGGAACCCGTACGCGACGAGCACCTCCTTCCGAGACCGATCGCCGTGATACATGCCGCGCACCTGCGGCACCGTCTGGTGGCTCTCATCGACGATCACCAGCGCATCCCCGGGCAGGTAATCCAGCAGCGTCGGCGGCGGCTCGCCCGGCGCGCGGCCTGTGAGGTGCCTCGCGTAATTCTCGATCCCGTGGCAATAGCCGATCTCCCGGATCATCTCCAGGTCGAACATCGTCCGCTGATGCAGACGCTGCGCCTCGAGGAGCTTCCCTTCCGATTCGAGCTGACCGCGGTACGACTCCAGCTCCTGCTTGATCGTCCCAACGGCCAGCTTGGTTCGATCGCGGGAGGTGACAAAGTGCGACTTCGGGTAGACGGCAACCTTGTCGAGCCGGCGGATCACCTTCCCCGTAAGGGCGTCGAACCACGCAAGCTCGTCGACCTCGTCGCCGAAGAGGCCGATGCGCAGCGCGTGCTCCTCGTACGACGGGACGACCTCGACGATGTCGCCGCGGACGCGGAAGGTGCCGCGGCCGAACTCGGTGTCGTTCCGCTCGTACTGGATCTCGACGAGCTTGCGGAGGATCTGATCGCGATCGATCCGCTGCCCCACCTCGAGCGGCAGCAGCATGCCGTAGTACGCCTCCGGCGATCCGAGGCCGTAGATGCACGAGACGCTCGCGACGATGATGACGTCGCGGCGCTCGAAGAGCGACCGCGTGGCCGAGAGCCGCATGCGATCGATCTCGTCGTTGATCGTCGCTTCCTTCTCGATGTACGAGTCGGTGGCGGGCACGTACGCTTCCGGCTGGTAGTAGTCGTAATAGCTGACGAAGTACTCCACCGCGTTGCCCGGAAAGAAGCGCCTGAATTCCTGGTAGAGCTGGGCGGCGAGCGTCTTGTTGTGCGCCATCACCAGCGTCGGCCGGTTCACGCTCGCAATGACCTGCGCCATCGTGAACGTCTTGCCCGATCCGGTCACGCCGAGCAGCACCTGGCGCCGGTCGCCGCGGTTCAAGCCCTCGATCAGCTCGGGCACGGCGCGCACCTGATCGCCGCGCACCTCGAAGTCGCTGACGAGGCTGAACCGATCGTGGACCGAGGGCATGGACTAAGACGCGCCCGATCGCCGGGCGATGAATCCCTGATCGTACCACGCGGGCGCGACAACGCCCAATTCCCAACGACCAACTCCCAAGGGTTCAGGAGTTGGCGTGTGGGAGTCGGGAGTTTCATTTCGTCTTGGCTGGCGGTTCCTGATAGGGAGCGAAGTAGCCGTGACGGCTCAGGACCTTGAGGTCCTTGAGGTCCGGCCGCCTGACCTTGATCTCGACCTTGCGCCACGAGCCGTCCGGCTTCGTGTTGGTGGACGAGAACGCCAGGCTGTACTGCGCGCGGATCTGCGCGACGACCCTGTCGTAGGCGGCATCGATATCCTTCATCGACGTCGGAAAGAACGCCTGGCCGCCGGTCGCATCCGCGATCTGGGTGAGACGCGCGCGCTCCTCGATCCGGCCGCGTGAGTGCTCGAGGAAACCCACCGAGTAGACCGTCGCGTCGGAGGCGCGAATCAGTGTCATCAGATCGCCGAAGCTGATGGTGCTGTGCGTGTCGCCCCCATCCGTGTAGAGCACGAGGATCTTGCGGCCGTCGTCTTCAGACGCGCCGTCGAGGTACACCCCCATCGCGTCGTACAGCGCGGTCTCGCCGTCCGGCGTGCGGCCGCGGATCCGCTCGACCATTCTCGGAAAGTCCCTCTGCCCGTATTTCGCGACCCGCACTTCCGTGTCGAAGTCGACGAGCGTCATGTCCTTGGCTTCACTCAGCGTGTTGAGGAACTTTACCGCGGCCGAGCGCGACAGCTTGATGTCTTCGGTCATGCTGCCGCTCGTGTCGAACAGCAGGCCGACGTGCAGCTCGGGCCCGCTCTCGAGGTCGGTGCCCCGCGCGAAGTACTTGACCGTCTGCTTCTGGCCGTCCTCGGTGACCTCGAAATCCTCGAGCGACAGGTCCGTGATGTACTCGCCCTTCTTGTCGACGACCGTGACGCCGAACGTGGCGAGGTCGATGCCGGTGTGAAACGTCGGCGTCTGCGCGGCGCCGGTGGTCATCGTCATCGCCACGATCGTTGCCAGCGCGAAGATACCGCCCTTCGTCATCGGACCCTGATCCTACACCCGTTAAAACGCCCGGTACACGGTGATTCGCGTGGCCTGCGTGCCCCGACTACCACTGCTCCCCCAGGGTGTCCAGACTCGTCTCGCCCACGCCGATAAGCAGACGGGAGACACGGGCGTATACTTCGGGGTTGGCGCCCGTGTCGAAGGTTCAACAGATCCGATGAGGTGTCTCGCCGTCTGCCAGACCGAGCTGGTCGTCAGGATGCTCGATGAAAGCCTGATGCCCAGCTTCGAGGTCGATTTTGTCGTCGAGAGCAAACCGCTCGCCCGCCGGCTGCATGACGCGGGGCTTCACGTCTCGTCCGCCGACCCGCGACGCACCGACACCTATCTCAAGGCCGACATCACCCCGGGCACCTGCGTCATCGTCGAAGACAGCGGCAAGCGCAGCCTCCGCAGGATCCTCGAGTCGATTCGCGACGCCGGCGCCACGCTGGTGTATGTGCTCGGCGTCGGCGCCGAGGAGCCGCGCAAACGCGAGGAGGAGCTGCGCGGCGTCTTCCCCGAAGTGAACTACCTCGCGATGGCGGAGCTGTTCGGCGCGCCCCTCCTCACCGAGTTCAGCCGATCGCTCACGCGCCTCAAGGTCCAGCAGTACCAGCGGTTCTTCAGCGACGCCGATCACGTGCTGATTCTCCTGCACAACGACCCCGACCCGGATGCGATGGCCAGCGGCCTGGCGCTGCGCAACGTGCTGCACCGGACGAAGCAGACCGCGGTCATTGCCGCGCAGCAGGGTGCGACCCGCCCGGAAAACCTCCGGATGGCCAAGATGCTCGACATCCACGTCGAGACCATCACGCCCGATCAGCTCGCGGGCTTCGACCGGATCGCGATGGTCGACGTGCAGCCGCATTATTTCGGCGACGCGTTTCACCGCGTGGACCTCGTGATCGATCACCACCCCGAGCAGGCCGGCTACAGCGCGGTGTTCAAGGACATCCGCACCAGTTACGGCTCGACGTCCACCATTCTCACCGAGCACCTGCGCGCGGTCGACGCGAACATCTCCGAGCGCACGGCCACCGCGATGCTCTACGCGATCAAGTCGGACACGCTGTTCTTCAACCGCCAGGCGAACCGCGTGGACCTCGAAGCGTTCTCCTACTTGTACCCGCTGGCTGACGCCGCGATGATCCGCAAGATGGAAGGCGCGGAAATCACCCCGGATCGGCTGGAGTACGTGATCAAGGCGAAGCAGAACGGCCGGATGGTCGAGCAGGTGTTCTGCTCCTTCCTCGGCACGTCGCCGCGCGAGGACTTCATCCCCTACGTCGCCGACTTTTACCTGCAGCTCGAGGACGTGAAGTGGACGATCGTCGCGGGAATCGTCAACGACGCGCTGGTGATGTCGGTTCGGAATCTCGGCTACTCGCGCAACGCGGGCGAGTTCGTGCGGAAGTATTTCGCCGACATCGGCAACGCCGGCGGCCATCGCTCGATGGCGAAAGCGGTCGTGCCGCTGCGCGCGTTCCGCGATAAGTTCGGTAACCTGCAGGCCGATCAGTTCACCGACAAGGTGCTCAGCCTCGCGCTCGAGTTCCTGCACGAGCACCAGGCCCCCGAGAAGAAGCTCGTCAAGGCTTGAAGAGCGCGAGGTCGATCGCGTCCCCCATCGCCTTATAGCCAGCGTCTCCCGGATGCAGATGATCCCCTGAATCATAAGCCGGCAGCAATTTCGCAGGCGCCGCCGGATCGCGTGTAACCAAGCGACACATCCCGCCGCTGAACGTACGACCGGGGAACGCTCGCTGTAAAGCGTCCCTCCTCGGCGCGTCGGCATTGGAGTTGCCTTATGCCTCCAGGAAACCGTCGAAAGGGCTCGGAGTACGCAGTTTCTTCACCGTGAAGCGTGAAACGACGATGCTAAAATTGAAACGTCATCAATGGACACTGCTGTCGGACAAGCTGTGCGACGTCGCAAACCTGGCGGCTGCGGGTTTGATATTCGCGCAGTTTGCGGGCGGTCAGCCATTCTCATTGTGGGTCGCGTTTGGTGGGGCGGCTCTCTGGTTGGCGGTCCTTGCAGGCGCAGTCGCCATAGCAGGTAATCGGCAATGACCACATATTTCGTCTTCCTCGGCATAATCGCGGTGGTCGCCTGGACGATCGTCCTGCTGGATCGCCTCGGGTCCCGCCGTGAACAGCGGGCTCACAAGAAACCATAAACTTTGTCGAAGAACGTCAGCCGAGCGCCTGCGTCAGATCGGCGATGAGATCCTCTGGATCCTCCAGGCCGATCGAAAGCCGCATCATTCCTTTCGTAATCCCGGCGGCCGCGAGCTGCTCGTCGGTGTGGCCCCACTGCGACGTCAGGATCGGCAGGCTGCAGACGCTTTCGGTCCCGCCAAGGCTGACGGCGCGCTTGATCACGCTGAGCCGATCGAACACGCGGCACGCCCCTGCCTCGCCGCCGTCGACATCAAGGCAGACCATGCCGCCGAACCCGCTCATCTGCTGCGTCGCGATCGCGTGGTCGGGATGCGACGGCAGCCCCGGATAGTAGACGCGCTTCACACGCGGGTGTCCTTCGATCGCCGAGGCGACCGCCATCGCGTTCCCGTTGTGACGCGCCACGCGCAGCGGCAGCGTTTTCAGCGCGCGTCCGAGCGCATAGGCCGCCTGCGGGTCCAGGATGCCCCCGAGCTTCCGCCGCGCCAGGTTCACCGGCTCGATCAGCTCGTCAGGCCCTGACACGACGCCGGCCGTCACGTCGCTGTGGCCGTTCAGATACTTCGACGCGCTCTGCATCGAGAGATCGACGCCCATCTCGAGCGGCCGCTGATTGATGGGGCTCGCGAACGTGTTGTCGATGACGCTCACCACCCGACGCGCCCGGCACGCCGTGGCGATGCGGCGGACGTCGACGCAGCGCAGGTGTGGATTGATGGGTGACTCGAACCAGAAGAGCCGCGTGCGATCGGTGATGAGCCGCTCAGGGCAGGCGAGCTCCTCGAGGCTCACGAACCTCGGGACGACGCCGAAGCGCGGAAGAAAGTCGTTGAGCAGATGAAAGGTGCCGCCGTAGACCGCGGCGCTGCAGACCACCTCATCCCCGGCGTTCAGCATTGCCATCAGCAACGTTGTCGAGGCGGCCATGCCCGAGCCGAAGAGCAGCGCGCGCTCCGCCCCGTCGGCCGCGGCGACCTTGGCTTCCGCCGACATCACCGTCGGATTCTCGTAGCGGGAGTAGAGGAAGTTTCGCGACTTGCCTTCGTTGTACTGCCGGATCGCGTCGGCGTTCTCGAAGACGTAGGAGGTCGTCTCGAAAATCGGAGTGGTCAGCGATGTGGCGTGAGTGAATCGTCCTTCACCGCTGTGGATCAGCGTCGTTGAGAATCCCTTGTCCATGCGTCTGTCCTGCGGACGCGCCGGGGCGCCCGATTACCGGGTGAGCGAGATGCTCGCCGCTGGCGCCAACGACGGGCTCGATGAACTGGTGGTAGGCGTCTTCATACGCCCGCTCCATCAGCTCCTGCGTCGAGTGGCGCCGGTCCGACGCTTCATCATACGCGCCGGTGACGTCGAACGGGCCCACGGGATTGTGTGACGGACAAATGAGAAAGAAGGAATCGAAGTTGACGCGCGCGAAATCGGACGCGTCGTGGAGCGACGCCGACTCCGTCGTCGTGATGAACTCGCCGAGGCGGCTCCGGATGTCGAGGCGCAGCGCACGCAGACGATGAGGAGCGGCACCAGAGGGGACGGCGCTCGCGGCAATCACCTGCGACACGCCCGCGGCTGCCAGCTCCCCGAAGAGGCGCACGATGGAACCGGGCCGATCGCAGAGGCGATGCGTTTCGCCGCGCCAGTAACCATCGGGCGCATACGCGACGAGGTGCGCCTCACAGGCAAGCGGCGGCGTCAGCGCCGCATTCATCACGTCCAGCGCGTACTCGCGGCCCACGCCTGCGAGGTCGAGCACCTCGGCGCGCCGCTCGCGGCCGGGGCGCGGCGCGATGAAGTCATGCCGGTACGGCTCGCGCAGCATCGCGGCAATGACATCGCTCCTGGAGTCGAGATCGGTCGCGATGATCATCAGCTCGCGGAATCCCGGCTGACCGAGATTCTCCGCCAGCACTTCGGCGTACCGCCGCCCGGCGGCGCCACGCGGCGGACCGGCCTCGCGCGCGGCGCCTCGAATGAGCTGCCAGATCGTGTCCGAAAACGCACGACGCGCCCGCTCCACGTCGAACGGCGCGCCCAGCAGACCCCACCACCAGCCGCCCTCGGCGCGGCGCTTCCCTGCCGACGGGCGCCACCGCGAGACGAGCATGCCTCCCGCCAGCACGAGCACGATCGCGACGATCACGATCAGCGCCAGCCGCGACACGATCCCCGGGATGTTCATACCGGCCAGCACGAACAGCAGCGGCGTGACGAGGGCGATGGTCAGCAGAAGGATGAGCCCGCCGGCGATCTGAACGCGGCGTGTCCATCCGTAGAAATGTTCGGGTTGAGACGAGCGCCAGATGCCATCCGGCTCCCAGAGCCGCGCGCCGCCATCGATCGCCGCGAGCATCGCGGCACCTGCGCCGGCACCGTGCCCGGCGACGACGTCGATCTTGACGCCCGCTTCCTGCAACGCATGGAGGACGCCCGCGTGATAGGCGCCGTGCGCGCCGGTGCCGCAGAAGACGAGAGCGGTACGGCGCGCAGGGGAATACATCACCCGTCGTTCACCCTTCTGGGTGCTCACTTCTCTGTTCGTGTTCACGTTCCGTTCGTTCGCAGTTCGGCGTGCCGCGAACGTGAACACGAACCGAGCACCGGGAACGGAGAAGCGTGAACGACAGTATTCTCACGCGCCGATGTCGTGAACGGTGATCAGCTTGATCAGCTCGAACTGGCGCATGCCGTTCGGCGTCGTCACCTTGATCTCCTCGCCCTCTTCCTTGTTCAGGATCGCGCGGCCGATCGGCGAGGAGGTGGAGATCATCCCCTTCTCCGCGTCGGCGTCTTCCGGCATCACGAGCTGGTAGATGACCGTGTCGCCATTCTTCGAGCGGAGATGGACCGTGGATCCGAAGCCGGCTTTGTCCCTCGGAATGCGATCGAGATTCATGAGCGAGATCTCGCCCATCCGCTTCTTCAGCATCGCGATCCGCGTGTTGACGATCCCCTGCCGCTCTCTCGCGGCCTTGTACTCCGCGTTCTCGCGCAGGTCGCCGTGCTCGCGCGCCCGCTGGATCTCCTTCGGCAGCTCGACCTTCAGCTCGCGCTCGAGCGCGGCGATTTCATCGGTGAAGCGCTTGATAATGCGGTCCTTCACGGCGGAAGCGACTGTAGCACAGTCTGTTATGCTCGAATCCACGGTTGGTGGTTCG
>JAHFUO010000077.1 GCA_023265015.1 Acidobacteriota bacterium | reverse complement strand
GATCGCCCTGGGCCATGTCGCAACGGCTTCAGTAAGACTTACAGGAAGTAGAAAGTTCAAAGTTCAAAGTTCAAAGTTGGAAAGTAAGTCCGAAGTACGCCAGTCGCACTTCGAACTTACTTTCCACTTCGAACCTTAAACTTCGAACTTTGCTAACGCGTCGCAGTGTTTGCAGGCGACGCCGGAAGCGCCTGCCAGGTTCCCGCCATCGGCTGCTGTTCCACCCCGGGCTTCGACCAGTCGCACACGCCGCCCGCGAAGGTCTGCTTCAGCCGCGCCATCTCGTCGGCCGTGAACGTCACCTTGTAGTCCGCGGCGGAAACCGCCTTCAGCTGGCACTTGATCACGTCGGCCGCCAGCGGGCTGCCCGCCACGCCGCGCGGGAACGAGTTCGCCGGGTACAGCTCGTTGCACTTCCCGGACGTCGGCATCTGGCGTTCGGCGATCTTCTGCGGATGCTCGTCGCGCGTCCAGCAGGCGTCAACCAGATCGGCGGGCTTCGCGCGGCGGAGCCTGGCGATCTTCGAGTCGTTCGACGTGTCGTCGGCGATCCTCGTCAGCCACTGATCCATCTGGGCGAGCGCCTGCTTCAGCACGGGCGCCTTCAGCGAATCGCCCCACCGGCGATCGTCGGTGAGCATCACGCGGTTGTCGGTGTAGCCGTTCGCCTTCATCAGCCGCTCGCGCGTCGAGAATGAGTGATAGCGCAAGTGGATGTTGCCGCCGTTGGCGTCGTCCAGGTACGCGCGATAGTCGATGATCGGCGTCGTCGCCAGTCCTGCGCCGCCCCACGTCATGCGCCCCATGCGGTACGCGATGCGCATGGCCGCCGGATCCCCGACCGACCGCGTCGCCACGACTTTGCCGTCGTTGTCGTAGCCGCCAATCTTCGCGTTCAGATCGAGGAACTGCTGCTTCGTGATCGTGCCCGCGTTCAGCGCGCCGAGACCGTACTGGACGCCGACGTTATCCACCGGCCGTCGGGCGAAGCCGGTCTTCGGATCCTTGCCCCACACGTTCACCGCGTGATCGAAGACGTCGCAGCGCGCGCCCGTCGGGTTCTTCACCGCGTCGTAGCGCAGCGACTCGGGCAGCGAACAGTACTCGCCGACCGTGATGCGTCCCGGGTTCAGGCCACCCGTCTTGAGCGTTGCGAGCTGGCCGAGACCCGAGATCTGCCTCTGCTCCTCGTCGGTGAACGTCACCGATCCCGCGAGCTTGTCGAAGTAGTTTGCGAGCAGGCGGGCATCGCTGATCATCCCGACCGTGCCGAACTCCATGTCGGGAAAGCTGCGCTGCACCATGAGGCCGTCGAGCAGTCCCGGATAGCCGTCGGCGATCTGATGCTGCTGATAGGTGGCGCCAGACCCGCCCCATCCGACCGTGAACTTCGGCGCGCCGTACGCCTCAATGAAGTGCTCCTTCGTCATCATCATCGTCTCGGCGGCGAGGAGCTCTGAGCAGTCGTTCCCCATCACGTTCAAGGACGATGACGCGATCGCGTAGCCCTGCTGCAGCATTGCCTCGTCGTCCACGCCGCCCGTGCCCGTGCCCTGCTTGTACCAGCCGCCCGCGCATCCGCCGCCGAACGTGTAGATCAGGCGCCGGTTCCAGCTTGTCGACTGCGTATTGAAATCGGGTTCCCCCCTGTCGAGCGCGGGGTTGAACGGCATCGCGATCTCGTACACGCCGCGATTGATCGTCCCGGTCTCGATGCGGATGATGAAGGGGATGTCCGTGCCGATGGAGGTCGTGGTCATCGCCACGTCGGCGGGAAGCTTTTTCGGATCAGGAAGGGGCTTGAGGTCGCCGCCGGCCGTCGACTTGTAGACGTAGTCGACGCGCGTCGCGATCGAGCAGTCGGCGTCGAGCGGCTTGCCCGCGACGCCGCCGGCCACCAGCTTGAACTTGTCGGTCTCGCAGATAAACGGCTGTTCGTGCGGGCCTGAAATGACCGGCCCGGCGTTCGGATGGTTGACGACGATCAGCTTCGCGCTCGCCTTGCCGGCGGACGCGACCAGCGTATTGCTGCCGTCGGTCAGGCCTTTGACGAGCGCCATCAACGTGCGCTCGACCCTGACAGGGACCAGGCTGCTTGTCACGTCGGCCCCGTTGAGCGTCAGCTTGATGTCGCGTGGCTGAACACTGGCCGGCGCCATCACGCTGACGAGCACGTCGCCGCCGCTCACGAACTCGGGCCGCGGGTTCGACACGACTCGGAACTGAAGGGCCTGGGCGGCCGCTGTCCCCGGCATCGCGATCGCGAGCGCCAGCCCGGCCGTAACCAGCGAGAACAATGTGCGTCTCATCGTCTTCTCCTTGTGTGACCTTACCGTTGTCCGGCCGCCGACAACGCCGGCGCGTTCAGCAGCGCCGTGAAGTCGCGAACATCGCCGATCTGCTCGATGCTGTCAATGCGCGAAAGGATCGAGTCCAGCCGCTCGTGCGGCAGGACGAGGGAGCCGCACTCCATGAACTTCTCACGCAGCTCTTCGCGTGTAAACGGACGATCGGGGCCCCCGCGATACGGCCCCGACGCCTGGGTCAACGTCCGCCCGTCCTCCAGCTCCATTTCGACGATGCTGCGCATCTGGCGGAAGCCCTGGTTCTCGATCTCCTGGTCGAACACCGTGTCGACGCGGCGCATCATCGCCTGGACCGGCGCACTCCGGACGAACTCGTCGCTGAACTCGTGGACGCCTGCCTTGCGGCGAAGCGCGACGGCCGACAGCATGAAGGCCGGGCAGAACTTCGCTTCGAGCTCGGTGTTGGCAATCGTGTAGCGCAGCGGGTTCAGGATATTCGATCCGGCGCGCAGCCGGATGCGGCGGATCTGCTCCGGCTTTACGTCGTGTGCGGTCACCAGCGTCAGCATCGCATCCATCGTCGGATGCCCGAGGCAGCCGCAGGGATACGGCTTGATCGAGACGCCGGGGCTCACGATCGTCCACGGCCGGCCGAGCGCGCCGACGATGCGATCGGCATCGAAGCCGCCGCCAAGCACCTGAAAGAATCCCCATTGGCCGTCGAGCGCGCCGGCGCCGGCGGTGAAGCCCTTCGCGGCCAGCTCCGCCGCGGTGACGCCGTTGAACGCCGCGCGCCCGACATGGAAGGGCTTCGTCATCGTGCCGAAGCTGACGCGGATGCCGGCCGACATGCTCGCCGTGATGCCGATCGCGTGGGCCAGCGCGGCGCGGTCGAGCCGCAGCAGCTTCGCGGTCGCCGCCATCGCGCCGAACGCGCCGATCGTGCCGGACGAATGGAAGCCCTGCGTGTAATGCGTCGGCAGGATCGCATCAGCGATCTTGCATTCCACTTCGAACCCCACGAGGAACGCTTCGAGCACGTTCCGCCCGGAGGCGCCAAGGCGCTCGCCGACCGCCAGCGAAGCCGCCAGCGCCGGAATCGTCGGATGCGTGAGCAGGCCGAAGACGCGATCCGCCGCGTCCGAGAGCTGCGTATCGTCGTAGTCGTGGGCGTGGCCGCTCGTGGCGTTGACGAGCGCGGCCGACGCCGCGCGTGTCTGGAAACCATCGCGGCCGAGAATGCTCGCTTCCGCGCGACTTGCGTCCTCGCGAACATGCGCGCGCAGGATCTCGCTGGCCCGCGTCGTCGACCCGGCGAGCATCAGGCCGATGCCGTCGGTGATGCAGCGGCGGGCAATGTGGATCCCCTCGGGCGGGACGCCGGCGATGCTCGTGGAGGTGACGAAGTCGACCACCGCTTCGGTGGCGCGCGTCTGCTGGGTCATAACCGGGGCAATCTTCGCATAATTGCGGTAGATTCATTCGTTCATGCTGCCTCTGGAAGGAATCACTGTTGTGGCGGTCGAACAGGCGGTCGCGGCGCCGTTTGCCACCCGCCAGCTTGCCGATCTCGGCGCGCGGGTGATCAAGATCGAGCGTCCAGGGGTCGGCGACTTCGCGCGCGCCTACGACAGGACTGTCAAAGGGATGTCGAGCCATTTCGTGTGGCTCAACCGGTCGAAGGAATCGCTGACGCTGGATCTGAAACGGCCGGAGGCGATCGAGGTGCTGCGCGGGCTCCTCGCGCGCGCCGACGTCTTCATGCACAACCTCGCGCCGGGCGCGATGGCGCGTCTCGGCTTTGGATCGGAGGCGGTGCGGCGGGCGTATCCGCGGATGATTGTCTGCGAGGTCTCCGGCTACGGCGCGTCCGGCCCGTATCGCGACAAGAAGGCGTACGACCTCCTCGTGCAGAGCGAGGCCGGCGTGCTCGCGGTGACCGGAACCGAGGACGAGCCCGCGAAGGTGGGCATCTCCGTCGCCGATATCGCCGCGGGCATGTATGCGTTTTCCGGCGTCCTTGCCGCGCTGCTGCGCCGGCAGAAGACGGGCGAGGGATCCGCGCTCGACGTATCGCTCTTCGATTCGCTCGGCGAGTGGATGTCGTATCCGGCGTATTACACCTTCGGCGGATCGCCGCCGCCGCGCAGCGGCGCGCGGCATGCGGTGATCGCGCCGTACGGCCCGTATGCGGCCGGCGACGGCAAGGTCGTCTACCTCGGGCTTCAGAACGAGCGGGAATGGGCGCGCTTCTGCGCCGAGGCGCTTGGGCGTCCCGAGACGGCCGTCGATTCGCGGTTCTCGTCGAACCTGCGCCGCGTCGAGCATCGCGACGAGCTGGATGCGCTCATCACGAAGGCGTTCAGCACGCTCACCGCCGACGAGGTCATCGCGCGTCTCGAGGCGGCGCAGATCGCCAGCGCGCGCATGAACACCGTGCAGGAGTTCATCGATCACCCGCAGCTGGCCGCGCGCAACCGGTGGCGGGAGGTGGCGTCGCCGGCAGGGCACATTCGGGCGCTCGCGCCGCCGTTCAACTTCGACGGCATGGAGATCCCGATGGGCGCGATCCCGGATGTCGGCGAGCACACCGACGCGATTCTGCGGGAGCTGGGGATCGAAGGCGGCACCGTCGCGGAGTGGCGGCGCGCGGGGATCGTGTGAGGATCAAACAATAATTCGTGACCTTCGTGATTATCGTGTTCTTCGTGGTTGAAGAAGAGTAGGGAGCAACTATGGCTGTCAAGGAAGGCTGGACCGGACGCGTCTACGAAGACTTCGAGGTTGGCGACATCTATCCGCATCCGCTCGGGCGGACGGTCCTGTCCGTCGACAACAGCTGGTTCACGCTGCTCACGCAGAACACGAACCCGATCCACTTCGATCACGCCTACGCGGCGCAGACCGAGTTCGGCCGGCCGCTCGTCGACTCGACGTTCACGCTGGCGCTCGTGACGGGCCAGTCGGTCATCGATTTGTCCATCAACGTGATGGCGAACCTCGGATGGGACGAGGTGCGCCTGCCCAATCCGCTGTTCGAGGGCGAGACGGTCTACTCGCGCAGCGAGGTCCTCGAGAAGCGCGAGTCCAAGTCACGCCCGAACGTCGGCATCGTTCGCGTCAGGACCACCGGGTTCACGCAGGACGGCAAGATCGTGATCGAGTTCTTTCGCACGTTCATGGTCTACAAGCGCGGACACGTGCCGCAGACGGCTCGAACACGGATTCCCGAGCCAAAGAAAGTGGAAAAGTAGTGCTTCGTCACGTCGACGTCGCCGTTCTCCGCGACTGCGTGTCGCGGCTGCTGGTGGAGTGCAACTACACCATTCCCGCCGACGTGCTGCAGGCGTTGCGCGACGCGGCGGCCCGCGAGGAGTCGCCGCTCGGGCGCCGCACGCTCGAGCAGCTCGTTCGCAACTACGAGGTTGCCGCGGCGGAACGTCTCCCTGTCTGCCAGGACAGCGGGCTTGCCGTCGTCATGCTGGACGTGGGGCAGGACGTCCATTGGACTGGCGGGAGCCTCCAGGAAGCCATCTACGAAGGGATCCGCGAAGGCACGCGCTCGGGTTATCTCAGGTGGTCGGTCACCGGCGATCCGACCCGCCTGCTCAAGACCGCCGGCGGCGATACGCCGGGCGTGATTCACGTCGACATCGTTCCCGGTACCGACGTGCGGCTCACCGTGGCATCGAAGGGGTTCGGCGCTGAGAACATGAGCGCCTTGAAGATGTTCGTGCCCGCCGACGGCGTCGCCGCCATCAAGGAGTTCGTCCTGGAGACCGTCGATCGCGCCGGCGCCAACGCCTGCCCGCCGATCATCGTCGGCGTGGGCGTCGGCGGCACGTTCGAGACGGCGGCGCTCCTTGCCAAGAAGGCCGTGCTTCGGCCGATCGACGTCCGGCACTCACGTACCGATTTACGCGGCCTCGAGGGCGAGCTTCTGGAGGCGGTGAATCGTCTCGGCATCGGGGCGCAGGGGCTTGGCGGGCTCGTCACCGCGCTTGCGGTGAACATCGAGGTGTTCCCCACGCATATCGCGGGTCTGCCGGTTGCCGTGAACCTGGGATGCCACTCGATGCGGCGCATGTCGGCAGTTCTATGACGGGTGTCATCCAGCTCGATTGCCGCGGCGGCGTGAAGGACGCTGACCTCGGTCGGCTCCGCGCGGGCGACTCGGTCGAGCTGACCGGGCGCGTGATCTCTTTTCGTGACGCGAGCGCGGCGCGGCTGGCGCGCGCTCTGGAGAAGGGGGAACCGCTTCCGCTCCCGCTCGAAAACCAGATCCTCTATGCCGTCGGTCCCTCGCCTCCGAAGCCAGGACAAGTTATTGGATCAGCGGGGCCGACGACGACCGCGCGGATGGCGAGGTATTTGCCCGCGCTGTTCAAGGCAGGCGTGCGCGCGGTCATCGGCAAGGGCGAGTTGCACGGTGAGGACATGACGCATTTTGTCGAGCACGGCGCGGTGTACCTCGCCGCGATTGGCGGGCTTGGCGCCCTGCTGGCGAAGCAGATAACGGCCGCGGAGGTCGTGGCGTACGAGGATCTGGGGCCGGAAGCGCTCTACACGCTCGAGCTTCAGACGTTTCCGTCGGTCGTCATCATCGACCGGGAGGGGCAGAATTTTCACGAGACTGCCCGCGCCCGCTGGCGGGTCGAACGCCCCACCCGGACGTAGAGGCGGACCTTCAGCTCAGTTTTCAGTTCCCAGTAGCCCAGTTTTCAGCTCGATTCACGCAGAACACGACTGGGAACTGACTACGGGCAACTGACAACCGATCTAGGTCCGCCTGTAAACAAAGGCGTGTCGGCGGCCGTAAGTCGCTGTAATGGCCAACGAACAGCCCGATACTGCCACCCTCGACCCGCATGTTGCGGCCAACCACTCGCGCGAAGCCGGGGCGCCGCCCGCGCTGGATTACGAGCATCAACGCGACGTCCTGGCGCGCCTGAAGCGCATCGAGGGCCAGCTTCGCGGAATTCGCAAAATGGTCGAAGAGCCGCGGCTCTGCATTTCGATCCTGCAGCAGCTGGCGGCGGCAGAAGCGGCCATCGGACGCGTCAGCCACGTCATCCTCAAGTTTCACGTCGAAAAGTGTGTTCCGCACAGCATGGCGCAGGGATCTGACGAACACATCGAAAGCCTCGCCGAGCTCGTCGACATCGTCGACCGTTTCGCTCGGTGACGCCCCAGGAGATCTGCGCAAATCGACGTTACGCCCGGAGTTCACTTGGGTTGACAAGGCGCAACGGGGCCCGACCCGGCCACGCAGACGCTCGGATCGAAACTGCAGTCCCGTTGCGGATTGTCAACCCAAGTGAACTCCGGAATTAATTTGCTTGACTTCGGCACAGCCAGGGCCGACACTCCCCGCCCGGTCTTCACAGCCGTTGTTTCATGAGGAGGCGGCGATGGTCAAAGATCAGCTCGCGACTCTCGTTGAGCGCACCGAGGAAAAGCGCGTCGACACGCTCAGTGCCACGCTCGTGCCCACACCCACATTGGAGTACCGTTCACTGCGCAAGCTCAGGCGCGCCGCCACGGCGTCTGCCGGGCCACCTGCACCGAGCCCGATCCCGATTCCGATCCCGGTCCTCACCGGGCCGCGCGTCCTGGTCTGGAAACAGGATCCGACCGTGGGCGAAATCGGCATCCGCAAGGCGTTCATCAACACGCTCGTGTCGACCGGTCCCAAGGACACGCGGATCACGATCACCGGGTTGCCCGTCCTCGCGCCCAACGCCCTGGGCGATTTCATACAAGCGCCGGGCACGCCCGAGTTCGATGCCGTGCACACCTTCGCGGTGGTCCGAATGACGCTGACGATGTACCAGCGTGCCCTCGCCGTGGGCAACGCGCTGGCGACCCTGCCGTGGCAGTGGAACGTGGCCCCGAACACCGATCCGATCACCGTCGCGCCACGCCACTCGAACATGATGAACGCGTACTACATGCGCTCATCGAAGCTCCTGGCCTTCGGCTTCTTCCCGAAGCCGGGCGCGCCGGCGCCGCAGCCGACCATCTTCACGTGCCGATCCCTCGACATCGTGTCCCACGAGTGCGGGCACGCGATCCTCGACGGCCTGAAGCCGCAGTGGCTCACGTCGGGCGCCACGCCGCAGACTGGAGGGCTGCACGAATCGTTCGGCGATCTCACAGCGGTGTTCCTCGCGCTCTCCCAATTCGATCAGGTCGAGGCGATCATCTCGCAGACCAAGTCGAACCTGCACGACAAGACGTTCCTGTCCGATCTGGCGGAGGAGTTCGGCCTTGCCCTCGGGCGTCCGAACGGCCTGCGCAATGCCGACAACGATCTGAAGCTGAGCGAGGTCGGCACCGAAGTGCACTCGCTCTCGCAGGTCTTCACCGGCGCGATCTACGATGTGCTCGCCGACATCTTCGCGTTCGAGCGCAAGGCCGTCCACGACGACGCGCTGACGTTGTACGACCGCGCCGCGTACCTGCAGAGCCTGCTGCTCCGTGGCATCGTGCAGGCGCCGGCGGCGAATGCGACCTTCACCGATGTGGCGAACAGGATGCTCGCCACGACGGCGACCGATGCCGCGAGCGGACGGATCACCGCCGCGCAGGCGACGGCGTACCGCAACTTCATCCGCAACCGCTTCAGCGTGCGGGAAATCGTGCTCTCGCCGGCGCCGATGCGCGACATGGCCGCGCTGGCGCAAGCGCTGCGTCGCGACGTGGCACACGACGAGCAGTTGCAGGCCACGCCTCACATCAGCGCCGAGGCCAACGCGCCGCAGAATCGCAGCGGCTGCTGCGGCACGATGACGCTGCCCGAACACAACGGTCTGGACGAAGCGATCGAGCGAGAGAAGCAGAAGTTTCTCGACGACATCAAGGCACTCGCTGCCCAGAGCAGCCGCGCCAAACCGACGAAAGAAACCCGGTAGATCATTGATGGACTGGCGCCCGGCCGACGCGGCCGGGCACCCACATCGGAGCGACAAACGTGCGCGTCACCATCACGCAGCGTGGCGGATTCATCGGCGGTGAAGTCACACTCGTCCAGCTCGACACCGGGCGACTGGATGCGGATGCGAGACACGAAGTGGAGCGACACATCGCCGCCAGCCGGGCGCTGGACGCGCCGCGCGATCAGCCGATCGGCGCCGACCTTCTGGAGTACACGTTGGTCGTGGATGATCAGGGACGCCATGACGCGATCACGTGGGTCGATGACGGCGGTCCGTCAGCGGCGCCCATCCGCGATCTGGTCGCGCGTCTTCAGCAGCTGCAGTAGCGCTCGGCTAAAAACCGGCGAGCTCGATCGCGGCCGGGATCTCGAGCCGCCGCTCGTGCGCAGGAATCCGGTCGTTCGCCGCGAGGTCGAGCACATGCCGGAGCATGAGCTCCACCATTGGCTTGAAGCTCCACTGACACACGCCGTTCTCGATTGTCGTCTCGAGCAGCTGGTCCGGATCATGCGCGAACACGCGGTCGCGCAGATCGAGCACGAGGTCGCCCAATTCCGCCTCCTCCAGCGCGGCAAACGTGGCTCGCACGAGCTCGTGCATCTCCTGCTTGCCTCGCGTCTCCGGCGTTGAGTGCTCGGCGAATCCCATGCGGACCCTGCCTCCTCGCCAGTTCAGCGGCAAAGCGCGCGCCAAATGACGTCGACAAGCAGGTGCCAATAGTCGAGCTATCGGCCACCTCGTTCAGGTGGCTCGGTCGCGGGATGTACCGGTCTGGCACGCGCTGTTCAACAATGCAACAGGTCATCGCCATCGAAACTCCTGTGCACGGCCTACGCCCGGAGCCCACTTGGGTTGACAAGGCGCAACGGGGCCCGACCCGGCCACGCAGACGCTCGGATCGAAGCTGCAGGCGGGGCCCCCACCGCGCACGCTTGCGCGGTGGGGTGCGAGTCCCGTTGCGGATTGTCAACCCAAGTGAGCTCCGGGATTAGGAGCTGGCGATCGATTCGGCATGACGGCGTCGGACGGTGCGCGCCCCGAGCCGGTCGCGCCGAGCGTCAGCGCGTTCATCACGGCACCTCCGACGCTGCGCGTGTTGTGTTGTTGACAAGCCCTTCGCCTGGGCGATAATCAGCCCGCGTGTATGGGCTCGAGGAAAATCTTCCTTGCCGCGAGATCGATCTCGAGCATCTGGTCACCAAGGAACATCACTGAAACCCCACCGACACACGCCGAGCCCTCGACGAAAGGACGCATCATGCGACGAGCATCCACTCCGACGCTCTGGCTGATGGCCACGGCGATCTGCGCGCTCGCGACGACGACCGTGCGAACGCAGAACGGCGAATGGCGCAATTATTCCGGCGACTCCGGCAGCCGCAAGTATTCGCCGCTCGATCAGATCAACAAAGACAACGTCAAGATGCTGAAAATCGCATGGCGGCGGCCCGCCGTCGATCCGCAGCTCATGGCCAGGGATCCGAAGCTGCGGTCCTCGAACAACTTCCGCGCCACGCCGCTGATGGTGAACGGGGTGCTCTACAGTCCCAATGGGATCGGGCTGGTCGAGGCGTTTCATCCAGGCACCGGCAAAACGATCTGGGTTCAGGAGCCACCGACGGGTGCAGAGGGGCTGCCCGGCGACAGTACCCGTGGCCTCGCATATTGGCGCAATGGCGCCGACCAGCGGATTTTCGTGCAGCGGGGCGAGACCCTGATGGCGCTCAGTCTGAACACCGGACGCCCGTACGCCGACTTCGGTGACCGCGGCGTTGTCAATCTGGGATTTGCCCCGGACACCAAGACCCGCTACTACTGGACCGGCGCTCCGCAGGTGTGCAGAGACGTCGTGATCGTCGGATCGTCCATGACCGACTCACCCCAGAACAAAGAGGCTCCGCCTGGGGATGTCCGGGCCTACGACGTGCGCACCGGCAAATTGCGCTGGACCTTTCACGTGATTCCACGGGCCGGTGAGTTCGGGGTGGACACCTGGAAGGACAACTCGTGGCAGTACACCGGCCACGCGAATCTGTGGTCGCTCATCAGCGCGGACGAAGAGCTCGGCTACGCGTACCTCCCGCTCACCAGCGCAACAAGCGACATGTACGGCGGGCATCGACGAGGCGACAACCTGTTCGCGAACAGCCTCGTGGCTGTGCGCTGCCTGACGGGCGAGCGTGTCTGGCATTACCAGCTCGTCCACCACGATCTCTGGGACTATGATCTGCCGGCGGCGCCGATCCTCGCCGACATCACCGTCGACGGGAGACGGATCAGGGCGGTCGTGCAGGTCACCAAGCAGGCCTTTGCATTCGTGTTCGATCGCCTGACCGGCCAGCCCGTCTGGCCGATCGAAGAGCGGCCGGTGCCGCAATCGAAAACACCGGGTGAGCAAACATCATCGACGCAACCGTTTCCAACCAAGCCTCCAGCGTTCGATCGACAGGGCGTCACGGTTGATGATCTGGTCGACTTCACGCCGGAGCTCCGGGCCGCGGCGCGCGAGATCATCAAGGACTACGTCATCGGCCCGATCTTCACGCCCCCCTCCATCAAAGGAAACGGACAGAACGGGACGAAGGGCACAATCCAGCTTCCCGGCTCCGTTGGCGGCGCCGACTGGCAGGGCGCCGCGTTCGATCCCGAGACCGGCATGCTGTACATCCCGTCGATTACCGGCCCATTCGTCGCGGATCTCATCGAAGGCAACCCGAAGGAGACCGATCTGGCATTCACGAAGGGCACGCGGGAATATCCGCCGGCCGCGCTGGGGCTGCCGCTGTTGAAGCCGCCCTACGGCAGGATTACGGCGATCGATCTGAATAAAGGAGAGGTGGCGTGGATGATAGCCAATGGCGACGGACCACGGGACCATCCTCTGCTGAAGCCGCTCAATCTGCCTCCGCTCGGCCATCCGGGCCGCAGCGCCCCGCTCGTCACCAGGACGCTCCTGTTTGTAGGAGAAGGGGATCCGATCATGGCGGCGCCGGCCCGGGTCCCGGCGGGCATGCCGTTGTCGCTCGCGCCGGGCGCAGGGGGACGCAAGCTCCGCGCGTATGACAAGGCGAGCGGCCGGATCCTCTGGGAGACTGAATTGTCTGCGGGCACGACGGGCGCGGTCATGACCTATATGTTCCAGGGGAAGCAGTACATCCTCGTTGCGATCGGATCGAGAGAACATCCCGCCGAGTACGTGGCGTTACGCTTGCCGTGAAAGGTGAAAGCCATGAGAACGCGATTCGTCTTTTCGATTGTTATCACGATCCTGTCGGGAAGCCTCTGGCTCGCGGCTCAGGTCAAAGACTTTCGCCCGGTGACCGAGGCCATGCTGCGCAACCCCTCCGCTGGCGACTGGCTGAACTGGAGGCGCACGGACAACGCGTGGGGCTACAGCCCGCTCGATCAGATCACCCGGCAGAACGTCGGGCAGCTCCAGCTCGCGTGGTCGTGGTCCATCGACGACACCGGGTCGAATCAGGCGACACCGCTCGTCCACGACGGCATCATGTACCTGCCGAACCCTCGGGGCGTCATTCAGGCGCTGGACGCGGCAACTGGCGACTTGATCTGGGAGTATCGTCCCGCGGCGAAGCCGACACCTCCACCGCCCTCACCCAATTCAAGCGCCGGCGGAGGTGAGCAGACCGCGATCCCGCGCCTCGCCCAGATCGCCGGCGGCGACGCTGTTGGCAGAGGCATCCAGAGAAACATCGCGATCTTCGGGGACAGGATCTTTGGCACCACGAACGACGCGCATGTCGTCGCCGTGAGCGCGCGTACGGGAGAGCTCGTGTGGGACACCAAGGTTGCCGACCCGAACCTGGGCTACGAATACACCTCCGGTCCAATCGTCGTCCGTGGCAAGGTGATCGCGGGAATCACGGGGTGCACCCGCTACAAAGAGGATGTCTGCTTCATCACAGGGCATGATGCGGCCACCGGAAAAGAATTGTGGCGCACGTCAACGATTGCTCGTCCGGGCGAGCCCGGCGGCGACACGTGGGGCGACCTGCCGCTGCACTTCCGCGCCGGCGGCGACGCGTGGATCTCGGGCAGCTACGATCCCGAGACGAACCTCATTTATTGGGGCACCGCGCAGGCCAAGCCGTGGGCGAGAGTCGTCCGCGGCACCGACGGCGACGCGCTGTACACGAACTCGACGCTCGCGCTCGATCCCGACACCGGAAAGATGAAGTGGTACTACCAGCACCTGCCCGGCGAGACACAGGACATGGACGAGGTGTTCGAGAACATCCTGATCGACACGGGAGGCCGCAAGTCGCTCTTCAAGATGGGCAAGCTCGGCATTCTCTGGCAGCTCGACCGAACGAACGGCCAGTTCATCCGGGCCAGCGATATCGGGTACCAGACGATCATGGACGTCAATCCACAGACGGGCAAAGTCACTTACTATCCCGGTAAGATTCCTCGGATCGGCGTCGAGGTTGATCAGTGTCCGAGCACGTCCGGATTCAAGAGCTGGCGCGCGATGGCTTTCAACCCGCAGACCAACGCGTTGTATATCCCGCTCACGCTGAACTGCGAGAAAGCCACGTTTGGTCCAATACAGAAAGAGGTCGGCGGCGGCGGGGTGGGACCTGTGCGGCGCAGGGACTACAAACATCCGGAGGCGGGGGGCAACCTTGGTGAGTTCCTGGCGATGGATATCAGCTCTGGGAAGATCTTGTGGCGTCATCGGACGCCGTCGCCGTCCAACACCGCCGCGCTCGCGACGGCGGGCAACGTCGTGTTCGGCGGTGACTGGGACCGTCACGTGTACGCCTACGATGCGGCCTCGGGAAAGATTCTGTGGCAGTCACGCCTGTCAACGTCCGCCCAGGGATTTCCGATCAGTTATCTGGCGAAAGGGAAGCAGTACGTGGCCATCCCCGCAGGAATCGGCGGCGGAAGCTGGTCGACGCTCATCGCACCGGAGCTGGCCCCGGAGATCCGACGACCAAATTCCGGCAATTCGTTGTTCGTTTTTGCGCTCCCATGAACCGGCGGGCCTGCTTCGCACCGGTGCTCGTCTGCGTCGTGCTCACGTGGCTGATGAATGGCGCGCTCAGCGTGAACGCCAGTGGCCGCGACGATGTTCAGGAGGCGAAGTCGAGCACGAACCGCACGGTCTGGGACGGGGTCTACACAGAGAAACAGGCCGAGCGGGGCAACACGCAATACGCGCAGGCGTGCGCGTCGTGTCACGCCGACGACCTTCGCGGAAAGAGCACCGCGCCGAGTCTTGTCGAGGAGAGCTTTGCGTTTCTGTGGGACGATGCGACGGTTGGCGAGCTGTTCGAACGGACCCAGAGGCTGATGCCGTCGGACCGCCCGAACAGCTTGCCGGCCGCGACCTATCGGGAGATCGTGGCGTTCATCCTGCAGTCGAACAAGTTCCCTCCCGGCGAGAAGGAGCTTGACGCCGAGGTGGCCAAGCTCAAACAGATTCTCATCACATCGAAAAAGCCAGAAGGGAAGTAGGCGACTCTCCCGGCCACGCACGATTCGACCCTCACCGAATCTGGCCCGCCCTCTGCCGCATCCCGACGATCCACGAGCTCCGCCGGCTTGAGCGGCGCGAATCCCACCACGATGTTGACGGTGATATTATCCATATATGGAGACGCATATGGAGCTCACCAAGAAGACCACGATTCTCCTGTCGCCCGACCTGCACGCGCATCTCGCCCGGACGGCCCGCGCCCGTCGCACGAGCCTCGGCCAGCTCGTCCGCGAGGCGTGCGAAATCCAGTACGGTCACGTGTCGGGGGAGGACCGTGTGCGCGCGGTCGAAG
>JAHFUO010000010.1:38149-60239 GCA_023265015.1 Acidobacteriota bacterium | reverse complement strand
CGGGACCTTCTACCGCCGCCACCGCAGTTTCGTCAGGTGCATGCGCCTGTTGGCCGGCTCAGTATTGTCTACCAGACGCGCGGAACAAGACGCTTCGTCCGGGCCGAGTACGCGGCGTATTCGTCGCCAAACTGCTGGACCATCATCTTCTCTTCCGCGCGGACACGAAGCGCGAAGAGGACCGCGACCGCGATCAAGTTCGAGGGACCTGCTGCCCAGTTCGGGATAACGAGCGTCTGGCCGACGGAATACAAGAGCAACGCCGAGTACATTGGGTGGCGGATCCGGCGATACACGCCTTGCGTGATGAGTCGATGCTGCTCACGTACCTCCAGGGTGATCGACCAATTCGTGCCAAGGTCAGCGTGCGACCGGTAGAAGAGCCAGAGACCGATCACCAAGCACATCACACCGGCGACGAGCGGGCCGGCGCTCAGTGGGTATTCAGCGAACGAGAACGCCGGTGACGCGATCCAGATCAGAGGAACGAAGAATCCGACCCACGCGAGAACCAAGAGGCCGGTCTCTAACGAAGTCTTGTGGCTCTTGGCGACCTTGACACTTCGACTTCGCTGGCCGTGCGGCGCGCGAATGGCGACCATCACCACTGTGCCTGCGAGTACCACCGCCTTCGCGATCCACGGATTCATGGCCACGCACCGTTCTCTCTCACCCACCGGACTGCGAAGTCGTCAAAAGCGTCTGTCCGGCTAACGAATTGGAGACATCTCCCACACTCGTAAACACGCTCAGACGCGAACGCACTCGATCACCTCAGACCGCTGTGCGGTAGCCGATTCTAGCAAAACGGCCGGATCGGTTCGCTGGTGGATACGTGCAAAGCGAATGCGCCAACGCCCGCCAGATGCGAAAAGCGAGTGGATACCCAAGCTGAATGGCGTGGAAGCAGACTCAAGTGCGGAACGCGACGTAGTAGACGGGGATTCCCGCGAGGACGATTGCGAATGTCATGGTCGTCCAGAGCGGATCTTCGACCAGCGCGTTGACGACGAGGTAGACGGCGGCGGCGACGAAGATAGCCGGCACCACGGGATACCCCGGCACACGATACGGTCGAGGCAAATCCGGTTCCCTGCGCCGCAGCACGTAAAGTCCCGCGACCGCGAGCCCATAGAACGGCCAGATCGACAGCACGAACGTGTCCGCGATCTGCTCGAATGTTCCCGTCAGCACGAAGACGATTCCCAGGGCCGCGCCGAGCAGGATGGATAAGTGCGGCGTCCGATAGCGCGGGTGCACGCGCGCGAGCGATTTGAAGAACAGCCCATCGTCGGCGGCAGCGAAAAAGATGCGCGGAGCGCCGAGCAGATCCCCATTCACCGCGCCGAATGTCGACACCATCACGACGACCGACACGAAGCTCACGCCGATCCGTCCGAAGAGCGCCTCCATCGTGTCGGCGGCGATGAGCGGCGATCGTGCGACCTGGTCGATCGGCAGCACGTAGAGATACGCCAGGTTGGCGCTCAGGTAGATGACGATCACCGCGAGCGATCCGCCGATGAGCGCGCGCGGGATGGTTCGTCCGGGATCGACGATCTCGCCGGCGATGAACGGGAGATCGGCGAAGCCGTCGTACGCCCAGAGGACGGAGATGAACGCGAGGCCGAACAACCCGGCATGGACAGGCTGCGCCGCGTTCGTGAGATGCGCGGTCGACGCGCCGGCGTGTCCGCCAAGCAGGAACGACGCGACGACCATGAAGGCCAGCGCGCCGAACTTCGCCACGCTCGACAGGCCGGTCATCGCGGCGCCCGTCTGCGCGCCGCGGATGTTGGCTACCGTGGCGAAGACGATCGCCCCGACCGCCACCCAGTCTGCCGCCGTGTGATGCACGACCGGGTCATAGCCGATCGATCGCAGCAGGTACTCGCCAAACACGATGGCGATGCCTCCCAGTCCGGCGGCCCTGATGAGCACGAGCTCGGACCAGACGAAGACGAATGCGGTGCCGCGTCCCCACGACTCGCGAAGGTAGACGTAGAGCCCGCCGGTCTTCGGCAGCGCGGCGGACAGCTCGGCGATCGAGAGCGCTCCGCACAACGTGACTGCGCCACCGAGTATCCACACCGCCAGCATCAGGCGTGGATCGGGGACTCGCGCAGCAATGACCGCGGGCGTGCGGAAAATGCCTGAGCCGATCGTCAGGCCGACGACGAAGCCGATCGAGCTCCAGAAGCCGAGCCGGCGGACGAGCCGGTCGGCTGCAGCTGTGGATGTATTCACGGACATCGCGCGTCGTTAGGGTACGCCAAGACGAAAGAGCACAGACAATCCACCCCTATCCACGCCCGCCCCCGTGTCGTAGAATCGTGCGCGCCGGTCACCTTTCGTAGAGGCGGACCTTCAGGTCCGCCTACAGTTAATTTAAGGAGCACTATGGCGCGCATGATCTCCGTGATCGGCCTGATCGCGCTGGTACCTGCGATTTCGCTCGCCACGCTGGGCGCTCAGCAGGGGCGCGGCGGGGGTGGTCTGGGCCCGCAGGGCGCTCCGACGAATCCCAGCACGAATCCGCCCCCAGGCGTCACGCCGCTGCCTGTCGACCTTTTTACCAGCAAGAATTTTTATCTCGACGCGCAGTCCTGGCTCGACAAGCGTTACGCCCGGTGCAACACGCCTCGCGCGCTGACCGACATGGTCAGGGATCAGCGCTTTGGCGCGTGGGGCGACTGCAACCTCGATCGCCCGATCGACAGAATCGTGAGCCCGTATCCGTACAAGACGGCCGAAGAGCATTACAACGCGCTGCTGACCGAGGCAAAGACGGCGGGCGGTCCCACCGTCCACACACGGCAGACGCTGCCGAACTGGGACGGCCGCTACCGTCGCCTGGCGCCCGGGGAACAGTGGACGTGGGGACGCAACCTGCAGACTGCAACCATGCTGTCGCTGCTGACACCCGAATACCGCAAGCGCATGGTCCAGCAGAACTACCACGAGGTCGTGAACAACTCGCCGCAGTGGAATGCGTCGTTCTGCTTTCCCGAAGGGTTCATGCGGTGGTGGTCCGAGGCCTCACTTGGCGGTGACATCGAAGTGATGATGACGCCGCACCAGGTGCAGTTCCTGAGCGGCATCGCCGACAATTTCCTGCGCCGCGTCCTGATTGGACGGGCGCACGTGCAGAAGGTGCCGCAGTGGTACGGCGAGACCGTTGGATTCTGGAATGGCAACACGCTTGTCGCGTGGACGGCCAACGTCCAGGGATGGACGATCACACACTCGATGTTCGAGTACAGCAGCAGGATGCAAACGGTCGAAGTATTCACGCCAGGCGCCGACGGCAAAGTGATCACGGTCGACACGACGTTCTACGACCCGGAGGCGTTCATCCGCCCGATGCACACGGTGACGCCATGGGAGTTCCGCACGGGCCTTGACGATCCCGAGGCGAGGTTCACCTTCGTTGAATGCCGCGTGCAGAGCACGATCGTGAACGGCCCGGACGGCAAGCCCACCCAGCTCCTGCCCGGCGAGCCCGGCTACGTCGATTACTTCGGGCGTCCGTGGGCGCAAAACTGGGAGGAGCATTTTGAAAAGGGCTGGGTGAGGCCCGGCGACAAGTAGGCCGGGTCCCGCGAAGCGGACCCGGCGCGAGGAACGCAAGTAGGCCGGGTCCCGCGCCCTTCGACTACGCTCAGGGCGTCCCGAGCATGGTCGAGGGGCGCAGTGGACCCGGCGCGAGGAACGCAAGTAGGCCGGGTCCCGCGAAGCGGACCCGGCGCGAGCAAGAGGAGGAAGCGTGAGTGACGTGACGCGGAAACCGTGGCCGGTGACGGGTCTCCTCGGGGTGATGGTGCTGGCCGTGATGGCGGCACCGGCTCTATCGCATCACTCCTTTGCGATGTACGACCAGACGACGACGAAGACGATGACCGGGAAGCTCACGCGGTACATTCCCGGCGCCAACCACGCGCAGCTGATCTTCGTCGTGGTTGACAACGACGGCAATGTGGTCGTCAAGGACGGCAAGCCGCTTCAGTGGGGTGTGGAAACCGGCTCTGCAGCGGCGATGTCCCGTCTGGGCGTAGCGCCCGATACGTTCCCCGAAGGCACGTTCTTTACGGTGAGGCTGTATCCGCTACGCGACGGCCGGAACTTCGGCGCACTCGCGGGCATGCTGATCACGTGCGACACTGCGATGCCGAAGCGTGGCTGCACCCCGGAGACTGGGAAGAGACTCATCGGCGAAAACTTTAACGCGCAGTAACCGGACTACGGCAGGCAGCAGGCAGCAGGCAGCAGGCAGCTGGCAGCTGGCAGGAAAGAACCTGCCTTTGCTGCCCGCCGCCAGCTGCCCGCCGCCAGCTGCCTGCTGCTTAGGACTTTCGCTGTTTCTGCGCTACCATCTCCCCGTCATGCTGCCGGCACGACCCCTCGACGATCCTCGGGGTCCCCTGAGCGTAGTCGAACGGGGACGGACCGATTCTGCTCACGATCAGGCGCTGCAATCCATCGTCGACCGGCTGACGGGCGGACTGCCGGACCGGGATGACACGCCAGATGGCTGGGTCACCGCCGTGCGGCGCCTGGCGCCTCGCGCCGCCGAGTACGCGCCGTTTCCCGAGGGCGTCGACGATCGCCTCCAGCAGGTCCTGGCGGCTCGCGGCATCGAGCAGCTGTACACGCACCAGGCCGCCGCGATCGAGCACGCGCTCGCGCAGCGCAGCGTCGTCATCACCACGCCGACCGCCTCGGGCAAGACGCTCTGCTACAACGCGCCGGTCCTGAGCGCGATCCTCGGGGATCCGTCGGCGCGCGCGCTCTATCTCTTTCCGACGAAGGCGCTGGCGCAGGATCAGCTCGCGGAGCTGCACGAGCTGTCCGATCAGCTGTCGCGCCGCGCCGAGCTCGAGATCGGCGTGTTCACCTACGACGGCGATACGCCGCAGGACGCGCGCCGCGCCATCCGCGGCCGCGCGCACATCGTCCTGAGCAACCCGGACATGCTTCACTCCGGGATCCTCCCGCATCATCCGCGGTGGGCGAAGCTGTTCGAGAACCTCCGCTACGTGGTGATCGATGAGCTGCACGCGTACCGCGGCGTGTTCGGCAGCCACCTGACCAACGTGCTGCGGCGGATGCGCCGCATCTGCCGGCATTACGGCTCGAATCCGACCTTCATCTGCTCGTCGGCGACGATTGCGAACCCGAAGGAGCTGGCCGAAGCGCTCGTCGAGCAGCCGTTCGAGCTCGTCTCGGACAGCGGCGCGCCGCGCGGCGAGAAGTTCTTTCTCTTCGTGAACCCTCCGGTCGTCAACCGGCAGCTTGGCATCCGGCGCTCGTATCTTGCCGAAACGCGGCGCATCGCGTCCGAGTTCCTGAAGCGGCAGCTCCAGCTGATCGTGTTCGCGCAAAGCCGGCTCACGACCGAGATCCTGACGACGTATCTGAAGGATGATTTCGGCGGCCCTCCTGGAACGCAGGATCAGATTCGCGGGTATCGCGGCGGCTACCTGCCGCAGCGCCGGCGCGAGATCGAAAAGGGGCTGCGCGAAGGCAGCGTGCGCGCCGTGGTCTCGACCAATGCGCTGGAGCTGGGGATCGACATCGGCGCGCTCGACGTCTGCGTGATGGCGGGCTACCCTGGAACGATTGCCTCCACGTGGCAGCGCGCGGGACGCGCGGGGCGCAGGAGCGGCCGCTCCGCGGCAGTCCTTGTCGCGAGCAGCGCGCCGCTGGATCAGTTCGTGGTCCGCAACCCGTCGTACTTCTTCGACGCCCCGCCGGAACACGCGCTCATCAACCCCGACAACCTCCACATCCTCGTCGATCACGTGAAGTGCGCCGCGTTCGAGCTGCCGTTCACGACGACGGAGCAGTACGGCAAACATGATGTCCAGGAAGTACTCGGGATCCTTGCGGAGAGCGGCTTCGTTCATCGCAAGAATGAAGAAAGCCAGTGGCAGTGGACCAACGAGTCGTATCCAGCCGACGCCGTCAGCCTGCGCTCGATCTCCTCTGACAACTTCGTTGTCGTCGACACGACCAACGGCGCGGACGTGATTGGGGAGACGAGCTTCACGAGCGGGCCGCCGACGCTCCACGAGAAGGCGATCTACATCATCGAAGGCTCGCTGTACCAGGTGGAGAAGCTGGACTTCGATGGGCGCAAGGCGTACGTCCGGCAGATCGACTGCGATTACTACACCGACGCGATCACGTACACGAAGGTGACGGTGCTGGATACCTTCGATGGCGGGTCGTTTGACTCGGGACTCGGGATCCGGGACTCGGGATCCGGAAATGCTTCGGTTCCGAATCCCGAATCCCTAATCCCGAATCCCGGGAAATCTCACGGCGAAGTCCATGTGTCCTCGCGCGTCGTCGGCTTCAAGAAGATCAAGTTCTACACGAACGAGAACGTCGGCTCCGGCGAGCTGGATCTGCCCGAGCAGCAGATGCACACGACCGCGTACTGGCTGACGGTGCCGACGAGCGTGATGGCGGCGTTGCCGTACGCGCCCGACGATCGGCGCGACGGCGTCGTCGGGCTTTCGTTCGCGATGCGGCAGGTAGCGCAGCTGTTGTTGATGTGCGATCGCCAGGACATCGGCATCTCGATCGGGAGCGGCGAGCAGGGCGACGATACGGATCTGACACGCACCGGCCAGCCCTTCGACGTGGCTCAGGGCGGGCCGGCGACGCTCGCCGACGAGCCGCGCATCTTCATCTACGACAACTACCCGGGCGGCATCGGGTTCAGCGAGCCGCTGTTCGGCATGCACGACAGCCTGCTCGCGCGCACGCGGGAGCTGATCGCCGGGTGCGAGTGCCAGCACGGGTGCCCGACGTGCGTCGGCCCGGTGGGGAATACCGGGCCGCTTGCGAAGAATGTCGCGCTGCGGATCCTGGATCTCATCGCGGGGGCCGAGCCTGCCTCGCCCGCCGTCGAGGTCGCGTGAGCTCGCTCGCCGACCGTCTTCGCGGGGTGATCAAGTCTGTGCCGAGCGGCGCGGACCCTTCGGGTCCGCGAGACGAGTGCCTGGACGCCGCCGAGATCCTCGGCGGGGAATGGCGAGACTCGCGCGGGCAGACGTTCCTGGTTGTCGATCGCAAGTACGCGCCCGGCTACCGTCACGGGCGCGTGTCGATCGCCGATTGCCTGCCGCCGGAGGGTGGCATCTGGCCCAGGCTGGAGCTGTTGACGACATGCGGGGCGAACCTTTCAGGTTCGCCTCGCGAGCCTGAAAGGCTCGCGCCGCAAACGAAACTCCTGTTTCTCGATCTCGAAACGACCGGCCTCGCCGGCGGCGCCGGCACGTATGCGTTTCTCGTCGGCTGCGGCTGGTTCGACGGCGCGACATTCCGCCTGCGCCAGTTTTTCCTTTCGAGCTTCGGCGCGGAGCGCGCGCTGCTGGAGTCGGTCGCGGAGCTTGCGGCCGATACGGCCTGCGTCGTCACCTACAACGGCAAGACGTTCGACCTGCCGCTCATCGAGACGCGCTTCGCCCTGCAGCGGATGCAGACGCCGTTCGCGGGGATGCCGCACGTCGACATGCTTCATCCCGCGCGGCGGCTGTGGCGCGAGGATGACGCGTGCCGCCTGACCAATCTGGAGCGGACGCTCTGCGGGCACGAGCGCGAAGGCGACGTCCCCGGCTTCGAGATTCCATCGAGATACTTCCACTACGTGCGGAGCGGCGATGCACGGGGGCTCGACGCCGTGTTCGAGCACAACCGCCTCGACATTGTGTCCCTTGCGATGCTGACGGCTCGCGCCACGCAGCTTCTCGACGAGGGGGCTGCAGCCGCTCGGACCTCGCGCGAAGCGCTTGGGATGGGAGTGCTCTACGAGCGGGCGGGGATGGTGAACGAGGCGCTGGACGCGTTCGCGCGCGCGGCGAAGGCCGACCTGCCAGCCTCCGCGCCTTGCGCGTCGGCGGCCCGCCGTAGCCTTGGCGAAGGCGGGAAGGTCGGCCTCTACGGCAACGAGATAGCTGACGAGGTCATTCGCGGCGAAGCGCTGCGCGCGTACGCGATATTGTGCCGGCGCCTTCGGAGGTACGACGCCGCGGCCGGGGCGTGGCAGCGCGTCCTCGACCTCCGCCGGTGCCCGCCGCACATCGTGCGCGAAGCCACCGAGGCGCTGGCCGTGCACCACGAGCATCGCGCGCGCGACCTCCAGGTCGCGCGAACGTTCGCGCTGCAGTCGCTCCAGCTGCAGGCGACCGCGTCCCGCCAGCAGGCCGTGCAGCATCGTCTCGCGCGCCTCGATCGCAAGCTGGGATCGGCGGCGGTCATTCCCGACGCGCCGGCACCCCCGCTCTTCTAGCCGTCACATACACGCTGTCGGCGATCATCACGAGCGGCCGTACGCGGTTGGCCAGCCGCGCGAGCGCCGCGGACGCGTGCACGAGCGCGCGATAGTGAAGCGGCAGCAGCTTCGCTTCAGCCGGCTGCGCATTCAGCGAGAAAAAGCCATCGACCGTGAGGCGCGATGGACCCACCGCGTCCTCGAACATGCGGCGCAGCTCGCCGGGGCGCCAATAGCGCACCTCGAATGCACGCGGCTCGCGGAATCCGCGCTTCGCCTGCTTGAAGAGACAGCGCACACCGAAGACATTCGGCATCTGCACGAGCGCCCGTCCCTCGTCCAATAGCACGCGGCCGATCTCGGCAACCGCCCGCCGCGCATCGTCTTTTGAAAAATGCTGGATGACACTGTACGAGAACGCCGCATCGAGCGATGCCGTGCGCAGCGGCAGGTGCCGCGCTTCTCCGACCACGAAGTCGGCGTCGACGCCGAGCTGCGCGCAGACGTGGCGCGCGGCGATCACCGACTCGAGATACGGGTCGACGCCGATCGCGTGATAGCCGCGCCGCGCCGCCGCGATCGTCCAGCGGCCCCAGCCGCATCCGACATCCACGAGCGTCCGGCCGCTGCCGGCGTCGAGCGGCAGCTCGGGCACGGGGTATTCCGTGAGCCTGCCGATGAGGGAGCGATACAGGTTGCCGCCGGTTGCGCCAATCGCTTCCTGCACGAAGCGATGCACGCGATCCATGGGCTGCGGCTCCGCCCAGTGGTCGAGCGCCGCGCCCTGGAGGGCCGCCTTGATCGACAGCTCCGCCCCCCAATGCGTGTGCGCGACGTCGTCTCTCAGGAGGATCGGGATGCCTTCGACGATGGCGTAGCGGTGACCCTGGTCGCAGACGAGCGCGCCACTGTCTTCGACGAGCGGGCGCTGGTCGCGCGGGCACGCGAGGAGGTGGAGCGTTCGCTCGGAGAGGAGTGGCGTCAGGCGGTGGTCGCGGCCTTTGCCCTGGTGGGCTTCTTCGCCTTGGCGGTCGTCGCCTTCTTCGCCTTGGCGGCGGTCGCGGCCGTCTTGCGCTGGGTGGATGTCTGCGCCCCGAACTTCTTGGTAAAGCGCTCGACGCGCCCCTCGGTGTCGATCAGCTTCTGGCGCCCCGTGAAGAACGGGTGGCAGGCCGAACAGATTTCAAGGTGCAGCTCGGGCTTGGTCGATCGCGTCTTGAACGTGTTGCCGCACGCGCAGCGCACGTCGACCTCGGCGTACTTCGGGTGGATGCCTTCCTTCACGGTGTCCTCTTTCCCGGGTATTGGAACATCCAATTATACAAACTCACGAGCCGCACGATTTCAACGGAATCCAGCGCTCCCTGGAGGCGACCACGGACGGGGTCCCCACGAAATCGGCCTCAATGGCGGCCCCAAGCTCCCGGGCGTCCGCGAGACCGGACGTGGATGGCCGCCACGTGCGCGACACATTGGTTTCGAACACGACGCGGCGCTGATCATCGGGCAGCTCGAACGCGCGCTCGTCGATGCCCGAGTCCGTGCGGAACTCGTCGACGAGCGTCTGGCACGGGGTTGTGATGCGAAGTTTGACGGGGTGGGTCCCGACGTCAGGATGCTCGACGTGGTAGCGGATGACGAGATACCGCGAGGGAACGGCCAGCGCGAACGTCGCACGCTGTCGCGTCCACCGGAACTGTCCCTGTGGCAGCCGCTCGGCTGGATAGGTGCCGATCACGTAGTCGCGGTTGGTCAGCTCGGCGCGAGCGAGCGGCTTGAGCGGCCCTCGCGCGAGCACCAGGTGCCCGCCCGCGTAGCCCACTGCGATCAGCACGCCGACGATCCAGGCGAGAACCGGGATTGGGGATTCGGGATTCGGGACTCGTTGCGTCCCCGGGCGCGTCAAGATCTCGCATCGCGCGACGACGTAAAAGAAGATCAGCAGCACGATCGGGTTCTGCGTCGGCATGCCGAGCAGCGACGCAGCGCCAATCCCGATCAGCAACCCCCTCAGCGTGGCGGTCTCGATTCTCGCGTCGGGGCGCGATCGCCGCGTCAGGACCAGCCCCGCGATCAGAAACGACCAGAGCAGGATCGGCAGCGACGCCACGAGGCCAAGCTCCGCGACCTGGTGCCGCCACCAGTTCTGCGCATTATCGAACGGCAGCTTGTCGTTGGCCATTCGCCGCCAGTAATCGGGTGCCATCCAGTTGAAGCTGCCGACGCCGACGCCGGTGAGCGGGTAGTCGCGCACCATCCGCGTCGCCACGCTGCCGTATCCACCGCGCGTCCACAGGTCCCGCAGCGAAGCCCCGGGCCGCGATCCTGCTTCCGTCATCCGCTTCAGCGGTCCGACCGCGCCCGCGGCCACGATCAGCAGAAGGACGATGACGATGGCGCCGCCGAGCAGCTCGGGCGTGCGGCGCTCGGCGATCTCGTCGCGGCTGCCGGATCTCATGAGCTCATAGACGAGCAACAGAGTTCCAACGGCTCCGCAGACGAGTCCCGTCCGCGAGCCCGACATCCAGGCGCCGCCCCAGTTGAGGGCCAGCGCCGCGGCCTGGGCAAATCGCGGCTGCCGGATGCCGAGATATGGAATCGAGACGAACGCGATCGGCCCCGCCAGCGCCGCGACCGCGCCGTACGCGTTTGCGTCGAGCAGCGTCCCCGCGGCGCGCAGCAGCCCGGGCCAGACGCCGCCGCTCAGGAACGCCATGTTGACCGTGCCCTGATAGACCGCCACGAGGCCCGCGACCGATGCGCCGATCCAGAGGCCGTGAACAGCGAGCGGCGGATCGTCGGGCCGGCTCCCGACTCCGCCACGGCTGGGTCGGGCAGGGAAGCCGGCCCCCACGTACGAACCCTCCGGTACGTGGGGGCCGGCTTCAGCCGGCCCTCTTGTGTTGACGAAGAGCCACTCGAGCCACACGAGCCCGATGAGCTGCGCCAGCACGACGTGCAGGATCCAGCTTTCCACCTGCGGCGTGTTGAGGAACGCCCACGAATCGAGCGCGCCTGTGTCGCGCAGCGTGCCGAGCCGCAATCCGGCTTCGCGCACGATCAGCGCCGGCCACGCCAGCGAGAGCGTCAGCGCCCACACGCCAAGCAGAAGCCGCCAGGCGGGCGGCAGCTCCCACCGGTCGCGCGGCACGCCCGGCAGCAGCGCGCCGAAGAGCGCCGCGAGGACGATGGTGTAGAACACATTGAGCGCGGCGACGTGGACAATCGCGCCAAGGACAGCCGGCGCGATTGGCGCCGCGCCGATCGCCACCGCCGGCGCCAGGCGGGGCCACCGCCGTCCGCAGGCGAAGGCAGCCGCGAATCCGGCCGCGGCGATGAGACGAAGCGTCCAGCCAACCGCCGGGTCGACGGTGAGGTGAAGAGGAATGGCGAGCGCGATGGCGGCAAGCGTGATCCGCTTGCTCAGACGTTCGGGGAAAGGCCTCAGCATCCGGCTCCGAGCATCGTAACCCGCAGGCGCTGATAAAGTACGCACCGATGCCGAAGCTCCCGCTCGTCGTGCGCGGCTTCGCCAAGACCCTGGCGCGGCGTCTAGGCATGACGCTCCACCGTTGGCCCGCCACGCGCTTCGATGCCATGGGCGACGCGCTGGAGCTGCTGCGCGCTGCCGGATTCCGTCCCGATGTGATCGTCGACGTGGGCGCCAATCGCGGTCAATGGACGCTGATCGCGCGCGAGCATTTTCCCGACGCGACGTACCACCTGGTGGAGCCGCAGCCCGGATGTCTTCCGATCCTGAACCAGATTGCCGGGCAGGCGCCGCGCGTGCACGTGCACAGCACCGCGGTGACGCGCCCGGGCGTGCCGAGCGTGCTGATGCGCGGTGGGGGCGAGAGCCTCGATGGCGAGGGGAACTTCATCCCGAACCCGGGTACCTCCACCGCCGACGGCGTTCCGTACGCGTCAACGACGCTCGACGCGTTGCTTGCGGCGGTCGACAGCCGGCGGACGCTGATCAAGCTCGATGTGGAGGGCCACGAGCTGCAGGTGCTCGAGGGCGCGCCGGAGACCCTGTCGCGGACCGAGGTGGTGATTGCCGAGTTCTGGCTCTTTCGGCTGTTCAACGAGGAGATGACGACCTTTTCTGAGCTGGTCGAATGGCTGGAGCGGCGCGGATTCGCGCTCTACGACTTTGCGTCGCTCAGAGGCCGCGTGCGCGACAACCGCCTGGCGTCGGGCGATGCGGTGTTCGTCCATCGCGACAGCCCGCTCCTGGCGGACACGTCCTGGGAGTGATCGCCGCAGCGGCTCAGGCGAGCAGCGGGCCCGCGCAAGCAGCGAGGAGCGGCTCCTCGCAGCTCAGATCGCTGCACCCGGCGACCGTGGGCACGTATCCCGGGTCGCGCTCCAACGCACGTACCTGCGCCGCCAGGCTGGGCACCGTGTACAGGTCCACCCGGGCATAGAACGCACGGAGCACCCAGAGAAACTCGCCTGCGGTCCATTCGCGCACGTGCTCCGAGTACGGTGGTGTGCGCGCAACGCTTCGAAAGGCCGACGAGTGCTTGTTCGGCGTGCTCACGATCGCGTTGTCCGCGACCCGGCTCAGATCGCGCAGAAACGGACCAAAGCTCCCGATGTGCTCGATCACCTCGACGGCGACGACGAGATCGAACTCGCGCGCGGCGAACGAGCCGAGCGGCCGGGCGCAGTAGGTGATGTTCGGCCGCGAGCGATGCTCGATCGCCCACCGCCGCGTCGGCTCGTCGAACTCGGAGGCGACGATCGCGCGGCTGCCGTCGCCGCCCGCGCTCCACGCGAACATCCCCGTGCCCGATCCGATCTCGAGAATCCTGCGGTGACCGGGTTGAAGCAGGCTGATGACGGCCGCGTTGACAAGCGTCACGATCGGCGGCTCGAAGGGACCGCCGAGCCGCTGGCGCTCGAGCTTGACCTCGAGATTCACCGGACCGACTTCGTCACGCTCGGCGTAGGCGGAGTCGTACAAACGGCGACTGTACCGATCGAACTGGTAGGCGATCCGGCGCACGTTCGGGCGATACCCGAACGCGTGCGCCAGCCTGGCGGCCATGCGTTCGACGAGCGTCCGGCGGTCCATGGCCGCGACGCGTTCCAGCCTCGCGCGGGCGCCGCTACGGATGGACATCGCCCGGGCTCACGGTTTGACGAGGATGAGGGTCATCTGCACCCCGTTGGACGACCAGAGCGCTTTCCAGGCCGCCGTGCGGCGCGCAAACTCAGGCCAGCATTTGTGGCGGGGAAGGCTGCTGCCGGGCGTGCCCATCACGGCCGAGACCGATCCGGGCGCCGGTGGACGAACGTTGGCGGGCGGCGGCAGGTACCAGTTCGCGTTGTCGAGGATCAGCAGCCCGCTGCGTTTGATCTTTGACGCCACACCGTTGCAGAGACACCCGCGCGGCGCAGAGTCGACCACCGCGTAGTCGAGCGTCTCGTCGCCGAACTCGTACGCGGCGCGCACGAACGGGTTGCGGTGCATCTCCTCCTCGTCGTCCTCGCCCTCGAAGTCGTGCGGGATGAGGCGGTAGTCGACGTTGGTCAGGCCCTCATCGCGGAGGCCGGCCGCCACCCGCGCGTAGTACGGCGGCAGCGTCTCGAAGCTGGTGAGATGTTTCGTGCGCCGGGCGAGCCACCGGGTCGTATTGCCGCTGCCCCACTCCGCGCCGACACTGTCGGCGCCGAGCAGATCCTCCAGCTGCTTCACCGCGCGAGGCGTGATCGATGGCTCATGCGGGCGAAACGTCGCGCGGATGCCCGCCTGGATGCGGTAGCGGAGGTACTGCGGCGTCCAGTGGCCGAAGCGTCGATTCCTGAGTGAAAGGAGAATGCCGGGTCTGAAATCCACCTGCGGCACCTCGACTCCGGCTGCGTTCAGCTCTTCCCTGACGCCATCGCCGCGAGGAAGTCGCCGTTCGTTTTCGTCTTGCCCATCTTCGACAGCAGCAGCTCCATCGCTTCGGTTGGAGAGAGCGGCGTCAGCACCTTGCGCAGCACCCACACGCGGTTGAGCTCTTCCTTCGGCAGCAGGAGCTCTTCCTTCCGCGTTCCGCTCTTGGTGATGTCGATCGACGGGAACACGCGGCGATCGGTCAGCTTTCGATCGAGGTGGATTTCCATGTTGCCGGTGCCCTTGAACTCTTCGAAGATCACTTCGTCCATCCGGGACCCGGTGTCGACGAGCGCGGTCGCGACGATGGTCAGCGAGCCGCCCTCCTCGATGTTGCGCGCGGCGCCGAAGAAGCGCTTCGGGCGCTGGAGCGCGTTGCTGTCCACGCCGCCCGAGAGCACCTTGCCGGATGCCGGGACGATCGTGTTGTAGGCGCGCGCGAGGCGCGTGATCGAGTCGAGCAGGATCACGACGTCCTTCTTGTGCTCGACCAGGCGCTTTGCCTTCTCGATCACCATCTCGGCGACCTGCACGTGGCGCTGCGCCGGCTCGTCGAACGTCGACGAGATCACCTCGCCGTGCACGGAGCGCTGCATGTCGGTCACTTCTTCCGGCCGCTCGTCGATGAGCAGCACGATCAGGTACACCTCGGGGTGGTTCTTCGTAATGCTGTTCGCCAGGCTCTGGAGCAGCATCGTCTTGCCGGTGCGCGGCGGAGCGACGATGAGCCCGCGCTGTCCCTTGCCGACCGGCGTCAGCAGGTCCATCACGCGGCCGGAGAGATTCTCCGAATCGGTTTCGAGGTTCAGCTTTTCCTGGGGATAGAGCGGCGTCAGGTTCTCGAAGAAGATTTTTTCCTTGGTCCTCTCGGGCGGCTCGAAGTTGATGGCTTCGACCTTGATCAGCGCGAAGTAGCGCTCGCCGTCCTTCGGGGGCCGGATGACGCCGGAGACCGTGTCGCCGGTGTGCAGGTCGAACTTGCGGATCTGCGAGGGCGAGACGTAGATGTCGTCGGGGCCGGGCAGGTAGTTGTAGTCGGGCGCGCGCAGGAAGCCGAAGCCGTCGGGCAGCGTCTCGAGCACCCCTTCCGAAAAGATGTTGCCGCTCTTCTCGGCGCGGACGCGGAGGATCTCGAAGATGAGCTCCTGCTTCCGCATGCCGGTCGCGCCGGCGATGTCCAGCTCCTTGGCGATCTTGGTCAGCGCGGAGATGCTCATCTCCTTCATCGCCGACAGCGAGATCACCTGGGCGGGCGGCGGGGCGGCCTGCTGTGCTGCGGGGGCCGCGGGTGCGGCGGTGGCGGTGGCAGTGGCTGTGGCGGCGCCGCCGTTTGGCTTGGGAGGTTGCTGATCAGCTTCCACAGTGCGTCCAATCCTTCGCCGTCCGTCGCTGAGACCAGCGGGACGGGCAGTTGAAACAACGATTCGAGTTTACGAGCATGACGCGTGCGCTCTGCCCGCGTCAGTTTGTCCACTTTGGTTCCGACGACGCCGCGGGGGCAGGGCAGGGAGCTCACCCACGTCCACGCATCCAGGTCCGACTCGAGGCCCGGATGCCGCGAGTCGACCAGCAGGATCACCGCGATGGGTTTCTGGTCGGGCGGGTCTTCCGACTTCGCTCTGCGAGCTTCGTCGGACAGGGAAGACCCGCCCCTGCACCGCGCGAAATACGCCTCCGCGAGCCGATTGAATTCCCTCGCCGAGCCGTCGCCGCCCCGCGCGTATCCATACCCGGGTAGATCGACCAGATACAGCGGCGCCGCCGTTCCGCGCTGCACGCGGTAGAAGTTGGCGAGCCGCGTCTTGCCTGGCGCGGCGCTCGTGCGGGCCACCTGGCCCCGCACCAGCGCGTTGATCAGGCTCGATTTGCCGACATTGGACCGGCCGACCAGAGCAATCTCGGGGAGCCGATCACGCGGAAAGTCTCCAGCACCCGCGGCGCTGGTGACGAACTCGGCGACGATTTTCAAAGCACGTGCCCGCCGGGTCCGCGCGCCCTTATCGCACGCCGGGTCCGCTTCGCGGAACCCGGCCTACAGGGACAGGGCCACTCGTACGTGGGGCGGGTTCCGCGTAGCGGACCCGCCATCCGGTCGGACCCGCCATCAATGGGTGCGTGAGTCGCTCGCGTCCACGACCTCGGGGACCACCGGCGCCGCTGGGATGCGCGCCGGCAGCGGCTCGGCCAGCGCGATTTTCAGCACCTCGTCCATGTTCGACACCAGGTGCAGATCGAGCGCGTCGAGCACGTTCTTCGGGATATCAGCCAGGTCCTTCTCGTTGTCGCGCGGCAGGATGATGTTGGTCACCCCCGCGCGGTGCGCCGCCAGGACCTTCTCCTTCACGCCGCCGATCGGCAGCACCTTGCCGCGGAGCGTGATTTCGCCCGTCATCGCCACGTCGCGGCGCACCGGGATCTTCGTGAGCGCCGAGACGAGCGTGGTGGCCAACGTGATGCCCGCCGACGGGCCGTCCTTCGGGATCGCGCCCTCGGGCACGTGCACGTGGATGTCGATCTTCGAATGGAAGTCCTCGGCCAGGCTCAGCTCCGCGGTCTTCGACCGGACCCAGCTCAGCGCGGCCTGCGCCGACTCCTGCATCACGTCGCCCAGCTTGCCGGTGAGCGTCAGCTTGCCCTTGCCGGCCATGAGCGTCGCTTCGGTCACGAGCAGCTCGCCGCCGACTTCCGTCCAGGCCAGGCCGGTCGCGACGCCGACCTCGTTCTGCTCCTCCGCCATGCTCGGGCGGAAGCGCGGCACGCCGAGGTACTCGGTGACCTTTTGGGCCGTGAAGTCTTCCTTGAAGGTCTTGCCTTCGCCGACGACCTTGCGCGCCACCTTGCGGCAGATCGACATGATCTCGCGCTCGAGGCTGCGGACGCCCGCTTCGCGCGTGTACCGCTGAATCATCGTCTGGATCGCATCGTCATGGATGACGATGTTGTTGGCGGTCAACCCGGTGCCTTCGATCGCCTTCGGCGCGAGGAAGCGCTTCGCGATCTCGATCTTCTCCTGCTCGGTGTAGCCCGCCAGCTGCAGGACTTCCATGCGATCGCGCAGCGCCTGCGGGACCGTGTGGAGCACGTTGGCCGTGCAGATGAACATCACGTGCGAGAGGTCGAACTCGACGTCGAGATAGTGGTCGAGGAACGCGCTGTTCTGCTCCGGGTCGAGGACTTCGAGCAGCGCCGCCGACGGGTCGCCGCGGAAGTCCATCGACATCTTGTCGACTTCGTCGAGCAGGAAGACCGGGTTCTGCGTGCCGGCCTTCTTCATCATCTGGATGATCTGGCCGGGGAACGCGCCGATATAGGTGCGGCGATGGCCGCGGATCTCGGCCTCGTCGCGGACGCCGCCGAGCGAGAGGCGGACGAACTTGCGGTTCATCGCGCGCGCGATCGACTTGGCCAGCGATGTCTTGCCCACGCCTGGAGGTCCGGAGAAGGTGAGGATCGTCGCCTTCGGCTTCTTGACGAGCGAGCGGACGGCGAGGAACTCGAGAATGCGGTCCTTGACCTTGTCGAGGCCGTAATGGTCCTCGTGCAGCACCGACTCCGCGTGCTTCAGATCGCGGTTCTCGCGGGTCTTCTTGAACCAGGGCACGGCGATGAGCCAGTCGAGATAGTTGCGCGAGACCGTGGCTTCCGCCGACATCGGCGGCATCGACTCGAGGCGCTTGAGCTCCTGGACGGCCTTTTCCTCGACGTCCTTCGGCATCTTCGCCTGCTCGATCTTCTTCTTCAGCTCGTCGACCTCGTTGCCCTTCTCGTCCTTGCGGCCCAGCTCCTTCTGGATCGCCTTCATCTTCTCGTTGAGGTAGTACTCCTTCTGCGCCTTCTCCATCTGCTTCTTGACGCGAGACTGGATGCGGCGATCGACCTGAAGCTTGTCCACCTCGATCTCGAGGATCCCGGCGATGCGGTTCAGGCGCTCGAGCGGCGAGATGATCTCGAGCAGGTTCTGCTTCTCATCGACACCGACGAGCAGGTGCGCGGCAATCGTGTCGGCCAGCTTGCCCGGGTCGTCCACGCGGACGGCGGCAATCATCGCGTCGTAGTGCAGGTTGTTCGACAGCTTCACGTACTGCTCGAACAGCGACACCACGCGGGCCATCGTGCCTTCCACGTCGCCCGAGGTTTCCTTCTGCTTCGCCAGCACCTTCACGACGACGCGGAAGAAGCCCTTGTCTTCCTTCCACTCGACGGCGCGCGCGCGATCGACGCCTTCGACCAGTACCTTGATGTTGCCGTCGGGCAGTTTCAGGCTCTGCACCACGTTCGCGACGCATCCCATCGTGTACACGTCGTCCGGGCGCGGATCATCGATCGACGCGTCGTGCTGTGCGGCGAGGAAGATCCGCTTGTCCTTCAGCAGCGCGTGCTCGAGCGCGCGGGTAGACGACGGCCGCCCAATCACGAACGGCATCATCATGTGAGGGAACACGACGACGTCCCGGAGCGGGACGATAGGGAGGGTTTCGTAGACTTCCATTCACATCCTTGTAGGGATTGGGGATCGGGGATTAGGGATTGGTAAGAACGCCGAACCTTCCAATCCCCAATCCCTAATCCCTAATCCCCACGTTTATCCAGCCTTCTCGATCAGCGTAATCGACTTGTCCTTGGCCTCGACGACCTCGCGGGTGACCATCACCTCGCGCAGCTTCTTCTGGCCCGGCACGGAGTACATCAGGTCGAGCATGAGATCCTCGATGATCATGCGCAGCCCGCGCGCGCCGATCTTGCGCGTGAGCGCCGCCTCGGCGATCGCCTCGAGGGCATCATCGGTGAAGCGCAGCTTGACGTTCTCGTACTCGAACAGCTTCTGGTACTGACGCGTGATCGCGTTGCGAGGTTGCGTCAGGATCTGCACGAGCGCCGGCTTGTCGAGCTCGTGGAGCGTCCCGACGACCGGCAGGCGGCCGACGAACTCCGGAATCAGCCCGTACTTGATCAGATCCTCGGGCTCCACCTGTTCGAGCGTCGTCCCGACCTCGCGCTTCTGCACGGACTTGACGTCCGCCTTGAAGCCGAGCGTCTTCTTGCCGACGCGCCGATCGATGACCTTCTCCAGGCCGACGAACGCGCCGCCGCAGATGAACAGGATGTTGGTGGTGTCGATCTGGAAGAACTCCTGGTGCGGGTGCTTGCGTCCCCCCTGCGGCGGCACGTTGGCCACCGTGCCCTCCAGGATCTTCAGCAGCGCCTGCTGGACGCCCTCGCCCGACACGTCGCGCGTGATCGAGGGGTTCTCGTCCTTGCGGCAGATCTTGTCGACCTCGTCGATGTAGATGATCCCCTGCTGGCACTTCTCGATGTCGCCGCCGGCGGCCTGCAGCAGCTTGAGGATGATGTTCTCGACGTCCTCGCCGACGTAGCCCGCCTCGGTGAGCGTCGTCGCGTCGACGATCGTGAAGGGGACCGACAGCAGCTTGGCGAGCGTCTGCGCGAGCAGCGTCTTGCCGGTGCCGGTCGGGCCGATGAGCAGGATGTTGGATTTCGTCAGCTCGACGTCGTTGCGGCTGCGCGGCTGCTTCTGGATCTCGATCCGCTTGTAGTGGTTGTACATCGCCACCGCGAGCTTCTTCTTCGTCCGCTCCTGGCCGATGACGTACTCGTCGAGGAATTTCTTGATGTCGGGCGGCGAGGGAAGCGACGACCGGACGCCGCGGTTCTCGAACCGGTTGTCGTCCGCGATGATGTCGTTGCACACCTCGACACATTCATCGCAGATGAACACGGTCGGGCCCGCGATCAGCTTGCGGACGTCGTTCTGATCCTTGTTGCAGAACGAGCAGCGCAGAATCTCAGTCTCGCCGTTCTTCTTGACCATAACTCGCTCAAGAAACCGGATTGAGTGGTGTCGCCTGGATACCCGGGATACCCGGGTTATCGACGCCTGAACCCGGTTTCTTTACTGGATGTTACACCCGTTTACGGATGACGTCGTCGATGATGCCGTATTCCTTGCCCTGATCCGCGGACATGATGTAATCGCGCTCCGTGTCCTCCTGGATCCGCTTCATCGGCTGGCCGGTGTGGAACACCAGAATTTCGTTCAGTCGCTCGCGCATGCGCAGGATTTCCCGTGCCGCGATGTCGATATCGGTCGCCTGCCCGGCCAGCCCCTGCATCAGCGGCTGGTGAATCACGATGCGCGAGTTGGGGAGCGAGAAGCGCTTGCCCTTTTCGCCGGCCGCGAGGAGCACGGCCGCCATCGAGGCCGCCTGTCCGATACACATGGTCTGGACATGCGGCTTGATGAACTGCATGGTGTCGTAGATCGCGAACCCCGCTGTGATCGAGCCGCCCGGGCTGTTGATATAGAGGAAGATGTCCTTGTCCGGATCCTCGGCCTCGAGAAACAGCATTTGCGCGATCACGAGGTTCGCGATCGAATCGTCGATCGGCGTGCCGATGAAGATGATGCTGTCCTTCAGCAGCCGGGAAAAAATGTCGTAGGCGCGTTCGCCGCGGTTGGTCTGCTCGACCACCATCGGCACTAACTGAGCATGACTCATTGGTGATGTGTCGATCGGTGATGTGTGAGCGTTGACGATTGTCGACGTGTGATAGACGAATTATTGAAGATTGCGCCGCGCGTCCAAATCTTCAATCACCAATCTTCCTTCTTCAATGATTTTGGCAGGCTACTCGGCTGTCATCTTAGCACGCGACATCGCCAAGTCAACCGCCTTCTCCCGCCGCAATCCCGCCGCCAGGCGCGCAATGCCACCGTCTTTCTCGAGCTGCGCGCGCACCGCCGCGGGCGTCCGCCCTGAACGTTCAGCGAATTTCTCGATCTCCTTATCGACATCTTCGGGCGCGACCGTGAGGTGCTCGCGCCGGGCGACTGCATCCAGCACCAGCACGCTCGCGACCGAATCGCGCGCCGACTCCCGCTGCGCTTCCCGGAACTGCGCCCAGTCGATGCCGGCCTTGCGCGGGTCAACGTTCTGATCCGTCAGCCGCCGCGCGAACTCTTCGAGGCGGCGATCGATCTCCCGATCGACGAGCGAGGAGGGGAGCTCGAAGCTGATGCGCTGCCCCAGCTGCTTGAGCAGGTCGTGGCGGACATGCTGCGCCGCATGCGCCTTGGCATCGGCCTGCATGTCGGTGCGCACGCGGTCGCGCAGCGCCGCGAGCGACTCGAAGTCGCCGACGTCCTTGGCGAACTCGTCATCGAGCTCGGGGAGGACCCGGCGGCGAATCTCCTTCACGCGGGCGCTGTAGGTCGCATCGGTGTTCGCCATCTCCTTCACCGGGTACTCCTCGGGGAAGTGGACGATGAACGTCTTCTCGTCGCCGGCGTTCATGCCGACCAGGTGCTGATCGAAGCCGGGAGGGTTGCCCGTCGCGCCCAGCTCCACCGACACATCGTCATGATGATCGACCTTGCCGTCGGGGTCGGTGCGGTCGAGATGGAGGACCACGGTGTCGCCGTCGGCGACCGGCCGCCCTTCGACGCTCTCGTGCCTGGCCGCGCGCTCGCGCAGCTGCTGGATCGTCTTCTCGATCCCGTCCTCCGTGATGGTCGTCGGATGCTGGTGCAGCGAGATCGTCGACAGATCACCCGGATCGAACGGCGGGACGGTTTCGATGGCCGCGGTGAACGTCAGCGGCTCGCCTTCGCGCAGGACGACATCCTTGATATCGGGCGTGTCGACCGGCTCGATTCCGCGCGCCTGCAGCGCCTCTTCCACGGCCCGCGGGATGAGGTCGTGCATGACGTCGTGATGGATCTGCTCGCGGAACCGCTGCTTGATGATCGTCGACGGCACCTTGCCGGGACGGAAGCCGGGCAGGCGCGCCTGCTTCGAGTAGTCGCGCGCCACGCGATCGAACTCCGCGTCAACGATGTCGCTGGGGATCTCGATGATGATCTTCTTCTGGGTTTCGCTGACGTCCTGGAATTCCGTTTTCAT
>JAHFUO010000010.1:4609-38049 GCA_023265015.1 Acidobacteriota bacterium | reverse complement strand
TGCGAAAGGAGGGACTCGAACCCCCATACCCTTTCGGGTACCAGATCCTAAGTCTGGCGCGTCTGCCAGTTCCGCCACTTTCGCGTGGGATTCAGCGTAACACTACATCTTGGGCTCATGCTACTTGAGATAGATCAGGATGGCCGCGAGCTCTGGCGTGTAGGCCATGCGCGCCGCCCGCATCGGGTTGAATCGCCCATCGCGGACCTTGTAGTAAAAGTCTGTTCCGCCGGCGTGGTGCCCGTCCGCCAGCTCGCGAAGCGCAGCGATCACCTCGTCGGTTCTCGCCATGAGGGTCTGGTAGCACCCGACGAGATCCGCGTTGTCGTCAACCAACCAGGCGCGCCTGCCCGCGAGCCGTCCGGAGCTGTGCAGGTCGAAAAATACGGCGCCGCTGCCGAAGAATGGCTCGATGACCGCCCGTACTCCAGCGGGTAGTATTCACGAAGCCTGGGGAGCAGCTGGCGCTTGCCGCCTGCCCATTTCAGCAGGGGCCGGGCGGGGAACATCCTGGGGACGAGGGCCTGCATGGACGTTATTATCGGCCTGCTTTCGTCCGATACTTAACGTCGAGACGTTCCTCCACATGAAAGTCCTCATCCTCTGCGGCGGTCATGGGACGCGGCTGGCCGGCGCCTCCGGTGAGTCGCCGAAGCCGATGGTGCCGATCGGCGGCAAGCCGATCCTGTGGCACATCATGAAGGGCTTCGCCCACTGGGGCTACAAGGACTTCGTTCTCTGCCTCGGCTACCGATCCGACGTGATCAAACAGTACTTCCTCAACCTGACGACGATGGTGAATGACGTGACCGTCGACCTGGGGAAGCGCGCCGTGACCGTGGACCAGGACGAGCATCTGGAGCCGCTCGACTGGCGCATCACGCTGGCCGAGACCGGGCACGACAGCATGACCGCGCACCGGGTCTGGCTGGCCGGCAAACACATTCCGGAGGATGACGACCTGTTCGCGGTGACGTACGGCGACGGCGTCTGCGACGTGGACTTCCGCGAGGTCGTCCGCTTCCATCGGGCGCACGGGCGCCTGGCCACGGTCACCGCGGTCCGTCCCCCCGGCCGCTTCGGCGAGCTGGCGGTGGGGGCGCGCGGTGACGTGCGCGAATTCAACGAAAAGCCGCAGGCCTCGTCGGGCTGGATCAGCGGCGGCTTCTTCGTATTTTCGCGGCGGGTGCTCGATCGATTATCGCCCTCGCCCGACCTCATGCTCGAGCGCGGGCCGCTCCAGCAGCTCGTTCGTGACGGCGAGCTGATTGCGTACCAGCACGACGGGTTCTGGTTCTGCATCGACACCCCGCGCGACTACCAGCAGCTCTCCGAGATGTGGGCCGCCCGGCGCGCGCCGTGGGCCGTCTGGGAGCAGGCGCACGTTCTCTAGTGGATCGCATCAACTGATTGCGTACTACTCACAACAAGCCTTCGAGCGCGATCTTCCGGCCGCGACAACGGCGCGGCCGGCAGTGATGTGGGAAGGACATACCACTAGTCCAACGATCATGCGCAATCCATGGAGCGACGCGTACCACGGCCGCCGTGTGCTGGTCACCGGCAACACCGGTTTCAAGGGAAGCTGGCTCTCGATCTGGCTGCATCAGCTCGGCGCGAACGTGCTCGGCTACAGCCTCGAGCCGCCCACGCGGCCGTCGCTGTTCGAGCAGGCAGACGTGAAGCGTCTCGTGACGCAGGTGCACGGGGACCTCCGGGATCTCGATCATCTGACGCAGGTGTGGCGCGAGTTCCGGCCCGAGATCGTGTTTCACCTTGCCGCGCAGTCGCTCGTGCGCGCCAGCTACCGGATCCCCGTCGAGACGATCAGCACGAACGTGCTCGGGACGGTGAACGTGATGGACGTCGCGCGCCTGCATCAGGACCCTGTTGCGCTCGTGCTGATCACCAGCGACAAGTGCTACGAGAACCGGGAGTGGGAGCGCGGGTACGCCGAGGATGACACGCTCGGCGGCCGTGATATCTACAGCGGCAGCAAGGCGGCGGCGGAAATCCTGATCAGCAGCTATCGCCGCAGTTTCTTCCGCGAGGGCGATCGCGTGCCGGCCGCCAGCGCCCGCGCCGGCAATGTCATCGGCGGAGGCGACTGGGCCGACGACCGCATCGTGCCGGATGCCGTTCGAGCGCTCATGGCCGGCGAGCCGATCGGCGTACGGAACCCGCCGGCGGTTCGTCCCTGGCAGCACGTGCTCGAGCCGCTCTCCGGGTATCTGCAGCTTGGAGCGGCGCTCCTGGACCGCGCGAACCAGGCGCTGTGGACGGCGTTCAACTTCGGGCCGGCCGTGCGCAACTCGCGCAGCGTCGGCGAGCTGGTGTCGCTGGTTGTCGAGCTGTGGGGATCCGGTGAGTGGCGCGACGTGTCGCAGCCCGGCGCCCCGCACGAGGCCACCCTCCTCCGTCTCGACATCACGCGCGCCGGCCGGGAGCTTGGATGGCAGCCGCGCTGGAACTTCGACCAGGCGGTCCGGCACACCATCGAGTGGTACAAGGCGTCCAGCCGCGGCGAGCCGGCGCTCGATCACTGCCGGGATCAAATCGCGACGTACGAGGCGCACGTTCGCGAGTCGAGCTCAGTGTGATGTCGGAGCTGACATCCCTGCGAGGCCGGCGGGTATTCATCACTGGCGCGACTGGTTTTCTCGGCGCGCATCTGTCTCGTCTCCTGGGCAACGAAGGGGCGGAGGTCCACGCGCTGCGCCACCGGACCGTGCCTTCGCCGGCCGGCGGCATCATCTGGCACCAGGGCGACCTGTGTGATGAGCGTGGGCTCCGCGACATCCTGGCAGGCGTCAGTCCCGAGTTCGTGTTTCACCTCGCCGCGTATGGCGCGCGTCCCGGTGAGCGCGATCGAGACCGCATGGTGGCCACCAATATCGAGGCCAGCCTGCACCTCTGGTCCGCGTTGCCTCAGTCGGTTCGGCGTGTCGTCATCGCCGGCACGTGCCGCGAATACGCCGAGGCGGACGGGCCGGTTGCCGAGGACTATCCATGCAACCCGCGGTGGTCGTACGTCGCGTCCAAGCACGCCGCGGTCGTCCTGCTGTCCGCGTTCGCGCGGGAAGATCGGCGGTCCCTCGTCGTGCTGAGGCCCTTCGGGCCGTACGGCCCTGGCGACGATACGGACCGCGTGCTCCCGTTCACGATTCGGCGGCTGATTGCGGGCGACCCGGTTCCGCTCAGCGCGGGTGATCAGTTGTGCGACTTCGCCTTCGTGGACGATCACGTGCGCGCGTTCGCGCTCGCCGCCGTGTCGAAGGTGCCGGAACCGGTCGCGATTTACAACATCGGCAGCGGGGACGTGATCTCGCTGCGCGCGATGCTCGAAACGGCCGCGGACGTCATCGGTGGCAGGGCCCGAAGCCGACTGCAGTTCGGGGCGCTTCCACACCGGCCGGGCGACAGCTTCGCGGTGTGCGCCGACATCAGCGCTGCCCGGCGCGATCTCGGTTATCAACCGACCGTTCCGCTGCGGGACGGGCTGGAACGCACCGTTCGCTGGATTCGATCGCTGGTGCGCGCATGACCCGCCCGGCCGTCAGCATCCTGGTCACCACGTACAACCGGGAGACGTACATCGCGTCTTCCCTCGAGAGCGTGCTGGCGCAGACGTTTGGCGACTTCGAGGTCATCGTCACGGATAACCAGTCGACCGACGGAACCGTCGATATCGCAAGGCAGTACGAGCGCCTCGATCCGCGTGTCCGCGTCGTCGTGAATGAGCGCAACCTCGGGCAGTTCGGGAATCGCAACAGGGCGGCTTCCCTCGCAACCGGGCAGTTCCTGAAGTTCCACGACTCCGATGACTTGATGTACCCGCACTGCCTCGCGGTGATGGTGCCGCTCCTCAGCGCGGAGCCGCGCGCCGGCTTCGGGCTGTCGAGCGACAGGTCGTGGCCCGGCGGCCCCGAGCCGATGCTGTTGATGCCCAGGGAAAGCTACCGGCGTGAGTTCCTCGGGTTCGGCCTGTTCATGTGCGGCCCGGCGTGCGCGTTGTTCAGAACCGACGTCTTCCGGGCGCTTGGGGGCTTCGACGATTACGGCGCGCCGTCCGACACCATTTTCTGGATGCGCGCATGCGCGCGCTACCCGGTGCTCCTGTTCCCCGGCGACCTGTTCTTCTATCGCCAGCATCCCGGGCAGGAGTTCCAGTCAGGCGGGGTTGCGCGGCAGTACGCGAGCGTGTCGGCGCACGCGTGGCGCGCTCTCGCTGCGACCGACTGTCCGCTCGATCCAGGCGAGCGGGAGCGCGCCCGGCGGAACGTCGCGTTCGGAACCGCCAAGAGCGTCTGGATTGCTGCGAGAAGCGGCGATTTCCCGCTCGCGTGGCATCGCGCGATGAGAAGCGGCATTTCACCGGTCGAATGGCTTCGTTACGTGCGCCCGCCGCGGCGCTCCGCGCTTGCCGGGACGCCGCTCGATGCTGATGGGGAATATGTGGTGCCCGGCTGGTGCCGTGCGCCGGAAGTTGGATCGAGAGCAAGGCGGCATCCGTAAGTCGTCGGGTCCGCCTGCACAATCGTGTACTCGAGCCGATAAATGGGATGACTTCGTCCCGCACCGACATCAATTGCGTGAACGGGGAGATGACTCAGACGCTACGATGAGTCACCAAAAGTCCCATAAAGTCATATGGTTATGCCGATCTTGGCGCTTGTACTGTGAGCGAGAGGGCGAAGCTGTACGCAGGTTCGCGGGGACGTTACACAACCGCCGGCGCCGTCTGCGCAATGCTTGCCAGTGCCGGTTGCGCGCGCGATCGTGTGTCTCCCGTTTATGACCCCGATACTCGGACGGTCATCCGTCTCGATTACGACACGGACGGCAATGGCAGCGTCGACATTCGATCGTACCTGGAAGACGGGCGTGGCGTCCGCATCGAAGCCGACGGCGACGGTGACGGGCGAGTCGACCGCTGGGAGTATTACCGTCCTGACGGCCAGCTCGATCGGCTGGGTACGTCGAGCCAGGCGGACGGACGCGAGGATACCTGGGTCGTTCAGAACGGCAACCAGATGCGCGTCGATGTATCGACCCGTCGCGACGGCGTCGCCGACCGGCATGAGTTTCACGACCGGGGTGTCCTTGTTCGAGCTGAACAAGACACGAATTTCGACGGCCGTATTGACGAATGGCAGCAGTTTACCGACGGCAAACTCCGCGAGCTGCTCGTCGACACCTCGCAGGCATCCGGAAGGCCCGACCGCCGGCTGGTGTACGCCCAGGACGGATCTCTCGAGCGGATCGAGGCCGACCCCGACGATGCACGACCATAAGTTTCGAGTTCAACCGGCCACGCGGCGTGGCGCTTTCGTCCTACTCGTAGGGATGAGTGTGTTGACCGCGCCTTCGACCGCGCACGGCCAGGGGACCGCCGGCCGCTTCGTGCTGGGACCCTTGCAGTGGACGCCGACCATTCAGCTTCGCGAGGCTGGCATCGACTCCAACGTGTTCATCACGCCCGACGATGTCAGGCAGGACGTGAGCGGCAGCTTCCTCTCGCAGGTCGACTCGATGTTGACGCTCGGCATCGGGCGGGTATCGACGCAAGGGTCCGCCGAGTACGTCTACTTCGATCGCTACAAGAGCCAGCGCTCCGTCAACGGCAAGGTGAGCAGCCGCATGGACTTTGCGCTCAGCCGGCTGCGGCCGGCGGCCACCGTCGCGTGGGCGCATCTCAAGGAGCGTGCGAACAGCGAGATTGACATTCGCGCCCCGCGCCGCGATCTCGGATACGGCGCCAGCCTTGGGGGGCGCCTCACCTCGCGCCTCGCCATGACCGCCGCCGTGACGCACGACGCCACCGCCTATGACGCGGGCTACGCATTCCGGGGAGCGGATCTGGCTTTACAGTTGAACCGAGACACGACAAACATCGTCGTCGGCATCCGTGCGGATATCAGTCCCTTCACATCGTTCTTCATCGACGGCGGTGCGGGCCGCGACGGGTTCACGGCGCAGCGGTCGCGCAACACCGACAACTTCCGCGCCAATGCTGGCTTGCAGTTCGCACCGGACGCGGTCATTAGCGGCCGCGCGTCGGTGGGCTACCACAAGATGCAACCGCAGCACCCGACCGGGGCGGCTGGCGAGGCGTCGTCATTCGGGGGGTTCACATCGACGGTTGGCCTTGGGTATACACTGCTCGGCGTTACTCGCTTCGACGGCCGCTTTCAGCGCGATACGACCTATTCGATCAGCACGACTCAGCCGTTCTATCTTTCGACCGCCGGCGGGCTCGACATTCTGCAGACCCTCGTCGGGCCGCTGGATCTCGCGCTCCGCGGCAGCCGCGAAAAAATGGCGTACGCCGTGAGCCCAACCGCGGCCGCGCGCACCGATTTCATCGACACCTTCGGCGGCGGGCTCTCGGTTCGAATTTCCACGCAGGGACGGGTCGGCGTCAACTACGACGACATGAAGAGACGGTCAACCGGGGGAGCGCTGTTTAACTACGCGCGCCGCCGTATCTACACCTCTGTCACTTACGGTTTCTGAACATGACCAGATTGCTAGCCACGTGCCTTCTCATCGCGCTGACCGCTCCCGCGGCCGGCGCGCAAACGACGGCGTCTCCCGCGGACGGTTCGCAGCGGACCACCGCGCTGCCCGCTCGTCCGGCGACGGGTTCGTCAAACGACTACATCGTGGGCGCACAGGATGTCCTGAAGGTGACGGTGTACGAAGAGCCCACCATGTCCGGCATCTATCGCGTGGACAACGACGGCAGCTTTCAGTATCCGATGCTCGGTCGTGTCCCTGCGGCAGGTCTGAGGCTTCGAGACATCGAGCAGTCGCTGAAAACGAAACTCGAGAACGGCTTCATCAACCGCGCCCAGGTCGCGGTTGATGTCGAGCAGTTCCGCAGCCGCAGCGTGTTCATCGTCGGCGAGGTGCGGTCGCCGGGGAAATACCCGATGACCGGCCAGATGACACTGATCGAAGCACTGGCGGCGGCCGGATCGACGACCCAGACTGCAAGCACGGAGGTGCTGATTCTTCGTCCGCGCGATCCTGTCACGGCGCAGCCTCTGACCCCGGACCTGGTCGACCAGGCGAACGTCTCGCGCGTCAGCCTTGCGGATCTGCAGCTTGGACGCCTGTCGGAGAACGTATCGCTGATGGAAGGCGACACGATCTTCGTGCCGAAGGCGGAGAAATTCTTCATTACCGGCCAGGTGAGGACCCCGGGCGCGTACACGTACGAGCGGGGGCTGACCGTGCTTCAGGCGATCTCGCTCGCCGGCGGCCTGACCGACAAGGGATCCAACCGGCGCATGAAGGTGATTCGCGTCGTCAAGGGTAAGAAGACGGAGGTGAAGGTCGATCTCACCGATTCGATTCAGCCGGGCGACACCCTCGTGGTTCCGCAGCGTCTTCTGTAAACACGGTCGCGCGGGCTGACGCCCGCGCTCTACACAATGTGCGGCATAGGTGGCGTGTTCGGCTGGTCCGAGGCCGAAGGATTCGACGCGACCCGCACGGCCGCTGACCTGAGCGCGGCGCTGGCTCACCGCGGTCCCGACGGTGAAGGGACCCTGATTGACGGCCGCACGCTGCTGGTCCACCGGCGCCTCGCCATCATTGATCCCACGCCGGCTGGCCGGCAGCCGATGACCACGCCCGACGGCCGCTTTTCCATCGTTTTCAACGGCGAGATCTACAACTACCGCGAGCTCCGCGCGGATCTCGCGAGGGCGGGCGTCCCCTTTCTCACCTCATCGGATACCGAGGTGCTGCTGGCGCTCGTCGTGCGCGACGGGATGGCGGCGTTGAGCCGCGCGCGCGGCATGTTCGCGCTGGCCATCTGGGACGCGCGGGAACGCAGCCTGGCACTCGCCCGCGACCGCTTCGGCATCAAGCCGCTCTACGTCGCCACCAGGCCGCGCGGAATTGCGTTCGCCTCGGAAATCGGCGCGCTCCGCCGGGCGTCGCTCGTCGATCGAGACGTGTCGGCCGCCGGCATCCTCGCGTTCCTGGCGTGGAGCTCCACGCCCGCGCCGCTGACGTGGCTTCGGAACGTCGAGAGCCTTCTGCCGGGCACGTGGAAGCGATGGCACGAGGATGGGCGCGTCGAGCGCGCGACGTTTGCGGATTACATCGGCGCGTACGGGAACGAGCACCCCGTCGACGAGACGGAGCTTCGCGAGCAGGTGCGCGAGGCGATTCGCGACAGCGTCGCGGCACATCTCGTCGCCGACGTGCCGGTCGGGATCTTTCTTTCGGGCGGCATTGACTCCGCGGCGATCGTCGCGACGGCGCGCTCGCTGACATCCGGCCCGCTCCATACATACACCGTTGCCGGCGACGAGCCCTCGATGTCCGAGCTTGACGAAGCCAGAGTTGTCGCGACCAGTTGTGAGACCACGCATCACGAGCTGATGATCGGCGCCGCCTCGATCGAACGCGCGCTTCCCGCCATCATCCGGCGGCTCGACGCGCCGAGCGCGGATGCGATCAACTCGTATTTCGTGTCCCAGGCTGTCGCCAGAACCGGCGTGAAGGCTGTGCTGTCCGGCGTTGGCGGCGACGAGCTCTTCGGCGGCTATCCGAGCTTTCGACGCATACCCTCGGCCCTGAAGGCGTCGAAATGGTTTTCATCCGCGCTGCCGGCGACCGCGCTGGCCGCGTCGGCGGTGCCGGACTGGCGCGCGCGCAAGTGGCAGCATTTTGCCGGCGCGCCAGACGCGGTGTCGGCCTACCGCGCCCTGCGAGGAAATTTCATGCCCGAGGAGTGGCCGGCCTTGATCGGTCCTGCCTTCGAAGGAGGCGCGTGGCGCGCCGCGGCTGACGCGCTCGGAGACGCCGAAGCGCGCATGTTCCGCTCCACCGCCCACGAAACGCCGTTGGCGACGGTCGCGCGGCTCGAGACGGGCGCCTACCTGCAGGGCCAGCTGCTCCGGGATATCGACGCGGTGTCCATGGCGCACGCGCTCGAAGTTCGAGTGCCCTTCGTCGACCATCGACTGCTGGCGAGCGTGTGGCCGGCGGCGGGACAGCATCCTGCACTGCTCGACGGAAAGCGTCTGCTGTACGAAAGCCTGGCGCGTCCGCTTCCGCCGGGCATCGCCGGTCGCCCGAAGCGCGGGTTCACGCTGCCGTTTGACACGTGGATGCGCGGAGGATTGCGCGACACGGCGCGCCAGGGGCTGCAGTCGGCCGTCTCGCGTGGATGGGTGAACGCGCGCGCGGCGGCCGATGTCTGGAGCGAGTGGGAGCGCGGCCGCGCTCACTGGTCGCGCGTATGGGGACTGTCGGTGCTCGGTTTGTTTCTCGAGGAGGCGCCGTGAGCACTCAGCCGGCAGCGCTCCCGGTCACGCACATCCGCCCCGGCACGCGCGCGGTGTCGTTCACGCTCGGCGAAGTCTGGCATGCGCGCGAGCTGCTGTACTTCCTCGTGCTGCGCGACATCAAGGTGCGCTACAAGCAGACCGTCCTTGGCATCGGATGGAGCGTGCTGCAGCCGTTCCTGGCCATGGTGGTCTTCACGATCTTCTTCGGCCGCCTGGCGAAGATGCCGTCCGACGGCGTGCCGTATCCCGTCTTCTCGCTGGCCGCGCTGGTGCCGTGGACCTACTTCGCCGCTGCGGCGGCGAACGGATCGGCGTCGCTCGTCGGCAACCAGCATCTGATCGCGAAGGTCTACTTCCCGCGCGTGCTGGTGCCGCTCGCGGCGGTGCTCATGCCGGCCCTGGACATGCTCATCTCGTTCGGGATGCTGCTCGTGCTGATGGCGTGGTATCACGTGATGCCCTCGTCCGCCGTCATGATGCTGCCGTTCTATGCGGCGCTCGGCGTGCTCAGCGCGTTCGCGGTCACGCTGTGGACGTCGGCTCTGAGCGTCCGGTATCGCGATGCCCGCTACGTGCTGCCGTTCGTCATTCAGATCTGGCTGTTCCTGACCCCGGTCGCGTATCCCGCCTCGATGGTGCCCGAACGGTGGCGGCTGGTGTACGCGCTGAACCCGATGGCCACGGTCGTCGAGGGGTTCAGGGGCGCGCTGCTCGGGACACCGGGTGCGGGATCCATGACCGCCGTGTCGGTGATCGTCGTCGCGGCGGCGCTTGCCGCCGGCGCCGCGTACTTCCACTCGGTCGAAGGATCGATCGTCGACCTGGCCTGATGCTCGGGATTCGGGAAAGCCCTCACCTCCTTGGCTGACATCGCCATCAGAATCCGCGGGCTCGGCAAGCGCTACACGATTGGCGCGCGCGAGGAGCAGTACGATCTGCTGCGCGATAAAATCGCGGCCGCGATGTCGCGCCCGTTCCGGCGTCTGGCGCCGGGCGGCTTTGCCGCGTCGACGACGATCTGGGCGCTCAAGGAGATCTCGCACGACATCCGGCGGGGCGAGGTCGTCGGCGTCATCGGCGGCAACGGCGCCGGCAAATCGACGCTGCTGAAGATCCTCTCCCGCATCACGCAGCCGACGGAAGGCGAAGCGGAGATTCACGGCCGCGTGGGATCGCTGCTGGAAGTCGGGACCGGTTTCCATCCCGACCTCACGGGGCGGGAGAACATTTTCCTGAACGGCGCCATTCTCGGCATGCGCAAGGCGGAGATCGAGCGCAAGTTCGACGAGATCGTCCGCTTCGCGGAGATCGAACAGTTCATCGACACGCCCGTGAAGCACTATTCGAGCGGCATGTACGTGCGCCTCGGCTTCGCGGTGGCGGCGCAGATGGAGCCGGAGATCCTGATCGTCGACGAGGTGCTGGCGGTCGGCGACGTGCACTTCCAGCGCAAGTGTCTCGGCAAGCTCGGCGACGTGGCGCGCGGCGGCCGCACGGTGCTCTTCGTGTCGCACAACATGGCGGCGATTCAGCGGCTCTGCTCGTCCGCGATGCTGCTGCAGCGCGGGCAGCTTGTCCGTGTCGGCGACGTGCGCTCCGTTGTGGCGTCGTATCTCGCCGGCGAGGCACGCGGCGGATACGTGGCCGGCGCGCGGACCGGCGAGCCGCAGATCCTGTCGGCGGATCTCGAGGATGAGGCCGGCCGCCCGCTCGAGGCCCCGATCTGCACGGAGCCGGTCGTCTGCCGGATCCGCTTCACACTGCCTGACCGCTCACCCGGCACGCGCATCGGCATCGGCGTGCTGTCGTCCGACGGCGTCACGGTCTTCACCACGAACAGTCAGGACGCCGGGGTCGGGTGTCCATCCGGTCCCGGTGAATTCGACGCGCGCGTGACCATTCCCGCGCACACGCTGCTCGCCGGCGATTTCCACGTCGCCCTGTGTCTCTGGAACGCCGGCGCGCTTCTCGATCTGCAGGAGCCGGCCCTGTCGTTCTCGGTCGACGCCGGTTCGTCACCGCTCTATCACGAGACGGGGACGCGAAAGGGCTACGTCCGCGTCGATTGCGCGTGGTCGGTGACGCCGTTCGTCGAGCTTCCAGCCGGAGCCCTTCGGTGACGCAGGTCCACCGGCGATGACGGTCGCGAGCGTTCCCTACCTGATCATCGGCGCGGGCCCAACGGGGCTTGGCGCCGCATGGCGGCTCGAGGGCCGCGGCATCCACGACTGGCTCCTGCTCGAGGGCGGCCTCGTCCCGGGCGGCCTCGCCCGGTCCGTGGTCGACGAGCACGGCTTCACCTGGGATCTCGGCGGGCACGTGCAGTTCAGCCACTACGAGATGTTCGATCAGCTGATGGATGATCTGCTCGGCGCGGACGGCTGGCTGTATCACGAGCGCGAATCCTGGGTCTGGATCCGGAACCGCTTCGTGCCGTACCCATTTCAGCTCAATCTCCACCGGCTTCCGGATGCGGACGGCGCGAGGGCGCTGCGCGGCCTCGAGGCGGCTGCCGCGGCGCACACCGGCGCGAGGCCGTCGAATTTCGGCGAGTGGATCGAGCGCACGTTCGGCGCCGGCATCTCCGAGCTGTTCATGCGTCCGTATAACCGCAAGGTCTGGGCACGCGATCCGGAGCAGATGGACTGGCGCTGGATTGGTGATCGCGTCGCGGTGCCCGACGCGGCACGGGCGCGCGAGAACATGCGCCTTGGCCGCGACGACGTCTCGTGGGGGCCGAACAATCGATTCCGCTTCCCGCGCCGCGGAGGCACGGGCGCCGTGTGGCATGCGCTGGCGGCGAGATTGAAGCAGCGGGACGACGGCCGCGAGTCGCGCCTCAGGTTTGGCGTGAAGGTGCAGCGCGTCGATACGGCGGCCAGGACGGTGACGCTGGCGGACGGACGCCAGGTCGGCTACGGAACGCTGATCTCCACGATGCCGCTCGATCGCCTCGTCGAGATCAGCGATCTCGACTCCGATCTGAGCGACGCGTCCCGCGATCTCGAGTACTCGTCGACCCACGTGATCGGCGTTGGACTTCACGGCGCCACGCCCGAGATGCTCGCACGCAAGTGCTGGATGTACTTCCCGGAATCGAACTGCCCGTTCTACCGGGTCACGCATTTCTCGCACTATTCGCCCAACAACGTGCCCGATCCATCGTCGCAGTGGTCGCTGATGGCGGAAGTGTCCGAGTCGGCGCACCAGAGGGTCGATCGAAACGGCGTCGTGGCGGACGTCATCCGCGGCCTCGCCGCGACCGGCCTGATCGACTCCTACGCGCGCGTGCACCACGCCTGGCACACGCGTCTCGAGCACGGCTATCCCGTCCCCTCGTTGAACCGCGATCGTGGCCTGACGCGGATTCAATCCGCGCTCGAGGCGCGCGGCGTCTTCAGCCGCGGCCGGTTCGGCGCCTGGAAGTACGAGGTGTCGAACCAGGATCACAGCTTCGCGCAGGGCGCCGAGGCGATCGATGCGCTGCTCGACGGATCCGAAGAGCTGACGCTGAATCATCCGGATGTTGTGAATGCGCGGCGTCCCCGGGCCGTGTCGCCTCCCGTCGTCCGCGCATAGAGATGCCCCCCCTGCCGTCCCGGTTCTGGCGCCTGGCCCGCCGTGTTCAGCGCGACTTGTGGCCGACACCCGAGCGGGCGATGCTGCAGGCCCTCGAGCGCGAATCGGGTCGCGTGCCGCGATATACGCCTGGTCATGTCGCGGCTGGCGACTATCGGCTCGAGTACGGCGATGCGATCTCCGTCTGGCCTCAGTGGGAGGAGATTTTCATCCACCAGACGCTCGCGTTCGACACCAATGCTAGGGCGCCCCGCATCCTCGACTGCGGCGCGAACGTCGGGGTCGCGTCGCTCTTCTTCAAGCGTCGATATCCGCAGGCACGCATCACGGCGTTCGAAGCGGATCCCGCGATCGCGGAAATATGCCGCCGCAATCTGTCGGTCAACGGAGCCGGGGACGTTGAAGTCGTCGCTGCCGCGGCCTGGACGTCGTGCGGCACCACGGAATTCGTGTGCGAGGGGTCGGACTCCGGGGCGGTCGCCTCTCTTGGGGTGATCGCCGGCCGGACGCAGTCGGTGCCGACTGTGCGCCTTCGCGATTACCTCGAGTCACCCGTCGATTTGCTGAAGCTCGACATCGAAGGCGCCGAGGTGCCGGTGCTTGAGGACTGCGCCGGCGCTCTCGATGCGGTTCGCGCGATGACGATTGATCTCCATGAATTCGATCCGGCCCATCGTCACACCGGCAGGGCCTTCGAGCTGCTGGCGAACGCGGGCTTCGTCTTCGAGCTGCGGAACCTGGCGCCCCTTCCGGCCCGGTCGCCGGCCATCCGCTCGCCTTTCCGCGGCGCCGCGCCGACCTGGGCGATCACCGTGCGTGCATGGCGCCAGTGACTTCGCCAAGCGTCATCTACGTCGTTCCCGACAAGCTCGGGGGCATGCTGAACATCATCGACGGCCTGCTGCGATATCGCCGGCCTGATGGATTCGCCCACGGCGCGATGCTGACGTACAACCCGCTGTCGACCGACGCGAGGTTTGGCGGCGCATTCCACGCCGACTACCAGGCAACCTTCGAGTTCCGGTCGCCGGTGGAGAACTTCCACGCCGTCCTGCGTCGCCTGCGCGATGCCCTTCCAGCCGGCGAGGGCGTGCTGGTCGCGAACGATCTCCTGGAGCTGGCGATGGCATCGGCGTTCGACTGCGGGCGCGCGGTCGTGCAGATCCTTCACGGCGACCACGACTACTATTACGACCTTGCGGCGCGCCACGAAGCGGTCATCGACGCATTCGTCGTCTACGGCCGGACGATGGAGCGGAAGCTGAAGGAGCGGTTGCCGCATCGCAGCGGCGACGTCCACTTTCTGCCGTACGGGCTTCGCGCGCCCCCGCGCCGGCGGGGCGCCGTCATGGGTCCGCTTCGGCTGCTGTTCGTCGGTCGCTACGAGCATGGCCAGAAGGGCGTGCTCGATCTCCCGCTCATCGATCGCGCGCTCGTCGATCGCGGCATCGACGTGGCCTGGACGATGGTCGGCGCGGGACCTGACGAGGCGAGACTGCGCGGCGCGTGGCAGACACCGCGGGTCAGTTTTCTCGGGCGGAAGACGACGCCAGAAGTCATCGATCTCGCGGCGGATCACGACGTCTTCATTCTGCCCACCCGTTATGAGGGAGTTCCGGTGGCGCTGCTCGAGGCGATGAACGTCGGCCTGGTGCCGGTCGTGAGCCACGTGGAGAGCGGCGTCGCGGAGATCCTGTCGGACGGGCAGACGGGCCTGATGCCTCCGGTCGGCCACATCAGCGCGTTTGCTGATGCGATCGCCGCGCTCGATCGCGATCGCTCGCTCGTCGAATCAATCAGCGAGGCCGCATGGCGGTACGTCGCCGCGCATCACGACATCCGGATGCGGACGGACGCCTACCAGGCGCTGTTCGCCCAGTATCGCGAGCTTCGGCGGCCCCGGTCGCCGCACGCGGTGGTGCCGTATGGCAGCACGCTCGATCGCCCGTGGATTCCGAACGTGGCGGTGCGCACCGTGCGCACGATGATCCGCCGCGCCCAGGGCAAGCCTGTCTAATGCGGTTCTCAGGGTGCTCGGGTGCTCGGGGTGCTCAGGTTCGGGTTCGCGGGTGCTCGGGTTCTTGGGTTCAGCCGGTGCATGACGCCGAACCACCCGAGCACCTGCGAACCAGAACCTGAGCACCCCGAGCACCCGAGCACCTAAGAACCGGAACCTATGCACCCGAGCACCAAAGCAACCAGAGAACTGATTTAGATTGCGCATTGTCCAGGCAGCGGGTTGGTACCTTCCGAGCTCGACCGGCGGAACCGAGGTCTACGTGTCGGAGCTCGCCAAGCGGCTGCGCGCGGCCGGCCACGACGTCCTGATCGCCGCGCCCGAGGCGCTCGGCCATCAGGAGCGCACGTACGACGAGGGCGGGTTCAAGGTCTATCGCTATCCGATTCCTCCGCGCGTCACGCGCGACGAGGCGCAGGGGCGCGTCGTGGTCCGCGGCGCCGAGCGTTTTCACGAGTGGCTGCGCCGCTCGCGGCCCGACCTCGTCCACATGCACACGTATGTCACGGGGCTCGGGCTCGCGGAACTGAAGGTCGCGAAATCGCTCGGCGCGAAAGTCATCGCCACGACGCACTCCGCCAGCCTCGGGTTCACGTGCCAGCGGGGCACGATGATGCGGTGGGGTGCGACCCTCTGCGACGGGATCGCGCGTCCCGGGAAGTGCGCCGCCTGCGAGCTGAATCACCGCGGCGTGGCGCGGCCCATGGCGCTTGCCGCCGCACTCATCCCTCCATCGCTCGGACGCATCGGGCGCACGATTCCAGGCCAGCTCGGCACGGTGATCGGGATGACGGACCTCATCACGCACAACACGAACGCCCAGCGCGAAATGCTCGACGTCGTGGACCAGTTTGTCGTGCTGACAGAGTGGGCGCGGAACGTGCTGCTCGCCAACGGCGCGCCGCCGCACAAGGTTGCGCTCAATCGCCTGGGCGTCCGCTTTCCGAGTACGCCGCCGGCCCTCAGGCGCTCGATCGCACCCGTAACCGTTGCCTACATCGGACGCTTCGATCCGATCAAGGGCGTCACCGACCTCGCGCGGGCCATCTCCATGATTCCGCGCTCGGCGCCGATCCGCTTCGAGTTTCACGGCCCGGTGCCATACAGGCAGGACATGGTTGTGCTCGATCGACTCAAGGCGGTGGTCGGTCCCGATGCCTGGGTGACGTTCGGCGGCGAGCTCGACACGGGGGGCGTGAGGGCGGTGCTGAAGCGCGTGGACATCATGTGCTGCCCGTCGCGCGTCGTCGAGGGAGGTCCCACGGTGGCGCTCGAAGCGCACGCGGAGGGTGTGCCGGTCGTTGGGACCGACATCCCGGGCCTGTCCGAAATCGTGCAGGACGGGATCAACGGCCGGCTCGTTCCCGTCGGTAACTCGCGTGCGCTCGCCGCGGCCCTCAGGGAGCTTGCGGCAGATCCGGGCATCATCAACGAGTGGCGCACGAAATTGCCGCGCGTGCGCACCATGGACGACGTGACGCGCGATTACCTCGCGATGTACGCCTCATGATTGGCGGCACGGCCATCAAGGCGCTCCTCGGCCCGAAGTGGACCACGTGGGCGCGCACGGTGACGCGCGGGATGGAACGGCCGGCGTGGGGCAACTTGCGGCGCGTGACGCCCATTTCCGCCCGCTACGGGTTCGACCGGGGAACGCCGATCGATCGGTACTACGTCGACAAGTTCTTCACCGCTCACCGCGATGCGATCACGGGTCGCGTGATCGAGATTCAGACACGGGATCACATTCGCCGGTACGGTTCCGGGATCGTCGCCGCGGACACGCTCGACATCGATCCGTCCTTTCAGCCAACGCACTGCTGCGATCTGGCTCACGCGGATCGCGTGCCGTCAGGCAGTTACGACTGCTTTCTCCTGCCGAACACCTTGTGTTTTTTGCGCAACCTGGACGCCTCGCTGCGTGAGGCACGCCGGATCGTGCGCCCGGGCGGAATCATCCTGGCGACGGTGCCCGGGTTCGTGCCGCTGACGGCGGACGTCGAGGACTACTGGCACGCGAGCGCGGCCGGCTGGCGCGTCGTCGCCGCGCGTGTCTGGCCCGATTGCGACACGACGGTTGAGTCGCACGGCAACTGCCTCGCCGCCGCGGCGGCCATGTACGGGATCGCCGTTGAAGAGCTCACCGCTGCGGAGCTCGACGTGCACGATCCGCGATACCCGGTGCTCGTGACGATCGCCTGCCGGACCCGCTGATGCCGACGCCACAGCCGCCCGAACCGCCGTTCCAGGGCATCCGCCGCGCGGCGAAGGAGGTGTTATTTGCCGTCGGTTACTACCGGCAGCGCCTGAAGCAGTTCGATTTTCCCGGTGTCGCGATCCTCTGCTACCACGGTGTTCGCGAGAGCCGCGAGGAAACGGCGCCGTTCAACGAGCTTCATGTCACGCGGGAGACGTTCGAGGGTCACTGCCGTTTGTTGTCAGAGTCCTGCAACCCGATCTCGCTCGACGATCTGCGGGCCGCGCGCGCCGGCACGCGCGCGCTTCCGGAGCGACCAGCGCTGATCACGTTCGATGACGGCTACCGAGGCGTGCTCGATTACGCCTTGCCGGCGCTGGAGCGCTACCACGTCCCCGCGGTCGTCCTTGCATGCACGGGCCCGGTGTTCGACAGACGGCATTTCTGGTTCGACGCGTTGTGCCGCCGAGACGGCGAGGACGCCGTCCTGGAGGCGAGAGGCGCTCCGTTTGCCGAGTGGAGCGATCTCGTGCACGCGATCGATGCGCCTGCGGCCGTCACCGACCGGCACCGTCCGCTGACGCCGGAGGAGCTGCGCCAGCTTGCCGCGAGCCCGCTGATTGAAATCGGCGGCCACACGATGTCGCACCCCACGCTCGCGCTCGCGCCGCTTGACGAGCAGCGTCGCCAGATCGCCGCGTGCCGCACACTGCTGCAGGAAGCCATCAACGCGCCCATTCAGTCGTTCGCCTACCCGTACGGCAGCCGGGCGGACTACACGACAGACACGGTTGCCATCGTCCGCGAGGCAGGCTTCGCCCTGGCCTTCACGACCGTTCCGTCCTTTGCCGCGCTCGATGGCGATCCCCACCAGATTCCGCGCTTCGTCATGCTCGACAGCGTCAATGACGTGGAGCTGGCCCACCGCCTCCTGCACTCGTGGCATGGAGCAGGGGAGACCGTGTGAGCCGCCGCATCTGCGTCGTGACCGCCGGGCACCTGTCGACCTGCCCGCGTATGTTGAAAGCCGCGGATGCGTGTCAGGCAGCGGGGTACCGCGTCCGCGTGGTCAGCACGCGCACGTCAGGATGGGCCACGGCGGCCGACACCGGGATCGCGGCCTCCCGCGACTGGCAGTGGCGGGCGGTGACCTACGACCGCAGCGAAGCGCCGGCCGCGTGGCTGCGATCCGGGGTACGTCACAAGGTGGCGCGCGCGTTCGCACACGTGCTGACGTCGGTACCGGCATCGGTGGCCACGGCGGCGTTTGCGCGCGTGCATCGCGAGCTCGTCGACGCGATTCTCGAAGAACCGGCCGACCTCATTTACGGGGGAACTACCGGAGCGATTGCGGCGGTCGCGGAGGCCGGGCACCGCAGCGGTTCCGCATTTGCGGTCGACTTCGAGGATTTCCACTGCGGCGAGCACGAATCGCCTGAGGGCGATCTGTCGAACTCGCTAGGCGCCCTCGTGATGCGGCTGGCGGCCGACGGCGCGGCCTTTGTCACGGCCGGCAGCGCCGCGATTGCCTGCGCATGCCGCGAGGAGCTGGGCATCGCGGCGGATTCCATCAACAACGTTTTTCCGCTGCCCGCTTCCGCACCGGCCCGGGCCTCCCGTGTTGATGCCGGGCACGAATTCTCCGTTTACTGGTTCAGTCAGACGATTGGCGCGAACCGCGGGCTCGAAGACATCATCCGGGCGCTCGGACTGACGGCGCGCGCGGCGTCGCTCCACCTGCGCGGTTGCGCGACGCCGGGTTATATCGAGACGCTTCGTGCGCTGGCGAGTACCGCCGCGCCTCGCGTGCAGATCCGCGTGATGCCACCCGCCTCGCCGGAGGGCATGGTCGATGCGTGCCGCCCATTCGATCTCGGCGTGTCGGCGGAGCAGGGACATATTCGCAACCGGCTGCTGAACCTTCCGAACAAGGCGACGACGTATCCGCTCGCCGGGCTCCCCGTCGCCCTGACCGACACGCCCGGCCAGCGACCGCTCGCGAACGACCTTGGCGCCGGCGCGCTGCTCTTTTCGCCGGGTGATGCCGCGACCCTCGCGGAGAAGCTGCTCCCGCTGATGACCGACCGCGAGCAGCTCGCGCACGCCGGCGACGCGAGCTGGGATGCCGCACGTCGCCGCTGGCACTGGGAACACGAGCTGGAACGTGGAGCGCTGCTGGCCGCGGTCGCGAAGGTCGTGTCGTGAGCCTTCGCATTGCGATCACCGCTGATCCGTACCTGCCGGTGCCCCCACGCCTGTATGGCGGCATCGAGCGCGTGATTGCGCTGCTCGTGTCGGGTCTCGTGCGGCGCGGTCATGACGTGACGCTCATTGCGCATCCCGAAAGCCGGACTCCCGCGCCGCTCGTCGGCTACGGGGTCGCGCCGCATCGCGGCTGGTATCCGCGCCTTCGCGAGCTGGTGCAGGTCGGGACGTCGCTCATGTCGCTGCGCTCCAGGGTCGACCTGATTCACAGCTTCGGCAGACTCGCAGCGCTCGCACCCGTGCTGCCGATCCGCACCGTCAAGAAGATTCAGAGCTATCAACGCGCCATCCCGTGGGGCGGCGTGCGCCGCGCGGCGCGCCTGGGCGGCGAGTCCGTGTGGTTCACCGGCTGCTCGACCAGCTTGTACGCCACGCGCGTGGGCCCGGCCGAGGCGCCGAGGTGGCGGACGGTCTTCAACTGCGTCGACGCGTCGAGCTACAGCGCGGTGGCACGCGTCCCGGACGACGCGCCCCTGGCGTTTCTCGGCCGCATCGAGCGCATCAAGGGGACGCACACGGCGGTGGAAATCGCGAAGGCCGCCGGACGGCGCCTTGTCATTGCAGGAAACATCGCCGACGCGGGTTACTTTCGATCGGAGATCGAGCCGCACATCGACGGCCGCTCTGTGACGTACATCGGAGAAGTTGATGACGCGGCGAAGAACCGCATGCTCGGCGGCGCCGCTGCGCTGTTGATGCCCATCGAATGGGACGAGCCCTTCGGCATCGTCATGGCCGAAGCGTGTGCGTGCGGAACGCCGGTGATTGGTTTCGCGCGCGGCAGCGTGCCGGAAGTCGTCCGGGACGGCGCCACCGGTTTCGTCGTCTCGACCGTCGCCGAAGCGGTGCAGGCCGTGGCCCGGCTGCCCGCGATCGATCGACGCTCCGTGCGCCGCGACTGCGAGCAGCGATTCTCGTGCGACGCCATCGTCGGCGCGTACGAGCAGCTCTATTACGAGGCGGTCGGCTGATCGATGCGGCGCCTCCTGATGATCTCGCCTCACTTTCCGCCCGACAGCAGCGCGGGGACGCACCGCGTTCGCCTGCTTGCACCGCATCTCGAGGCGTACGGCTGGCGGCCCACGGTGCTGACGGTCGCGGAGCAGGACTACGAGGGTCGAGTCGACCCTGAGCTCGCGGCGCTCGTTCCGGCATCGCTCTCGGTCGTTCGAAGCCGGGCGCTCTCGCCTCGACTGACGCGCCCGATCGGCGTCGGCGATCTCGGCCTTCGCGCGTTGCCCGGACTCCGGCGAACCGCCTGGCACCTGTTCGAGCAGCACCCGTTCGATGCCATCTTCATCACGATCTATCCGACGTACCCCGCGATCCTCGGACCGATGATCAAGCGCCGCTTCGGCGTGCCCTTCGTGCTCGATTACCAGGATCCGTGGGTGAGCGCGTGGGGCAAGGAGGTCGGCGGCGGCGCGGGCGGCGCCGTTGACGTGAAGAGCCGGTCAACACGCGCGCTGGCGGAGCGCCTGGAGCCGCGGGTGCTTCGCGCGGCGGACGCTGTGACGGCGGTCTCCGCGCGCACGTACGAGGACGCGTGTGCTCGGACGGGAGCGAGCCCGCGGGCTGTCGCCGAGATTCCCATCGGCTGGGATTCAGCCGACCTCGAGGCGCTCGCGCGCCGGACCGCCTCACCGCGGCTCATCCCGGACGATGGGCGCGTGAACATCTGCTACACGGGCACGCTGCTGCCGCTCGGCGTCGCGACGCTTCGCGCGGTTCTCACGGCGGCGCGGACGGCGGTCGATCGGGAGCCGCAGCTCGCCGATCGCGTCCGGTTCCACTTCTTCGGCACGAGCAACCAGACAGGGGGCGGCGAGCCGCGCGTCCTGCCGCACGCGCGCGAGCTTGGCGTCGAGCATCTCGTGCGCGAGCATCCGGCGCGCCTCGACTACCTGGACGCGCTCGACGCGCTCCGGCAAGCCTCGGCCCTGCTGCTCCTTGGAAGCTCTGAGCCGCATTACACGCCAAGCAAAGTGTTTCCGGCGCTCCTGGCGAATCGTCCGCTGCTGGCGGTGTACCACCACGAGAGCACGGCGGTCGACATGATCAGCGCCGCGGCGCCGCCGCCGGCAGCCCGGGTGATTACCTTTGCCGAAGCGCGTCCCGTCGAAGCCGTCATTGGCTGCATCGCGGACGCGCTTCGCGCGCTCGTCTCGTCGGCGGGCGAGCCAGTGCAGATCAACCGAAGCGCCCTCGACCCCTGGTCGGCACGCGCGCTTGCCGGGCGGCTCGCGGCCGTCTGCGATCGGATCGCGGCATGACCACACGCCACCGCGTGACGTATCTGCAGACGCACCCGACGCAGTACATGGCGCCGTGGTTCCGGTACATCGCATCCGAGCGACGCGATATCGATCTGACCGTTCTGTATGCGTCAGAGCCGCTGCCCACGCAGCAGGGTGTCGGCTTCAACGAAGCCTTCGCCTGGGACGTCGACCTGACCGCCGGCTACCCACACCGTGTGCTTGCGCCGCCCGATGCGGGGCGGCAATTCGATGCCTCGAGCTTCAGCGGCGTGGATGTCGGGTCGCTCGACGAAGCCATCGCCGCGACGCAGCCTGATGTCGTCGTCATCCCGGGCTGGCATTCGAAGTTCTACCTGCGCGGCATCGCCGCCTGTCGCCGCCAGCGGATCCCGATTCTCTATCGCGGTGACAGCAACCGCCTCAGCGGCCCGCCGGGCCTCACACGTCTCGCGTGGTCCGTTCGCACACGAGCGGCGCTGCGGATGTTCGATGGCTACCTGAGCGTCGGCACGCGCAGCCGCGAGTACCTCCGTCACTTCGGCATTCCGGAGCCGCTGATCTTCGACTCACCGCACGCGGTGGACAACGCCCGCTTTGCGGCGGCCGGCGACGATGCGGAGCAACGCGCCGCAACCCGGCGGGAGCTTGGCGCGGCCGACGACGATTTTCTCGTGGTGTTTGCCGGGAAGTTCCTGCCGGTCAAGCGCCCCGGCGACGTGGTGGCCGTGGCCGGACGCCTTGGTCCGCATGTCATGCTGGCGATGGTCGGCAATGGACCGCTGATGGACGAGACGCATGCGGCCGCCGAGCGATCCGGGGTTCGCACGACCTGGTGCGGATTCCTGAACCAGGGCGCCATGCCGCGCGTGCTGGCGGCCGCCGACTGCGTGGCGGTGCCGAGCCAGTCGGAGAGCTGGGGCCTGATCGTGAACGAGGCGCTCGCGGCCGGCACGCCCTGCGTCGTATCGGACCGCGTCGCGTGCGCTCCCGACCTGATTCGTGACGACGCGTCCGGCGGTGTTCACGCGGTCGGCGACATCGACAGCCTGGAGCATGCATTGCGACAGGTGCGCTGGGCGCTGCGCGGTGGTCTGATTACGCGCGATTCGTGCCGCAGCATGGCGGACGGCCATTCGTTCGAGCACGCGGCTGACGGCCTGGCCGCCGGGGCCCGCCGGCTCGTCCGCCGGCGCCATGCGGATATCGCGGCCAGCCAGGGCGACCCGAGGGTCCTTGCCGCCTTCGGCAACATGGTGATCGTCTCAGGCGTCGAGCGTATGTCGTTCGAGGTGTTGCGGACGCTGCGCGAACGCGGCGCTGCCGTGCACTGCGTCGTCAACCGGTGGGAGAGCGGCAAGGTCGTCGACCTGGCCGATGCCATCGGCGCAAGCTGGTCGTGTGGCTATTACTGGTACGAGCTGCGGCGGCGCGCGCGGCTTCGCGGGCGCCTGCTGGCCGTGTGGGATGTGGCCCGGACCAGCCTGGATCTGATGCGGGATGCGCGGCGCTTCGGCGCGACGCACATTTTCACGCCCGAGTTCAATGCGGTCCTGCGCTCCTCGCCCGCGCTGTTGATTCTGCGCCGGCTCGGCGTCCGCGTGGTGCTGCGGCTTGGCAACGCCCCCGAGCCCGGCACGTTCTATCGGTTCCTCTGGCGAAGCCTCGTCGATCGGTGTGTCGATCAATACGTGCCGAACTCGCAGTTCATTCAGCGCGAGCTGCTCGCCCACGGCATCAATCCGGCGAAGACGCGGGTGATCTACAACACGGTCCCGCACCGCCACGCGGAGTGGCGGACGCGTTGCCCAGTTCCCGGTCGAATCATCTATGTCGGCCAGATCATCCCGCCGAAGGGGCTCGATGTTCTGCTCGACGCCCTCAGCCTCGTCGTGAAGCAGGGGTACGACGCGACCCTCGATATCGTGGGCGCCATCGACGCGTGGGAGTCACCAACCTACGGAGGCTACCGCGACGGCGTTCGACGGCGGGCGGGCGTGCAGGATCTTGCCGGGCGCGTGCGGTTCCTTGGCCATCGCGAGGATGTGCCCGCGCTGATGGCGGCGGCGTCGGTGCACTGCGTGCCCTCGCGCCCGGAGCAGAAAGAGGGCTTCGCCGTCGTCGTGCTCGAAGCGAAGCGCGCCGGGCTGCCGTCTGTGATTACGCCGAGCGGTGCACTGCCCGAGATGGTCCGCCATCAGGTGGATGGGTGGGCCTGCAGCGAGGTCACGCCCGCGGCAATCGCTGAAGGCCTCGTGTACTTCCTGTCGGATCCGGCGCGCGCGCTCCGCGCTGGTGACACGGCGCGGGATTCCGAGCGCCCCTACGGTCGCGATCGGTTTGCCTCCGCGTGGGCGGAGGTGTTTTGCGCCGAGCCACCCGAGCACCTGGAACCGGAGCACCTGGAACCGGAGCACCTGCGAACCGGAACCTGCGAACCGGAACCTGAGCACCCGAGCACCAGAGCAACCCGAGAACTCGTCTAGTGCTGTTTGGATGGCTCCCGGCGGACCCGGCGGAAACGCCGACCGTGCTGGCCTCGATGGCGGCCGCGCTGCGCGTCACGTCGGGGCAGCGCCCCACGATGTGGACGCTGGGACACCTGGGCATCGGTCTTCTTGCGCTTCGAGGCGTCGCGATGGAAGACGAGTCGTGCGACCCCGCGCGCAGTGCCGACGGCATGTACCTGTGGATGAGCGGAGAGGCGTTTGACTGGCCGTCGCAGGGCGGCATCCGCAGCGCCACCGAGAGTCGGAGCCTGGCGTTTCGCCGGCGCCTGCTGGACGCGCTGAGGTCCCGCGGTCCCGAGGCGATCCGCGATCTCGACGGCGAATACCAGATCGCACTCTGGAATCCGCCGGCGCGCACGCTGCTGCTGCTCAACGATCGCTTCGCGGCGCTGCCGCTCTACGTCGGCGCGAGCGCGCACGGCACAGCGTTCGGCGGCGGCGTCCGCGGTGTGCTGATGGGCCCGGGGATCGCGGCGGATCCGGACGTGGAGGCGATCCAGGAGGCCGTGAGCTTCGGCGGATATCGCCTGGGCACGCGTACCAACGTTCGCAGCGTCCGCATGATTCCTCCCGCAAGCGCGGTCTCCATCTCTCCAGACGCCATGACCGCAAAGCGGTACTGGACCTGGTCAGAGCTGCGGGACGGCGACGGCACCGACAGCGAGGCACTGCTCGAGGACGTCCGTTCGGCATGGACGGGCGCAATTCGGAAACGGCTGGACGGATCCCACTCGCCCGGGCTGACCCTCAGCGGGGGACTCGACAGCCGCGCGATTCTCGCGGAGGCGACCCGCCAGGGTCGCGTCATGACGGCGCTGACCTATGGTGTGCCGCAAGCCGACGACGTGAAAATCGCCGGGCGGGTGGCACGGGCAGCTAGCGCACGGTGGAAGCTGCATTCGTTGTACACCGGCGGATGGTTCGAACGGCGAACGAGCCACATTCTCGAAACAGACGGCTTGATGGATCTCGTCGATCTGATGCACACCGAGGCGCTCGACGTGATGCCGGAGAGCTTCGATATCTATCTGAGCGGCTACATCGGCGATGTTGTCAGCGGCGCCACGTACCTGCGCATCAGCTCCCCCGAGCAGCTGCTTGCCTCGATGCCGTACTACGGCGGACGCCTCGGGTTTTCGTACGAGCGTGCGCTCGACATCGCGCGGGGCCTCATCGCCGCGACTCCGGGAGCGCCGCGGTTCGCTCCGTACGAACAGAAGCTGCCGCAGGCCATCAGCCGGATCAGCGCCGCCGCCCGCCCGTATGCCACGGTGCGGCGGCCGTTCGTCGATTACGCCTTCTTCGAGGCGGCCCAGCGTGTGCCGGCGGCCTGGAGAGATCGACACGAGTGGCACGAGCAATGGCTCGTGTCCACGTATCCTGAGCTCTTTGACACGATTCCGAACCAGCGCACCGGCGTTCCCCCCGGAGCGTCATGGTTGCAGTGGCACGTGACGCGCGCGGCACGTTTCGGATGGCGGCGGGCGCTGCAGGCAGCGCAAGCCGTCGGCGCGCCGGTGACGGTTCCCGTGCGCACGTATCATCCCGATGAACGCTTCTGGTCGATGCCCGCCGAGCGGGCGATGATTGAACAGACGGTCCTTCGCCCGGAGTCGCTGAGCTGCGATGTCTTCGGCCGCGGTCGCGTCCGCGCGACGCTGCAGGACTTCTTTGAGCGGGGCGAGGCGCCCGTACAGGTCATCGGCGCCCTGTACGTGTTCGAGCGGTATCATCAAGCAGTCGGAACATTCCTCGCCGACGCCGGTCGACAGATCAGGACGTACGCATGCTGATTCGCGCGGCGCTCATCGTCGGGACCTGGTACTGGACGGATGAGTGGGTCGCCGGCGTCGCGGTTGCGGTCCTCCTCCTCGTCTGGGAGCTGCTGACCCCCGATGAAGGTCCACCGGTGCTGGCCCTTGCGCTGACGTACCAGTGGATGCAGGTCACGATCGGCATCTTCTACACCGCGCTCACCGGCGTGCAGATGGATGCGATGCTCGACTCCAACTGGCGGCCGATGGTGCTCATCGGCCTCGGCTGCGTGACGTGCTTTACCGTGTCGCTGTGGTACGGCATCAGGGTGGCACAGCGACAGAACTGGACCATCCCGGCAGGTGCGCCACGGATTGCGTTCTCGGGCAACCTTCTGTATGCCGCGTACGGCTCGTCTCTTCTGCTGACCGGTGTCATCCAGGAGATCGCGTGGCAGTACCCGTCATTCACGCAGGCGATTATCGCGATTACGTACTCCCACCTGGCGCTGGTCTTCCTGCTCGCGCGCCGCTTTACGAATCCGGAATTCCAGTGGCGCAAGCTCGCCATCCTGATGGGCATCGAGGTCGGCCTGGGGTTCACCGGGTACTTCGCCGGGTTCCGTGAGCCGCTGTTGATGGCGGCGATTGCGGTGTTCGAGATCTTCGATCGGCGCGACGTGCGTTTCTGGGCATTTGGCGCCGTGCTCTTGTTCGTGCTCAGCATGTCGAGCCTGGTCTGGATCTCGGTGCGCGGTCAGCTGCGCCAGGAAATGGACGACGAGATCGTCACGGCCACGCGCGTCGAGCGTTTCGATCGCGCGCGCACGCTCTCGACGGGCGTGCTGTCGCAGAACGCCGGCAGCTACAGCGGCTCCGTCACGGTGCTGATCGATCGGTTGTGGGCCATTTATTACCCTGCGCTGGCTCTCCAGCGCGTGCCGCTCGTGGTCCCGCACACCGATGGGCAGATCATGAGGGACGCGCTCACCCATCTCATCTCCCCTCGTTTTCTCTATCCGGACAAGGCGGACCTGATATCGGACAGCGAAATGGTGCGGAAGTACGCCGGGCTGTACGTCGCCGGAGAGCAGCAGAACACGAGTATCGCATTTGGGTACGCCGCCGAAGCGTATGTCGACTACGGCCTGCCGTGGATGTTCATTCCGATCCTGATCTTCGGGTTCCTCCTCGGCATGTGCTACAAGATCTGGCTGTCGATCATCAGCCATCGCGAGCTGGCGATTGCGCTCACCACGGTGATGTTCTGGCTCATCCTGTACATCTTCGAGCGATCGTGGGTGAAGACGCTGGGGTTGACGGTGACCGTATTCGTGTACCTCGGCGGCCTCACGTACCTCCTCGATCAATTTCTGCTGATGCGCCGGGCGCAGAACGCCGCGACCGCCATGGCCGATCGACTCCTCGATGCCACCCGCTGAGTGAGGCTTCGCGTCGTTCACGTCTGCGCGTACTTTGCGCCTGCATTCGTGTACGGCGGTCCGCCGCGCAGCATTCTCGGCCTCTGCCGCGCGCAGCGAGACGCGGGCATCGACCTCCGCGTCATCACGACGACCGCGAACGGCGACGCCGAGCTGCCCGGCAGCGTCGTTGTCCGCCGCGAGTACGAGGGCATCCCGGTTCGTTACTGCGCGCTCGCGTGGCCGCGCTCAATCTTCCGCGCACCTGCTCTTGGTCACGCGGTCGCCGAAGCGCTGCGGGACGCGGACGTCCTTCACATTCATGGCTTGTGGAACGCCACGGTCTGGAGCGCGGCGGCGGCGGCACGACGCGCAGGACGTCCGTACGTCCTGTCGCCGCGCGGCATGCTCTCTCCTGCGGCGCTCGCGCACGACGCGTGGCGCAAGCGCGTGGCCTATCTCATAGCCGACCGGCGCGTCATTCAAGGGGCCGCGCGGCTTCACGCGACCTCGCGCCCGGAATTCGACGACCTCGCGAAGCGCTGGGGCGCGGCTCGCACCGTGTATGTGCCGAACGGCGTCGAGCTGCCGTCCGGGGGCGCCGGCGATTCGCAGCAGGCGCGGCAGCGGTTCACTCTTCCTCCGACGTCGCCGCTCGTCCTGTTCCTCGGGCGAATCCATCCCCTCAAGCGACTCGATCTTCTGGCGGCGGCGTTCGCGCGCGTGCGCGAGCGGCATCCTGATGCGCACCTCGTCATCGCGGGGCCTGACGAGGAAGGCTACCGGGCCCGAATCGCGGGATTGTTCGATGCGTTCGGTTCGTCGGTCACGTGGACCGGCCGCGTGGACGATGCCGGAAAGCGGCAGCTCCTCGACGCCGCCTGCGTGCTCGTGCTGTGCTCGGACTCCGAAAGCTTCGGGATGAGCGTCGCCGAGGCGATGGCGGCTGCCAGACCCGTCGTTGTGACGCGGACCTGCCCGTGGCCGGAAATCGAGTCCCACGGCGCGGGTTTCTGGGTCGATCAGACGGCCGACGCGATCGCCGACGCGCTGATGTCTGTGCTCGATGACGAGCAGGCCGCGCAGGACATGGGCCGCCGCGGCCGCGCGTTGATTGCACGTCAATTCAGCTGGTCGCACGCCGCGTCGGCGCTGATCGACGAGTACGACACCATTGCCGCAGGCACAGTCAGCGTTGGTTGATCCCCTCGACTCCGCTCGGGGCAGGCCCCTCGACTCCGCGCGGGGCAGGCCCCTCGACTCGACGGCGCGCGCCGCGGCGACGCCCGCGATGCATGTGATCGTGCTCACGCCGATTATGGGCGGCCGCGACGGCATCTCCGAGATGACGCGCCAGTGGGTGCGCGTCCTGGAATCGCGAGCCGGGCGCGACGTCGCCGCGATCGACGTGTGGTCGCTGGACGACCGGACGCGACCGGACGCGCTCGCGGGCGTTGCGGCCGGATTTCGTACGGCGCATGGCCGCCGGCTGCGATTCGCGTCGTTCGCGCTGCGCGAGGCGACCGCGCCCGCGACCAACACGCTCGTCGTGGTGATGCACCTGCAGTTGCTGCCGGTGGCGCTGCCGCTCGTCTGGCGCGGCGCGCGGCTCGTGGTCATCCTGATGGGCATTGAAGCATGGAAGCCGCTGCGGCTTCTCGAGCGGGCGGCGCTTCGCCGCGCGTGGAAAGTGGCGGCGATCTCGACGCACACGGCCGACCGATTCCGCCGTGGGAACCCCGATCTGCGGGATATTCCGATCGCCATCTGCCGCCCAGGCGCGCCGATGATGGCCCACTCATCGAACGAGCGCCTCGCGGAGCGGTACGCGCTCATCGTCGCCCGGATGAGCGCGAGCGAACGGTACAAAGGGCACGATTCGCTCATCGAGCTGTGGCCGCGGGTGCGCCAGGCGGTCCCCGGCGCGCGGCTCGTGATCGCCGGTGACGGCGACGATGCCGACCGGTTGCGGCGGAAGGCCTCGCACCTGTGTCCCGACGGCATCGCGTTCGTCGGGCGGATCGGCGACTCGCACCTGGCTGCTCTGTATCGCGACGCCGCCTGCTTCGTCATGCCCAGCACGGACGAGGGGTTCGGCCTCGTGTATCTCGAGGCCATGGCCGCGTCGACGCCCTGCATCGCGGCGCACGGCGCCCCCGAGGAAATCATCAACGACGGCGCCGACGGCGTCATCGTTGATGCCGGGAACCGCGAGGCGCTGCTCGACGCCCTCGTGCGGCTCCTGACGGACCAGTCGCTGAGAGCGCGGATGGCCGCGGCAGCTGCCGCCCGCGTCCGCGATGAGTTCAGCCCCGCCGCCCTGGCCGCGCGCGTCTCCGCGTTGCTGGAGTGGCCATGTTGATTCTCGGCATCAACGCGTATCACGGCGATGTGTCTGCCGTGCTGCTGCGTGACGGCGAGCTCGTTGCCGCGGTTGAAGAGGAGCGCTTCCGGCGCGTGAAGCATTACGCCGGCTTTCCGCGCGAGGCGATCCGCGCGTGCCTCGCCATGGGCGGTGTCGACGCCGGGGATGTGGACGCCTTTGCCGTGTCGCGCAATCCAAGGGCCCATCTCTGGCGGAAGGGGCTGTTCGCGCTGCGTCACCGGCCGAGTCCGTCGTTGATCCGGGATCGGGCCGCGAATGCAAGGTCGGTCGGGCACATCGCGCGCACGCTGGCGGAATCGGTCGGACTCGAGCAGTCGCGCGTGTCCGGACGGATGCACTACGTGGAACACCACGCGGCGCACCTTGCGAGCAGCTACTTCGCCGGCCCGTTCGAGGATGCGGCGGTCTGCGCGATCGACGGGTTCGGCGATTTCGTGAGCACGTCAAGCGGTGTGGGACGCGGCACGCGCGTGGCCATCGAGCAGCGCGTCTTCTTTCCGCATTCCCTCGGCCTGCTGTACCTGGCGCTCACGCAGTTCCTCGGGTTCCCGAAGTACGGCGACGAGTTCAAGGTGATGGGACTCGCGCCGTACGGCGAGCCCGCCTTCACCGATCGGATCAGGCAGCTCGTCGCCGTCGACAGCACGGGACAGCTTCGACTCGACTTGTCGTACTTCACGCACTGGTCGGGTGGAATGACGATGACGTGGGCGGATGGCGAGCCGGAGATCGGGCCGGTGTTCACGCCAAAGCTTGCGGAGCTGCTCGGCCCCGCGCGGCGGCCGCAGGAGCCGCTCGACGCCCGCCACGAGGCGATCGCGGCGTCGCTGCAGCGCGCGTACGAGGAGGCGGCGTTCATGGTGCTGCGGGCGCTGCACGCCCGCGTCCGCAATCCGCGGCTGTGCCTGGCCGGCGGGTGCGCGATGAACAGCGTCGCCAACGGAAAGATCCGCGCCGAGACGCCATTCACCGACGTCTACATTCAACCGGCTGCGGGCGACAACGGCACCGCGCTCGGCGCGGCGCTCCACGTCTGGCATCACGGCGGCGGCGAGCGCAGGTTCCAGATGCGCCACGGATACTGGGGCCCGCAGTTCGATGACCAGGCGATCGCCGCGGCGATCGACGCCCGCGCCGCGGACGTGGCGTCGACGCGCTGCGCGCGCTCGCGGATCTCCAACGAGTCCGACCTGTGCGAATGGACGGCGTCGCGCATTGCCGCGGGACAGGTCGTCGGCTGGTTCCAGGGGCGGATGGAATGGGGGGCGCGCGCGCTGGGCAACCGGAGCATCCTTGCGGATCCGCGCCGCCGCGACATGCGCGACATCATCAACGTGCGGATCAAGTTCCGCGAGAAGTTCAGGCCGTTCGCGCCGTCGGTGGCCGTCGAGGCGCTCGATGAGTACTTCGTGGGCGCGGTGCCCGACCCGTTCATGATCCAGGTGTATCCGGTGCGGCCCGAGAAGCGCGACGCCATCCCGGCTGTGACGCACGTCGATGGATCCGGCCGACTCCAGACCGTCAGTCGGGAGACGAACCCGCGGTACTGGGCCTTGATCACCGCGTTCGGGCGGAAGACGGGCGTGCCGATCCTGCTCAACACGTCGTTCAACGAGAACGAGCCGATCGTACTGGCGCCCGGCGAGGCGCTCGACTGCTTCCTGCGTACCGACATGGACGTGCTCGTGATGGGCTCGCACGTGCTCGAGAAAAGCCGGCAGCCGGCAGCGGGCAGCGGGCAGCCGGCAGCGGGCAGCCGGCAGCAGCTGCCCGCTGCCCGCTGACGCATGCACGTCTGCTTCTTCAATCGCTCCTACTGGCCTGACCTCGGCGCGACCGGCCAGTTGCTCACTGAGCTCGCTGAGGATCTGGTTCATCTGCACGGCTGGGACGTCACGGTCGTCACCGGCTACCCGTTGCGCTCCGATGCCCAGGTGCCCGCCTCGGAGTGGCGGCACGGCGTGCAGATCATCAGGGCAGCCGGGTCGACGCTCGATCCACGAAGCTTCGCGGGCCGCGCGACCAATTACGTCACGTACTTCGCGTCCGCCGTGCTCAAAGGCCAGCGCGTCCGCCGTCCCGACGTCGTCGTCGCGCTGACGGATCCACCGATCATCGGGCTGGCGGCGCTTGCCGCGGCCGCCCGGGCCCGTGCGCCGTTCGTATTTCTCTGCGAGGACATCTTTCCCGAGGTCGCCGTGGTCGTGGAGGATTTCCAGAGCGGCGCCGTGAACGACGCGCTGGCGAGCGTGAACCGGTTCCTCGTGCGCAAGGCGGACCGGATCATCGCGCTGGGCGAGACCATGAAGCGGCGGCTCGTCGAGGGGAAGGGCGCCGATCCGTCGAAGGTGATGGTGATTCATAACTGGGCGGACTGCAGCGCGGTCACGCCGGGGCCCCGCGACAACGCGTTCGCGAGGCAGCACGGCCTCGTCGATCGCTTCGTCGTGCTCCATGCCGGCAACATTGGCCTGTCGCAGAATCTGGAGATCATGCTCCACGCGGCGGAGCAACTGCGCGACCGCGAGGACATCGTGTTCGTGCTCGTCGGGGACGGCGCGAAGAAAAAGGATCTGCAGGAGCTCGCCTCGCTGCGCGACCTGCGCAACGTCCTCTTTCTGCCGTATCAGCCGCGAGAGGCGATGAACGAGTCATACGCGACGGCAGACGTGTCGCTCATCTCGCTGCGGCGCGGTCTCTCCGGCGTCGTCGTGCCCAGCAAAACCTACAGCGTCCTGGCATCGGGCCGCCCCTGCATCGCGGCCGTTGATCCCGACTGCGAGGCGGCGCAGATCGTCCGGCAGGCGGGCTGCGGGTTCGTCGTGGGCCCGGGTGACGCGTCTGCGTTGAGGGCGCGCGTCGTGGATCTGGCGGCCAATCCCGATCGCGCGAACGAGATGGGCGGTCGCGCGCGGGATGCCGCGATGCAGTTCGATCGGCCCCGCCAGGTGGGGGCGTACGAGGCGGTGCTGAGGGAGGTGGCCGCCCGGTGTTGAAGCGCGCCTTCGACGTGCTCGTGTCCGGGATCGGCCTCGTCGTGTCCGCCCCGTTGTGGCTCCTGATCGGCGCGGCGATTACGCTCGAGGACCGGGGGCCGATCCTGTTCGCGCAGGATCGCGTAGGGCTCGGTGGCTCGACGTTCCGGGCGTTGAAGTTCCGCTCGATGGTGCCCGATGCGTCACGCCTCCCACCGCGCCAGGCGGACGAGGACGATCCGCGCATCACGCGCGTCGGGCGTTGGCTCCGCGCCACGGCCATGGACGAGCTGCCCCAGCTGTACAACATCTTCCGCGGCGACATGAGCTTTGTCGGCCCGCGCCCGCTGATGCCGGGAGAAATCGAGGTCCGCGGCGCCGGGGAGCTGGTGCGGCTCGATGCGATCCCCGGGTACGCCGCGCGCCATTCGGTGCGGCCCGGACTGACGGGACTCTCGCAGGTGTACGCCCCCCGCGACACCCCCCGCGCCCGTAAGTTCCGTCTCGACGCGATCTACGTCCGCAACGCGAGCTTCTGCCTCGACATGTTTCTCGTCGCCGTGTCCTTCTGGATCACCTTCCGCGGCCGCTGGGAAGTTCGCGCGCGGAAGCTGTAACGTACAGCCTTCGCCACAGGCTTCGGCTGGCAAGCAAACTCCTATAATGAACGCAACCTCGCCGGCGCATCATCCCGACAGGGCGCAATCCCACATGCTCGACGTTGCCGTCATCGGAGGCGGACCCGGCGGACTGCACGCTGGGATTCTTCT
>JAHFUO010000010.1:0-4599 GCA_023265015.1 Acidobacteriota bacterium | reverse complement strand
GTCCGCAACGCGAGCTTCTGCCTCGACATGCTTCTCGTCGCCGTGTCCTTCTGGATCACCTTCCGCGGCCGCTGGGAAGTTCGCGCGCGGAAGCTGTAACGTACAGCCTTCGCCACAGGCTTCGGCTGGCAAGCAAACTCCCGCCTTCGCCGAAGGCTACGGCGGGCAAGCCCTATAATGAACGCAACCTCGCCGGAGCATCATCCCGACAGGGCGCAATCCCACATGCTCGACGTTGCCGTCATCGGAGGCGGACCCGGCGGACTGCACGCTGGGATTCTTCTCGCCAAGGCTGGCTTCCGTGTGACTCTTTTCGAGGAGCACGACGAGGTCGGCCGCCCGGTCCACTGTACCGGTGTGCTGACAGACGACGCGTTCGAGGAGTTCGGCCTGACGCGCGCGTCGGTGCTCAACACGCTCTCGACCGCCAGGTTCTTCTCGCCTGCGGGTTTCGAGGTCTCGTACACGACTCCCTCGATCGAAGCCCACGTGGTCGATCGCCGCATGCTCGATCAGACGATCGCGCAGCGCGCGATCCTCGCGGGCGTCGAGATGCGCGTCGGCCGCCGCGTCCGCAACGTCGAGGAAACGCCGCGCGGCATGCGCGTCGACATCGATGGCGAGGAGCCGGTCCACGCGCGGGCCGTGGTGCTCGCTTGCGGCGCCAGCTACGGCCTCCAGCGACGGTTCGGCCTCGGCATGCCGCCGGTGGCGCTCAATTCGGCGCAGCTCGAAGTGCCGGCGTCGCGGGGCGGGGACGTTGAAGTCTATTTCGGCGGCGACGTGGCGCCTGGGGGGTTCGCCTGGACCGTGCCGGTCACGCGCGCGGCAGGCTCCTTCGTCCGCGTCGGCCTGATGTGCGAGGGCGACGCGTTGACGTTCTTCCACCAGTTCGTGGGCCGCGTCGGTCGGTCCTGGGGGATCCCGCCCGAGGCCATCACGGAGCCACGGCGACGGTTTCTGCCGCTGTCGACGCTGCCGCGCACGTTTGCCTCGCGCCTGCTGGTGGTCGGCGACGCTGCCGGATTGGTGAAGCCCACGACCGGCGGCGGCATCTACTACAGCCTCGTCAGCGCGGCGCTTGCCGCGGAAACGTTGATCCCGGCGCTCCGAAACGACCAGCTCGACGCGGACACGCTGGCGGCGTATCAGCAGCGCTGGCGCCGGCGGCTTGGACCGGAGCTCCAGGCGCAGCTTGCGCTGCGCATGCTGGCGCAGCGCCTGACCGATCCGGAAATCGACTCGTTGTTCGATCTGGCCCGCACCAACGGCGTCATGCCGCTCGTGCGCCGCACGGCCAAGTTCAATCAGCATCGGCATCTCATCACGGAGCTCTTCCGTCACGCTCCCGCACGGCGCCTCCTGTTCCGCCGTCTCGTGACCGCATGACGCTGGTTTCAGGGAGCGCCTTCCTCTCCCCCTTTCCCCTTTCCCCCTTCCCCCTTCCCTTCTTTTCCTAGTTCAATCGAGAGGCGCGACGATGCACTGGCACGGCTCAAGAACGCTGGTGACGGGCGGCGCTTCGTTCATCGGGTCGCACCTCGTCGATGCGCTCGTTGGGCGAGGAGCGAGCGTACGTGTCGTCGACGACTTGAGCAGCGGCGAGCTCGACAACATTCGCGGCCATATCGAGGCGGGACGGGTCGACTTCATCCAGGCCGACCTCATGGATGCCGGCGTTGCGGAGCGGGCCGTCGAGGGGATCAACGTCGTCTTCCACCTCGCCGCCGATCACGGTGGCCGCGGCTACATCGACGCTCACCAGGTGGCGTGTGCCGGCAACCTCGTTCTCGACGGCCTCGTGTTCAAGGCCTGCCGCAAGGCCGGCGTCGACAAGGTGGTGTACGCCTCCTCCGGCTGCGTCTACCCCACTCGTCTGCAGGCCGATCCGCGCGAGGTGGTCTACCTCGCCGAGGATATGGTCGGGGCCCCCTACGATGCCGATCACCTCTACGGCTGGGCGAAGCTGATGGCCGAGATGACGCTGCGCGCCGGCTATGTCGAAACGGGAGCCCGGGCGGTTTGCTGCCGGTACTTCACGGTCTACGGCGAGCGCGGTCACGAGAACCATGCGGTCATGGCGATGATTGCCCGCGCCTTCGTGCAGCAGGACCCCTACATCGTCTGGGGCAACGGAGAACAGATTCGAAGCTGGACGCACGTGAGCGACATCGTCGCCGGGACAATCCTGGCCGCGGAGAGGATCGAGGACGGCTCCGCCGTGAACCTGGGGACGGCGGATCGGACGCGCGTCATCGACGCCGCGCGGGAGGTGCTCCGCTACACGGGACATCGTGCGGAGATCCTGCTGCAGCCCGACATGCCGAGTGGCCCTTTGAATCGCGTTCCTGACATCTCGCTGGCCCGGACGCTGCTGGGCTGGACGCCACAGGTCAGCCTCACGGGCGGTCTTCATCGAACGATTGACTGGTATTTCTCATCGAAGGACCGCGAGCACGTCAGGTCTAGGCTTGCGACAATGCTGACTTCGCGATAGACATTCCACGGCCGTGCGCCTGAAGCCTCCCAGCCTTTCTCTCATCCTCTGTTCGCGCAACGACGCGTACATGGGCAACTCGCGCTGGCGGCTCGAGACGACGCTCAACTACGTCGGCGAGCGCGTGCAGACGCTCGATCGCGCGGACGACGTCGAAGTGCTCGTGACCGATTGGGGGAGTGATGTACCGCTGCGCGACGTGGTGACACTCGGACCCGCCGCCGCCCGGATCGTCTCGTTTGTGACCGTGCCGCTCTCGCTGGCGCAGGCGCAGCAGCGCGACAGCCCGTTTTCCGACGCGTTGGCGCTCAACGTGGCCGCGCGTCGCGCGCGCGGTCTCTACTTCGGGCGAATCGACCAGGACACGCTCGTCGGAGAACGCGTTCTCCGGTGGTTCTTCGAGACCATCGAGGGACAACGGCCGCTGGCCTCGGGCGTGATGCTGGATGAGGCGCTGTTCTTTTCGAACCGCCGCGACATTCCGTATCGCCTTGCCGCCCGCTCGCCAGGGTTGAGGCACATCACGCGCGTCATCCGCCTATTCGGCAGGCGTCTGCCTGTGCTGCGCGAGCCGCACGCGGCAGGTGACTTGTACTGGACCGGCGCGGTCGGCATCTGGCTGACGCACCGCGATCGATGGACCGAGTGTGGCGGCTACGACGAGCGGTTGATCTATTACAACTGGACGGAAACCGACATGATCTGCCGCCTGCGGCCGGCGCACGTGCTGGTCGATCTCGGCGAGCTGACCGGGTGGGATTTCTATCATCTCGAGCACCACGATCCGAGGACCACCTATCTGAGGCGGCCACCGCGGATCAAGAACACAGCGGTCGATCTCGCCGCACCGCCGACCGTTGTCCATCCCAACGCGAGCACCTGGGGACTTCAGGAATACGCGCTGGCGATCGAGCCAGGCGCGCGAACACACACAGGCTCGGTAGGCGGGAAAGGCGAGAAGATCGAAGCCTTCGCGACGTTGCTTTTGCGAACTGCTGCGGCGCTCGTTGCCGATGCCGTTGTCATCCGCTGGAAGGTTCTGCTGCACGTCTGGGGCGGGAGGTATCGGCGTGCTCGCGCGACACTGGCCGGCCAGCCGGCATGGCGATGGCCGACAGTGCTATGGCGCCTCTGGAGGGGCAGAACTGAGGCCCGCATCCAGAGGCTGGCCGGTCTTCGCTGGTTCGGTGCGCGCTGGGCGTTGACGACGGCGATGAGCACGCTCGGCCTGCTCGGCCACGCACGGCGGATTCGGGTTTGGATCGCGCTTGCCATGGACCTGGACGTTCGACGCGGCGCGCGCGAGGATCGCGAGCGGTTCGTCGAGTTCAACCGCGAGTACGGCGCCTTCGTCGGACAGAGTCTGGCGGCTGGCGCAGGGACGCCGAAGACGGCCCTTGTCATCAGCAGCCGGTGCCCCACCATCGAGGGCGAGCTCTGTACCATCAAGACGCTCCAGCTTGCCGGCTTCAGGCCCGTCGTGCTGCTGGAAGACGAGCGGAGAGGCCTGCGGCCGTTCTACGAACAGGCGGGCGTCCGCGATATCCACCTCTGGAGCGAGTTCCTCACGTCATCGGACTACTCGAGCGCCGCCGCTGCCCTCGTCAGCCGGTGCCGGTCCGTGGAAGAAATCATGGCGTGCACGCACGCCGGGGTGCGCGTGGGGATGATCGCCGTGTGCACGGCCCTGCGGCGGCTGCGATTAGGGGTACTTGATCTGCGGACGCCTGGTGTTCGCGAGCTTCTGGTCCGTGCCGTGGCCGCAAGCATGTCGGCGGTGGCCAAAACCGAACGCATATTGGAGGTCGTCCGTCCTGCTCTCGTCCTCACGGATACGGAATACACACCGAAGGGGGAGCTTTTCGAGACGTGCCTCAACTGCGGGCTCGACGTGATCGCGTACAACATCGCCCATCGAAGCAATGCGCTGATGCTCAAACGGTATGGGCGTCACAACCGCGACGAGCACCTGACGACGCTTTCACCGTGTTCGTCGGCGCTCGTCCGCGGGCTCGAATGGACGAACGCCAGACGTGAGAGGCTCGCCGATGAAGTCGTGTCGAGCTACCTGATGGGCGACTGGTTTCAGACGCCGTGGTTGG
>JAHFUO010000009.1:29701-61149 GCA_023265015.1 Acidobacteriota bacterium | reverse complement strand
CGATCGGCGGACAGACCACCGTCGTCCAGGATGGTGGCCGGATCGCCGCAATCAATTTCGGCGGCGGCGCGCGGTGGTTCACCCAGGGCCGCATGGCCGTCGGATTCGATCTGCGGTTCCATCGCCTTGCGTCGAGCGACGCGCGTCCGTCGACGCGGCTCATCGTGCTGTCGATTGGGGTTTCGGTGAGGTAACGGTCCGCCTTCGCGCGAAGCGCTTCGGCGGACAATCTTCGTTGGCTTGCCAGCCGTAGCTCGCGCCAGCGAGCGGAGGCTGGAGCGGGAGACGGGGATCGAACCCGCGACATCAAGCTTGGGAAGCTTGCGTTCTACCGCTGAACTACTCCCGCTTCGTCGATATTCTAACCTCGAATCACCGACAGGACCTCGTCCCGCTTCTTTTCCATCTGCTCGGGCGTGGCGGCCTCGAGATTGAGGCGCAGCAGCGGCTCGGTGTTCGACGCCCGGACGTTGAAGTGCCAGTCGGGGTAATCCACCGAGATCCCGTCGAGCTTCGCGATCTGCCCGTCCGCGTACCGCCCCTCGATCGTGGCAATTGTCTTTGGCACCTCGTCCATGCTTCCGAGCGTGATGTTGATCTCGCCGGAGATGAAGTAGCGCTCGCGGAGCGGGCGCAGCAGCTCGTGCAGCGACTGGTCCTTCTTCGACATCAGCTCCAGGACGAGCAGCGCCGGGATGAAGCCGTTGTCGGCGTACCAGAAGTCGCGGAAGTAGTAGTGCCCGGTGACCTCGCCGGCAAAGATCCCGTCTTCTTCGCGCATCCGGCGCTTGATGAACGCGTGACCGACGCGATTCATCAGCGCGCGCCCGCCGAGCCGCTCGACCGTGTCCTTCACGGCCCGGCTCGCGCGCAGGTCGTAGATGACCGTCGATCCAGGCTGCTTCAGCAGGAAGGCTTCCGCCAGGAGCGCGGTGATGAAATCGCCGGGGATGAACTCGCCGCTGCCATCGATGAAGAAACAGCGGTCGGCGTCGCCGTCCCACGTGATCCCGATGTCGGCGTGCCGGCGCAGCACCTCCGCCGTGATGTCGCGGCGGTTCTCCTCGACGAGCGGGTTCGCTTCGTGAGTGGGGAACGTGCCGTCGATGTCGAAACAGAGCTTCGTGGTCCTGCACGGAAGCCGATCGAAGAGCAGCGGCGCGACGAGCCCCGCCATGCCGCTCCCGGCATCGAGCACCACCGAGAACGGCTTGATCACGGACGGGTCGATGAACGACATCACCTTCTCGACATACTCGAAGATGATGCTCCGCGGCGTCGCCGAGCCCGGCGTGGCGGCCGGCGGCGGCAGGCGGTCCTGCACGATCATGTCGCGAATCTCGCCAAGGCCGGCGTCGCCGCTGAGCGGCAGCGCGCCCGCGCGGACCATCTTCACGCCGTTGTACTGCTTCGGGTTGTGCGACGCGGTGACCTGCGCGCCTCCCTCGAGCTCGTCGTGGACGACGGCGAAATAGAGCAAGTCGGTGCCGAGCATGCCGTAATCGATCACGTCGGCACCCTGCTCGCGCGCGCCCTGGATGAACGCCGACGCAACGGCCGGCGACGAGATCCGCATGTCGCGCGACACGCCGATCCGCTTCGCGCCGAGGTACGCGACGAAGCCGCGTCCGATCTGCCGCGCCACCTCTTCGTTGATTTCATCAGGATAGAGCCCGCGGACGTCGTAGGCCTTGAAGATTCCAGTGTCGATACGCATCAGACTCGTGTGAAGTCAGTCAGGGTCGTCCTGTCCCCGAGCACGGCGCCGGCGGTGACGCTCACGCTCCGGCCGATGTGGCAGTTGCGGCCGATAATCGCGTCGCGCACGATCGCGTCCCGGCTGATGCGGCAGTTGGGCCAGATGACGGCGCCGCCGATCACGGTGTCTTCCTCGATCTGCGTCTGCCGCCCAATCACCGAGTAGGGCCCCACCTTCGCGCCCGCCTTGATGAGCACGCCCTCGTCGATGAAGCAGGGACCCCCAACGGTGGCGCCATCCTCGATCTTCACGTCTCCCGCAATCCAGGTGCGTGGCTCGGCGATGCCCTGGAACGGCGCGGCGGCATATCGCCCGTCCATGATGTCGCGATGCACCTGTGTGTACTTCGCCGGCGTGCCGATGTCGATCCAGTAGCCGTTGTGGATGTACGCGACGAACGTCTCGCGGCGCTCGATGAGCGAGGGGAAGTAGCTGCGCTCGATCGACCACGGGACGTGGCTTGGGATGCGGTCGAACGTGTCCGGCTCGAGCACGTAGATGCCGGCGTTGATGTTGTTCGTCGTGATTTCGTCCGGGTTCGGTTTTTCGAGGAACCGCCGGATGTTGCCGGACGGGTCGGTATCGACCAGGCCGTAGGCCGTCGGATTGTCCACCGGCGTCAGCACAATCGTCGCGCGCGCCTTCCGCTCGCGGTGCAGGCGGATCACGCCGGCCAGGTCGATCTGTGTCAGCACGTCGCCGTTGAAGACGACCACCGATTCGGTGAGCTTGTCGCCCGCGTACTTGACGGCGCCCGCCGTGCCGAGCGGCGCCGGCTCGACCACGTAGCGGATCGTGATACCGAGGTCGGATCCGTCGCCGAAGATCTCCTCGATCCGCCGCGGCTGGTAATTGAGGCTCAGGATCACTTCGTCGATCTCCGGCACCTGCTTGAGGAGATCGATCTGGTAGTTGAGGAACGGCCGGTTGAAGATCGGAACGATCGGTTTCGGCGTGTGGATGGTGAGCGGCCTGAGGCGCGTCCCCTTGCCGCCGGCGAGAAGGATCGCCTTCATGACAATCAGCGATTTTACACGACCCGAACGCGGTAGAATGCATCGAGCCCGTCAATGAACCTGCCGAACGCGCTGACGATTGTGCGCATCTTCCTGGTGCCGCTCCTCGTCGTCGTGCTGCTGACGGAGTTCGATGGCCGGCAGATTCTCGGCGTGCCGAAGGAGCTGATCGCCGCGGCGATCTTCGGCGTCGCGTCGCTCACCGACTGGCTGGACGGGTACATCGCACGCCGGCGGCGGCAGGTGACGTGGCTGGGGCAGGTGCTGGATCCGATCGCCGACAAGCTGCTCACGTCGGCCGTCTTCATCTCGCTCGTGCAGCTCGATCTCGCGCCGGCATGGATGGTCGCGCTGATCATCGGCCGAGAGTTCGCGATCACCGGCCTCCGCAGCCTCGCGTATACGAAGGGCATCACCATTCCCGCGTCGCCGCTCGGCAAGATCAAGATGGCCTCGCAGGTCACGGCGATTCTGCTGCTCATCCTCGGATGGCGCCCGGTGCCGTGGCTGAAGCCGATCGGGTATGCCGCGCTGTGGGTGGTGATGCTGACCGCGGTGATCTCGGCGGTGGATTACTACCGGCGCTTCGTCGTGCTCCTCAACGCGCGCGTCGCCGACGTGAACGTTGAGAGAGCACGACGCGCCAGCTGAGGTCTATTTCCTGAGCGCCACATAGTCGCCCTCGAGAAGCGCGTCGCGCGCCAGGGTCGCCTGCAGCGTCGATGTTTCCGGCTTGACGTCGACGGCCACGGCCTCGCCCAGCTCGAACAGGAATTCCTTCACCTCGACGGCCGCGAGCTGCCTGGATGTCGCGTAATTACTCGCCATCTCCCGGCGCCGCTTGTCGCGGTAGATGATGAACCGCGCGCCGACTGTCACGCCGTGGTCGCTGCCGCGATCGACGACGAAGAAGTCGCCCTTCGCGAAGACGGTGCGGCGATCTGTGCCCAGCACAATCCGGCCGTAGTTCTCGCGCTGCTGCTTGGGAGGATTGGCATCCCCGACAGGCACCTGTGGGAGGGCGAACGGCTCGAGGTAGTCGCCGACGTCAATCGTGTCGCACGCGTGCGACACGGTCACGAGCGACATCCGCTTGTCGACGGCGTAGATGCGCACCCAGCCGGTCGTGTGAATCGTGGCGGGGTTGGCGCGCGAAACCGGCGCCCGCGCCGGCTGCACGCGACGGACGTAATACTCCTGGCCGACCTCGATCCCGTTCTCCGTCCCTGCATTGATCGTGATCAGGTCCCCTGGCGCGAAGGCCCGATGGGTGAAGGATTCCTGTCCGCCCGTAATCAGGAGCGACCGCAACGGCTCCTCGAATGCCAGTGTCGGGGAGCAGGCGAGCGCCATAACCTCCTCAGGGAGGTGTGTCACGCCCGGGGCAGGACGGCGCTGCGCCGCCAGGGGCGCCGTGGCGGCCAGCAGGGCGGCCGTCACGAGAATGCGGATCGAGCGTCGGATGGGCCTCATATCTCTCCTTTACCGGGGGAGCAGATAACTTACTGAGCAACCAGTGCTTCGAGCCGCTTTCGGGCCTCGACCAGATATTCGCTGCGGTCGAATTCCTTGACCAGGCGGTCGTAGTACGGGACTGCTTCTGCTTTCTTATCGGCCTTCAGGAGAGATTCCGCCAGATAGTAATAAACGGCGTCCCGGTCGGGATAGCCGGGGTCGTCCTTGAGGACTTCCTTGAAGCGGTCGATGGCGCCGGGATACCAGCGGGCGCGGAAGTAGTAGAGACCCACCTTGTACGACGCTTCGCTCAAGCGGTTGCGCGCATCGCGCCACTTCTCGCGCACTTCCATCGTGAGCATGCTGTTCGGATAGCGGTCGAAGAACACTTCGAACTCGCGCACCGCGGCGATGGTTTCCGTCTGATCGCGCTCGGGCGCCCGCATCCGCCTGACGTGCGACATGGCGAGCTTGTACTGCGCGTAGTCGACGCGCGCGCTCGTCGGATAGAAGGTGATGAATTCCTTGAACTCGTTTTCCGCGAGCACGAGGTTCGCGTCGCCGCCTTCGCTCAAGTACGTGTCGCCGACGCCGAGCTTGGCATCAGGGCGCAGGGAGCTTTGCGGGTAGTTGTCGACAATCTGCTGAAAGTACTGCCGCGCGGTGAGCCACCGCTCCTTCATCACCGCGTCGTTGGCGCGCAGAAAAATGAACTGATCCGGAGGCGTGTTTCCGGTCGGCAGCACGGGCGGCCTGTTGCCACTGCACGCGGCGACCAGCATCGCGACCGCGGCCATGAGGCTGCACCACCGGGCGCGTGAGAGGAATCTTCGATCAGTCATGAGTCAGAAAACGCAGGCCTCGGTCATCCATTGAAACTGGGCGCGCAGCCCCTGCTCGAGCGTGACCGTCGGCGTGAACCCGAGATCGGCGCGGGCGCGGGCGGTATCGGCGCATGTATTGCGCATGTCTCCCGGCTGCGGCTCAGTCGTGTTGAGTCGCGGGGCCCGTCCGGTCACCTGGCGGATCAGCTCGAACACGTTGAGGAGCTCCACTCGGGACCCGCCACCAATATTGTAGACAGCCCCGGGCTTCCCCATGGTACTTGCGCTTACCGTCGCCGCAACGGCATCCGAGACGAACGTAAAGTCCCGGGTCTGGCGGCCGTCACCGAAGACGGTTATCGGTTCGTCGCGCATCGCGGCCGTGAAAAAGCGGTGGAACCCCATGTCGGGCCGCTGCCGCGGGCCGTAGACCGTGAAGTAGCGCATCGACACGGCGGGCACGGCGTAGTTCACGTGGTACAGGTGGCAGAGCTGCTCGGCGGCCAGCTTCGTCACGCCGTACGGGGACACCGGCTGCGGAAGGGCATCCTCGCGCATCGGCATCGGCACGTCATCGCCGTAGACCGACGAGCTCGAGGCGTAGACGAGCCGCTCGATCGGCCGCCCCTTGCACGCCTCGAGCAGGATCTGTGTCGCCTCCACGTTGTTCACCGTATAGACGCTGAAATCGCGTCCCCAGCTCTTGCGAACGCCGGCCTGCGCCGCGAGGTGGAACACCCAGGCGACGCCATCGAGCAGGCGGCCCCAGTCCGCGTCCGCCAGGGCGCCCTCCCGCAGCGTGAAGCGGTCGTGCTGACGAAGCGTCGCCAGGTTCCGTTCCTTGATCTCGCGAGGGTAGGAGTCGGTGAACGCGTCGATGCCGGTGACGGCGTGGCCGTCGTTGATCAGGCGTTCGCAGAGATGGGACCCGATGAAGCCGGCGGCGCCGGTGACCAGCGCCTTCATCCGAGCATGTCGCTTACGCGCGCCGGCAGACGACGGGGACGGCCGCGCGCATCGAGCGCCGCATGGATCGTGTGTCCGACGACGAGGATGTCGTCGCCGCCGCGGACGATCTCGTAATCGAAGCGGATGCGCACCGGCGTGAGCCGTGTTGCCCGCGTGCGGATTTCAAGGTCATCGTCGTAGCGCGCGGGCTTCCGGTATTCGCAATGCGCCTCGATGACTGGAAGCTGCACGCCGTCGCTTTCCATGTCGCGGTAGCTCTGACCGGTATCGCGAAGCCAGTCCGAGCGCCCCACCTCGAACCACACGAGGTAGTTGGCGTAGTAGACCACGCCCATGCAGTCAGTTTCGGCGTACCGCACGCGGACGCGCGTGCGGCGGAGGAGTGACGCAGCCGGCGCGTTGCTCATGCGCGAGCGCTGCTGGCGGAGCCGACGGCGGCGGCACGAAGCCCCCTGGTGGCGGCCTCAGGATCGCGCGCGCCGAAGATGGCGTGGCCCGCGACGAGAATGCTGGCGCCGGCGGCAACGACCGCGGCGGCGTTCGCCTCGTCGATGCCGCCGTCGATCTCGATCGCCGCCGAGGAACCGGCGGCGGTGAGCATGGCGCGGACGCGGCGGACTTTCTCGACGCTATTCGGAATGAACGCCTGCCCGCCGAACCCTGGGTTCACCGACATCACGAGCACGTAGTCGAGATCGTGGGCGATGTCCGCGAGCGTGCCCTCGGGCGTCGAGGGGTTCAGCACGGCGCCCGCGCGGGCGCCCAGCTTCTTGATGAAGCCGATCGTGCGGTGCAGGTGCGGCACGGCCTCGACGTGGACCGACACCATGCTGGCGCCGGCGTCGACGAAAGCCTCGATATAGCGATCGGGTTCCTCGATCATGAGGTGGCAATCGAGCGGTCGCGTCGCCACGCGCTTGATCGCCTTGACGACCGGCGGCCCGATCGTGATGTTCGGGACGAAATGCCCATCCATCACATCAATGTGAATCAGGTCGGCGCCACCGCGCTCGACCGCCGCGATGTCGCGGCCGAGCGCCGAGAAGTCGGCGGAGAGGATCGAGGGGGCGATTTGAAGGGCCTGGGTCACCGGCTCACCTCGAGCGAGATTGAATCCGAGGCGGCGACCTGAAAACCACCCTGTGGCTGCTGGCGCACGACGGTTCCGGGCGGCACGCCGGGATACGGCTGCGAGCCGACGATCGTGACGCGGAACCCGCGGCTGCGGAGCGCGTCGGCCACGCCGGCCGCATCCGTGCCAATCACGTCGGGCATCACGTAGGTCGCGGCCTGCTCGCCGCGGTTGAGGAGCAGCGACACGCGCGGTGCCTTCGCGTCGGGCGGCGGATCCTGCGAGACGACCGCATCGGCCGGATAGTCGGTCGATCCGAACTCCGATACGGAATCGAGCTCCACGCCGTCCTGCTCCATCCGGATGCGCGCGGTGCGCTCGGTCTGCCCCACCAGCTCGGGGACCGTGATCGTGCGCGCGCCGGCGCTCAGCCAGACGCGGATCGATCGTTGGGCCCGTGCGCCCACGCCTGCGGGCGGATCCTGCTGGACGATGCGGTTCAGCGGCACGCGGGGGTCGAAGCGCCGCGCGGAATCGATCTTCAGCGTGAGGCCGAGCGCGCCCAGCGACTGCGATGCCTCGTTGACCGTCTGTCCAACCAGTGCAGGCACCTGCACCTCGCGCGCGCGAAGCGCGACGCGCATCGAGACGCCGAAAAAGAGCAGGAACGTGGCCGCAAGCGCGCACACGAGGAGCAAGAGCCGCCCGACGTTCCAGACACCAAACGTGAAAGGCATTGAGCGCGGTCATCGTACCATGAGCCCCGGCTATGGCGGGATCGCAAAGAGCTCCGCGCTCTCGCGCCAGTCGGCAAACGATCCGAGGTACGTCACGTCGCGACTTGTCGTCATGCGCGGCTCAGCGCGGCGGCGAAGAACGCTTCAAGGCCGTGCGCGGACGGCGATGTCCGAAACATGCCTCGATCGTCGATGAACGGCGCGAGTGCCTGGTTGGTGCCGGCCCGCAGGTCGACGGTGGTGAACTCCTGGCGCGCGCCGAGGAATGCCTCGACCACCTCGTCATTTTCCTCGGGCTCGCTCGAGCAGGTCGCATAGACCAATCGCCCGCCCTGGCGGACCACGTCGGCTGCGCGCATCAGCAGCGCGACCTGATCGCGCGCGAGCGCAGGGAGGTCTTCTTCGCGCCGGCGCCACCTGATGTCTGGATCGCGCCGCACCGTCCCGAGACCCGAGCAGGGCGCATCGACGAGCACGCAATCGAAGCGCGGCGCAAAGGGCAGCGCTCCCGAGGCCGGCACACGCACCACGGCGACATTCGTGGCCCCGCTCGTCCGAATCGTCTCCTGCAGCAGCGCGAGGCGCCGCGGGCGCACGTCGCTGGCGACGATCGCGCCGCCGTGACCCACGTCGACAGCCATCGCCGTCGTCTTCCCTCCCGGCGACGCGCACAAATCGAGCACGCGGTCGCCCGCTTGCGCGTTGACAACCAGCGTGACGAGCTGCGAGGCCTCGTCCTGGACGAATACCACGCCATCTGCGGGCCGGCGAAGCGGGTTGCCGCTCGACACGATGAGGCCGCCAGGCGCGAAGCGCGCCGGCTCCGTCTCGACGCCATCGGAGGCGAGCGCCGCCACGGCTTCTTCGCGCGTCACCCGGAGAGGGTTGACCCGCAGCGTCAACGGCGGCGTCGCGTTGTTGAACTGGACCCATCGCTCCGCCGCGTCAAACCCATGCCGTGTCAGCCAGCGCTCGACCAGCCAGTCGGGATGGGAGTGCGTGATGCCGAGATACGCCAGCGCGGCCTCGCGATCGCGCGGGTCGTCCGGGCGCGGCGGCAACGGCAGCGCGTGCCGCTGCCGAAGCGTCGATCGCAGCACCGCGTTCACGAATCCACTGGCGCTTGGTTTTCTCGCGGCGCGCGTCAGGTCGACCGCGTCGTCGACGACCGCGGACGAGGGGACGCGATCGAGATGCAGGATCTGATAAAGACTGATGCGCAAGATGGCCACGATCTCCGGATCCAGCTTCGCAAGCCGTCTCGTCGCGAAGTGCTCGATCAAGTAGTCAAGGCTGCGCTGCCACCTCAAGGCGCCGGTCACGATCTCGGCGGCCAGCGAGCGGTCGCGTTCGTCAGGCAGGTGCTGGCGACTGAGGTGAAGTGCCGTGGGGAGATCCGAGCCCCCGGAAGTCACCGCCCGCAACGCATGGTAGGCGGCGACTCGCGCGGGAGCCGTCATGACTCCGTGAAGGCTGCGCCGGGGATCACCGGCCGGCCGGCAAGAAACTCGGCCACGGTCATCGCCCGGCGCCCTTCCGGCTGCAGCGCCACGATGGCCAGTTCTTCACCATGACCGGTGGCGACGAGGATCGCGTCGCGCTCGACTCGCACGACGATTCCCGGGCTCGCGTAGGGCGGGTCTGTACGGCCCGCCCCGACCTCTCGATGAGTCCGCAGCACAATCAGCCGCGCGCCGTCGAGAAACGTGTATGCATGCGGCCAGGGATAGAGACCGCGCACGCGGTTGTGAATAGCCACGGCGGGCTGCGACCAGTCGATCAACCCGTCTTCCTTCGTCAGCCGCGGCGCATAGGTCGCCCGCGCGGGATCCTGCGCCTCTTCGTGGGCGTTCCCGGCAGCGATCTGGTCGACGACCCTCACCAGGAGGCGTGCACCGAGATCGGCGAGCGCGCGTTCGACGACATCGCTCGTTTCGTCAGGACCGATCGGCCGCGTGACCTTCTCGAACATCGGCCCCGCATCCAGCTCCTTGACGAGGCGCATGATCGTGACACCCGTCTCGGGCTCACCATCGATGACGGCCCGATGCACAGGAGCGGCGCCGCGATACTTCGGAAGCAGTGATGCGTGAACGTTGATCATCCCGAACCGCGGGATGACGAGGAGATGCTCGGGAATAATCTTTCCGTAGGCGGCGACGACGCCAAGGTCAGGTTGCCAGGCACGCAGCGCGGCGTCCACTTCCGGTGGCTTCAGCCGCTCGGGTTGCAGCACCGGAAGGTGTCGCTCGATGGCGAGCGCTTTTACCGGCGCGTGGCTGACGTGCTGGCCGCGCCCTCTGGGGCGATCAGGCTGTGTGACGACGCCCGCCACGGTGTGACGGGAGTCGAGCAGATGCTGCAGCGTGGGCACCCCGAACTGCGGCGTCCCGAAGAAGACCACTACCATCTGCCGATGCGCGTCAGCTTCTTGATCTTCCGGACGATCAGATCCTTCTGCAGCCCGCGGAGACGATCGACGAACAGCGTGCCCTCGAGGTGATCCATCTCGTGCTGAAAGCACCGGGCAAGCAGTCCCGTCGCGTCGATGACCTGCTCGTGCCCCTCGCGGTCGAGGCCCTTGACGATGGCGTGGTTCGGGCGCGCGATGGTCGCGTTGAACCCGGGGACGCTCAAGCAGCCCTCGTCCTCGAGCTGCATGCCGTCGCGCTCGACGAACTCCGGGTTGATGAACACGATCAGTTCGCCCTGATTGCGTCCGAGCGACACATCCGCCACGAACATGCGAAGCGGCACGCCGACCTGGGTGGCCGCCAGGCCGACCCCCGGCGCCGCATACATCGTCTGGATCATGTCGTCGACGAGCTGGCGGATGTCGTCGGTGATGCCGGCGACGGGCCTCGCGGGCTGGTGCAGCACGTCGGCACCGTAGCGGAGGATCGGACGGATCACAGCGGAGCCAGCGATGCCTCAGGCCGTGGTGCGCGACGTGAAGCGGCGCCTGACCTGTTCCGCGGTCGCTTCGTAATGACGCGCGATTTCCTCGACCGAGTCGCCGCCGAATTTCTCCAGGAACGCGTCGGCCAGCACGAACGCGACCATGGCTTCGCCGACGACCGCCGCGGCCGGGACGGCGCAGACGTCACTGCGTTCGATGGCGGCTGGTGCGTCGGCCAGCGTGTGGAGATCGACGGATCGCAGCGGCTTCATCAGGGTGGCGAGCGGCTTCATGAAGCCGCTCACGCGAAGATCCTCGCCGTTGGTGACGCCCCCCTCGAGGCCACCCGCGCGGTTGGTGGGACGGAGCGGCGCGTGTGCGTCGGATGGCGGCGGCAGGATCTCGTCGTGTACCCGCGAGCCGGGACGGAACGCGACCTCCGGTCCGATGCCGATCCCGACGGCCTTGATCGCGTGGATGCACATCACCGCCTGCGCCAGACGCCCGTCGAGCTTGCGATCCCACTGCACGTAGGAACCGAGGCCGGGAGGCACCCCGGTCGCGATCACCTCGAACGCGCCGCCAACGGTGTCGCCGGCCTCGCGCGCGGTGTCGATGAACGCCATCATCTGCTGCTGGAGCCTGGTGTCCGCGCATCGCAGGGGAGCATCCTCCGCAATGGCGTTGGCTTCGTCGAACGAGACCGTCCGGCCGGCGGGCAGCACTACGTCACCAATAGCCGAGACGTGACTGGCCACGCGGATGCCGAAGCGCCCGAGCAACTGCCGCGCGAGCGAGCCGGCGGCGACGCGGGCCGCGGTTTCGCGCGCGCTCGCCCGCTCGAGCACGTCGCGGATGTCCTCATGGCCGTACTTGATGGCGCCGACGAGATCTGCGTGCCCGGGGCGGGGCCGCGTGACCTCCGCGCGCTTCGTCCCGGACGCCTCCTCCGGCATCTCGCGCTCGACGTGCATCGTCTGCTGCCAGTTGACCCAATCGCGATTGCGGATCAGCAGCGCGATCGGAGCGCCCGTCGTGCGTCCGTGACGGACGCCGGCAAGAATCTCGGCGCGGTCGCTTTCAATCGCCATCCGCCGCCCGCGGCCGTAGCCGCCCTGGCGGCGGCGCAGCTGTGCATTCAGCGCGTCGATGTCGAGGTCGAGGCCGGCTGGCATGCCGTCGAGGGTCGTGACGAGCGCCTGGCCGTGCGACTCGCCAGCGGTGAGAAATCGCAGCATCGAGAGGAAATTGTATACGAAGAAATTGCGTACTCCGGCCGTCCGCGATGCGTTCTGCGCCGGTTTTCTCGTCGTCGTCCGGCTTGCATCTGGACGGGTCCATGCCGCATCTCCTGCACGACCGGTACATGCTCCTCGACGGCGATCGCGCGTGCGATCTCGCGACGGGGGCAGAAGTCAGGCTCAGCGCGCTCGCCACGAGCGAGCCGGGTGAGGGCGACGCCAGCCTCAGGCCGGTGTTCGAGGCGCTTGATCATGGGCGCGACGGCCATCCGCGATGGGTGGTGGCCCAGGCGCGAAGCCACCGTCACGCCACGGCGACCATCGAGCGGGTGGCCGCCGCAGCGGTTCAACGCGGATTCGTGGCGATCTCGATCGAGTTGTATCTGAGGTGCCGCGAGATGCTCGAGGCGGAGCTTCGCGACCGGACGCTGTTCCTCGCCGGAGGCTTCGGCGGCGACCCCGCCCGTGCTCATGCGGCGTTGCTGGACGCGTCCGCCTTTTCGCCACGGCCGCACTTGCTGCTCACGTTCCAACTGGCTTCGCCGGCGGGTCACTCGTCGTTCGTGCGCGAGGCGCGTGCGGCGTATGCGGGGTCAGACCCTGGTGATGGGGCGACTCAACCCCTTGAGTCGGGTCGTCACCGGGGTCTGACCCCGGATGTGGCGCGACTCATGGCCCGGGCAGCCCGGGCGCCGGAATTCGCGGCCGCCGGGAGGCATGCGGCAGCCGAGCGCCTGCTCCGCGACGTGGTTGCGGCGTTGAGCAGGCGCGATGCGTTCGCGCAGGCAAGTCGACTCGCCATCACGTTGGGACGGTTGTTACACGAACGCGGACGTTCGAGTGCAGCGTGCGCCGCCTTTGGCGAAGCCGCGAAGCTCGCGCAAGGCGCGAGCAACGGTCTGCTCGAGGCGCGCCTGTGGCAGGCATCCGCACGAGTCGAGAGCGCCGCACTCGCGGACGCGGAAGCGCTGTGCCGCGCCGTGCTGGCGACGGGGTCGATTAGCGTCTCGAACCGGTTCTGGGCCAGGGCGGTGCTCGCGGAAGCGCTTTTCTGGCAGGGCCGCATCGATGAGGCGCCCGACGTTGAGGCTGACGGCGAAATCCCGGCGGACCTCGATCCGCTTGTCGTCGCGCAGGCGCACGCCATCGCGGCTCGCGTGCGGCTCGCGAAGGGTCAGGCGTTCGAGGCGGGGCAGCGGGTTGAGCAGTTGAAGGCACTCGCAGCCCGTGTCGAAGACCCCCTGGTCCGTATCGCTGCGCACGGGATGGATCTGGAGGTGCTGGCCGCGGCTGGAGACCTCGACAGAGCGCAACAGATCCTTCGCGAGGTTCTCGACGTCGCGCGTGTCGCCAGATCACCCTTCCGTGCGGCGTGGGCTCGAATCGCGTGGGTGGACGCCCTGCGGCGAGCCAATCGATGGGATGACGCCAATCGTCAGCTCGCGCGTCTTCAGCGAATCATGCGCGTGGCACCGATGCTGTTGCGTCGCGAAATTGAGCGAAGGGCGACTGCGCCCGCGCCGTCGCTCGCCGCTTTCATACCCGGCGCTGCAGTTCATCGACCGTCATCGCTTTCGGTCGCGCTCGTTCGCGTTGCGCAGGACGATGATGACGACAGGGGCGCGATCGTCCGGTTGCTGGAACGGCTAGGGGCGGAACTGCACACCAGCCGAGTCGATCTGCTGTCAGCGGATGCCGGGCCGGTCTCAACGGCGTTCAGCGTCGGGCAGGGCCTGCCTACGACACTTGGAGCGCGCGTGCTCGAGGCGGCGTTCGCGATCGGGCCTGAGGCGCCCAATGGAGGCAACGAGCTGGGCGTGCCAGTGCGCTTCGGCGCGCGCGTCATCGGCGCGATTGTCTGCCGCTGGCCCGTTGATCGGACGATACCTGGCGATGCGTCCGAGCTGCTGGAGCTGACAGCGGCGATCGCCGCGCCGCGGCTCGACGCGCTGCTGACGGTCACGCGTGACGCCGCGAACGCTTCGATCTCGGTGCCGGAACTGGTCGGCGTCAGCGACGCGATGGCCGATGTGCGGAAAGCGATCGTTCGTGCCGCGACAGCGCCGTTTGCGGTGTTGATCGAAGGGGAGAGCGGCGTCGGCAAGGAACTCGCCGCGCGGGCGGTCCACCACCTGGGCCCGCGGCGAGAGCGGCGCTTCTGCGATGTGAACTGCGCGGCGCTCCCCGAGGATCTGCTCGAGTCCGAGCTGTTCGGGCATGCGCGCGGCGCGTTCTCAGGCGCGGTGGCCGATCGCGCGGGCCTGTTCGAAGACGCCGACGGCGGCACCCTGTTCCTCGACGAAGTCGCCGACCTGTCGCCGCGCGCGCAGGCGAAGCTGCTGCGCGCCATTCAGCAGCAGGAGGTGCGGCGCATCGGGGAATCGTTCAGCCGCACAGTGGACGTGCGGCTCGTAGCGGCCGCCAACCGCGATATGCGGGAGGAGGCCGCCGCCGGCCGGTTCCGCCAGGATCTGCTGTATCGCCTCGACGTGATCCGCATCCGCATCCCGCCGCTGCGCGAGCGTCCGGAGGACATCCCGGCGCTCGCGAGACAGTGCTGGCAGGCGGCCGCGGCACGGGTCGGCTCGCGGGCGGAGTTGTCAGCAGCCATCCTCGCGGACCTGGCGCGCTATCACTGGCCGGGGAACGTGCGCGAGCTGCAGAACGTGATCGCGTCGCTGGCGGTCGGCACGCCTGCACGGGGGCGTCTGCGTCCGGCGTCGCTGCCCGCAGCCATCAGCGCAGGGACGAGCGTCTCCTCCGGCCGCCTGGCCGAGGCGCGCGAGCAGTTCGAGCGACGGTTCATCGAGGTGGCGCTCGCTCGCGCCGGCGGCAGCCGCGCGCGCGCCGCGCGGAGTCTGGGCGTGTCCAGGCAGGGGTTACTGAAGATCCTGGTGCGCCTGGGCGTGGAGCGGCCGCCCGCCGCGCCAGGAGGCGACGCGCCATGACCGAGGGGATTCGACATGGAGGGACTGGTCATATAGACTGGTCACATGAATATGCCTGCAGCTGAATTCAAAGCGAAATGCCTGTCGCTCCTCGACCGCGTGCATCAGCGCGGCGAGTCCATCACCATCACAAAACGAGGGCGCGTCGTCGCTCGCCTCGTGCCGGCCGGGGACACGGACGACCGGCCCTGGATGCGCCTCGCCGGAACGGTGACGTGGCATGGGGATCCGTTCGCCCCGGTCATTGATGACATCGACATCGAGGCGGAACGGTGACATCGGCGCCGCTGCTCGACACACACGCGTGGATCTGGTGGGTTAATCGGGATCCGCGCCTTGGCCGTGCCGCCATCACGGCCCTCGATGAGCTGACCGCTGACAATCGTCCGTATCTCTCGGATATCAGTTTATGGGAAGTGGCTACGCTGGTGAGGAAGGGCCGCGTGACGTTCGCGGTTTCGTTCGAGGAATGGTTGGAGGCGGCCGCCCACCCTCGAAGCGTGCGGATCGTTCCGATCACACCGGTTATTGCCGTGAGGATCGTAGCGCTGCCCGCTTCGTTCCATCGCGATCCCGCCGACCGCATCATTGTCGCGACCTGTCAGACGCTCGACGCGCCGCTGCTGACCCGCGACACATTGATCGCCCGGTCGCGCCTGGCCAAACGCTGGAGTGCGCCGAAGGCCGAACGGATCTAGACTACACGCCATATGCATCGATCCTTGCGGCGGCTGGCCGGAATCGCGCTCATCGCACTCGCCGCGACCGCCGTTGCGAATGCACAGGACGACCCGACGCTCTACGTCGTGAGCTACGTCGAGGCCGTGCCGGCGTCACGGGGCCAGGTGGCCGCGATGCTTCGGCAGCTTGCCGACGCGAGCCGCAGGGAAGGCGCACTGCGCTTCGAGGTTCTTCAGGGGACGACACAGTCCAACCAGTTCCTGATCCTGGAGACGTGGAAGAACCAGCAGGCGCTCGACGCGCACGTGAGCGCCGCGCAGACCACGCGGTTTCGCGACGCGGTAGCGCCGCTGCTCGCCGCTCCCGTGGACGTTCGGCTGTGTGTCGCCACGACGGTGGCGCCTTCGGGCGAGGGTCGCGACGGGCTCTACGTCGTGACGCATGTCGACGTGGGACCAGGCGACCGGCAAAGCGCCCTCCAATTCATCAACGCGTTTGCGGAGCAGAGCCGCAGAGACGCCGGCAACCTGCGGTTTGATGTGGTCCACCAGAAGGCGAGGACGAACCATCTCACTGTGATTGAAATCTGGACGGACGACAAATCGGACGATGCGCACCAGCTGGCGGCGCATACGAAGAAGTTCCGCGCAGACATCGGCCCGTTCCTTGGCGCGCTCTACGATCAGCGGTGGTACAGGACACTCGCCGCCCCGTAGTCTTTCGCCCGCGGCAGGCCTGAAAACTAGTAGACTCTGCTTCCTCACCTCGGGACGTCTCGCGGCATCGTGCCCGCAAGGAGGGCATGTATGGATCCACGCGCCCATGAAGCGGTCGATCAGGACATGATGAAAGGCGCCGTTGAAGACGGTCCCGATACGCTTGGAAATGCCAACGCTCCAGGCCTCGACGAGGGCGGGATGCCGAACGACGAGGTCGCCATCGCCGAAGACGTGATCGGCGCCAACGAAGACCAGACGCAGGGCTAGAAGGGAAGACCCCCGAACGCAGGGCCCTAGAAGGGAAGACCGAACGCAGGGCTAGAATGCCGTGGCGGCAGCCCGACTGGAATCCGCCGGGCGTGAGCCCGGCTAGAATCACTGCGTGCTGCGGTTTCTCGCGCGCCGCCTCGCGCTGACGATTCCTGTACTGCTCGGCGTCGCCACGCTCGTCTTCTCGCTGATTCACCTGATTCCTGGCGATCCCGCCCAGGCGATGCTCGGCGAATCTGCGTCGCCGCAGGACGTCGCCGAGCTGCGGTCGCGCCTCGGCCTCGACCGGCCGCTCCTCGAACAGTACGGCAGGTTTCTTCGCGGCGCGGTTCACGGCGACCTCGGTCAATCGCTGCGAACGAGCCAACCCGTCGCCGCGGCGATTCTGGAGCGCATGCCCGCGACGATCGAGCTCGCAGCGGCCGCCATGCTCATCGCCGTCGGATTTGCGATCCCGCTCGGCATCATCGCGGCGGTCTGGCGCGGCACCGCCATCGACTACGCGGCAACGACGCTGTCGCTGCTCGGCGTTTCGATTCCCAATTTCTGGCTCGGCCCGCTCCTCGCCATCGTCTTTTCCATCGAGCTGGGATGGCTGCCGGTCTCCGGGCGCGGCACGTGGGCGAACCTGGTGCTGCCCGCGGTGTCGCTGGGCGCCGCGCTGGCGGCGATCCTCGCGCGCATGACGCGGGCGACGCTGCTCGAGGAGCTGCGCGAGCAATACGTGACGGCGGCGCGGGCGCGCGGCGCGTCGCGCGTGCGCGCGGTCCTCCGTCACGCGTTCCGCAACAGCCTGATTCCGGTGATCACGCTCATCGGCCTGCAGTTCGGCGCCGTCCTCACCGGAGCGGTGATCACGGAAACGATCTTCGCGTGGCCAGGGATCGGCCGGCTGTTGATCCAGTCGATTGGCTTTCGCGACTATCCGATCGTGCAGGGTTGCATCCTGCTCATCGCCGTGACGTACGTCGGGATGAACCTGGTGACAGATCTCTTGTACGGCCTCGTTGACCCGCGGATCCGTTATGAGTGATGTAGTCACTGCGGCGCGGACCCTTCGTCCCTCGACGAAGCTCGGGACGACCCTGAGCTCGCCGAAGGGTCGGGTCCGCGAGGCGAGCCTGGAAGGCTCGCCCCGCACGGGTCGAGGCGTGCTGTGACCAGGGTCGGAGCCGCGATGGTGCTTCTCGCCGTCCTGGCGGCGATCGTCGGCCCATCGCTCGCGCCATTCGACCCTGCCGCGCAGCAACTCGCGCTGCGGCTCGACGGCCCGTCGCCGATGCACTGGTTCGGCCTCGACGAGCTCGGGCGCGACATCTTCGCCCGCGTCCTCGCCGGTGCGCGCATCTCATTGATGGTGGGCCTCGTCGTTGTCTCGATCTCGTCCACGGTCGGCACGCTGCTGGGTTCCATCGCGGGCTATTTCGGCGGGCGAATCGATGAAGCGATCAGCCGCGTGATCGACATCCTGCTCGCGTTCCCCGGGCTGCTCCTCGCGATTGCCCTTGTGGCCGTCCTCGGGCCAGGTCTCACGAACGTCGTCCTGGCGTTGTCGCTGATCGGGTGGGTCGGGTATGCGCGCCTCGTGCGGGGGCAGGTGCTACGCGCGCGCGAGTTCGAGTTCGTGCAGGCGGCGCGCGCGCTCGGCGCGACCACCCCGAGGATCCTGGCGCGGCACATCATGCCGACGGCGCTGCCGGCGGTCACCGTGCAGGCGACGCTGGGCATGGGCGGGGCGATCCTCGCCGAAGCGGCGCTGAGCTTCCTTGGCCTCGGCGTGCAGCCGCCGACGCCGAGCTGGGGGACGATGCTGAATGGTGGGCGGACGCATCTGCTCGACGCGCCGCACCTGACGATTTTTCCGGGGCTCGCGATTGCCGCGCTCGTGCTCGGATTCAATTTTCTCGGGGATGGATTGAGGGATGCGCTCGATCCCGTGACGCGACAGGCAAAACGGACGTAACCACGAAGACTCGAAGGTCACCAAGACCACGAACACATATGTGGGTTTCGTGTGCTTCGAGGTTTTGGTCGACTTCGTGGTTTACGTTCCGATCTTTCTGCGAAGCTGCAACAGGGCGCGATTCTTCGGATCGCGCGCGAGGCCTGCCTCGACCGACGTTCGCGCGGCGTCACGCTGTCCGAGCCGAAACTGCGCTTCCGCCAGCACTTCAAGGAGCGGCGGTTCGGGATTCTCCGGATTGAGGGCGCGCTGCGCCCAGACGACCGCCGCCGCCGGGTCGTTCATCCGCAGGGACAAATCGGCGGCCCTTCCCGAGAGAACCCGCTTCTGGTCGTCCTCGTCAATCAGGCTGAGATACCGGACGAGCGCATCGCGCGCGGCAGGCACGTGCCGGCGACGCTCGGCGGCGGCCGAGAGGTAGAAGAACGCAATCGGATCGACCGGCAGCCGCGACGTCGCCTGCTCGAGCATCCGCTCGGAGGTGTCCGCATCGCCCGACAGAAAGAGCGCGCGGCCGTACAGCGTCAGCGTCTCGCTCGACGCCGAGGCACGCGATGCGGCGGGCTGCAGCGCTTCAACCGCCTTGTTCAAGGCGACCCGGTCGTTGTGGGCCTCGGCGGCGTCGAGCCAGGTCCGGCCGAGCGCGATGTAGACCGCATCTTCTTCCGGGTAGCGTTCGGCGGCGCGTCCGAGCGCGGTAATCGCTGCATCGGTCCGCCCGATGCGCGCGTAGGCGAGGCCGACGTTGACGAGCCGTTGCGCGCGTGACGGTTCGAGCGCCGCGAGCGCCTCGAGCTGCTCGATGCCTTCACGTGTCTTGCCGCCCGCGAGATCGAGATCCGCCAGCTCTTCGCGCGCTGCGCCGAAGGCCGGGTTGATCTCGAGCGCCCGCGTCAGCGACTGCACCGCCTCGGCGTCGCGCTTGCGCTCCTTGAGGCACATCGCGAGCAGGTAGTGGGCTTCGACGAAGCGATCGTCGAGGGCCACCGCCCGGCGAAGCGGCTCGATCGCCAGCGCCCCCTGGCCGTTGCGGTAGTAGGCGAGCGCCAGCTTGTAGAGGACTTTCGGCGCGCGGTCGTCCAGCGTGACGTAGCGGCGGTAGAGCTCTGTCGCCCGCTCGTACCGGCCCATGGCCACGTTGACGTCGCCAAGCAGCTCGAGCGGCCGCGTCGCCGTCGGGTCGAGCGCCGACGCCTGTCGCAGATCGCGAAGCGCGGCGCTCAGCTCCCCGCGATGGCGATAGCTGTCCCCGCGCTTGAGGTAGGCGAGCATCGAATCGTTCTTCAGGGCGAGCGCGCCGCTGAAGTCCTCGATAGCCTCGAAGGTCTGGTCGCGCAGGAGCGCCGCATCCCCCGCGGCGATCAGCCGGCGGAATTCCCGTTCCTGCCGCACGGCGTTCCAGGCGAACACCGCGCCGGCCAGCAGGATGGCGGCCCCGGCGGCAGCGAGAACCCCTCGTTTCATGTGGACATGGAATGGTACAACGGAACCAAAGAGCCCCGCCGGGGTCTAACTTCAGTGTAGACTTCCATGCAGAGCCAGATTTTCATGAAGAACGCCGGCGCCATAAGCTGGTCGGATGTCGACAGCGGCGAGGCCGCGCTGATCTCGCGATGCGTCGCGGGTGACGACCTTGCCTGCTCGGAGCTCGTGGCCACGCATCAACGCACCGTCTTCAACTTGGCGCTGCACCTGCTCGGTGATCGCGACGAGGCGCTCGACGTCTCCCAGGAAGTCTTCCTGCGCGTCTTCCGCACCCTCTCGCACTTCCGCGGCCAATCCGCCCTCCGCACGTGGATCTACCGCATCGTCGTCAACCAGGTCCGCAACCGTCAGCGCTGGTGGCGTCGCCGCCGTCGAGCCGATCTCGTGTCGCTCGACGACCATATCGAGCGTTGCGGGGATCTCGAGGCGACGCGGGAAGTGCCTCCAGATCGGTTGCTGGCCAGCAAGGAAACCGCGGCGCACATCTGGCAGGCGATGGAGCGGCTTCCATTCGATCAGCGGACGGCGCTCGTGCTGCGCGAGATCGACGGGCTTCGCTACGAGGAGATGGCGTTCACGCTCAATGTCGCGGTGGGCACCGTGAAGTCGCGGCTCACGCGCGCGCGCCAGGCGCTGCGCGAAGAGCTGCTGGGGATCCGGTCATGATTCCGTATCTGGGCTGCGACGCGGCGCGCGAACTGCTGCACGAGTTCGTCGACGGCGAGCTGCCGACAGCGGAGCAGGTCGCGCTCGAATCCCATCTGCGCTGGTGCCGCGTGTGCGCGGCGCGCGTCGAAGACATGCAGATCATCGGCGCCTCGCTTCGCGTCACGTCGTGCGCGATCCGCGCGGCCGACTCGGACGAATGCCTCGAGTCCCTGCAGTCCGACGTGCTCACGCGGATCAGCACCGAGCGCGAGCAATCGTTCACCGTGCAGCTCCGCGACATGTGCACCGACCTGCACTTCTTCTGGCCGGCCGTCGGCGCCACGATCGCGGTGGCTGCGTGTCTCTGCGCGGCAGTGGCGGTGTTCTCGGTCACGGGTGACGAGCGCCCCGACTCGCTTGCCGGCATGATCGAGATGCTGGCGAACCCGGGCTCGGATGAGAATCCGATGCGTCTTGACGGCGGCATGGTGGCGCCGCCGCGCGCGCTCAACGGCGCCGGGCTCGATTCGATTCCCGGGGACGAAGCCGTGTTTGCGCTGGCAGCGGTGGTGACGCGTGAAGGGCGCGTCGCGAACTACGAGGTGCTTCTGTCGGAGCGCGCCAGCGTGCGCCGCCACGACACGGCGGTTGAGGACGACGATGTGAGCTCCGTCGTGAACGCCGTGAAGCAATCGCGGTTCAGCCCGGCGCAGGCCGTGGACGGCGTGCCGGTCGCCGTGAACATGGTGTGGCTGCTGGCGCGCACAACCGTCAAGGCGCCTGTCAAGGCGTCGGCGCGCGCGCTGGTCGAACCGACCCCGCTTCCCGCGCGCCTGGCGCCGCTCGTGGCTCCTCCGCCTGATGAGGCGAACAAGCCGGGATCTCCTTCGACGTCGGCTGCGACGATTCCCTCAACGACGGCCTGACGCGGGCGCGGCCGGCGCCGCCGGCGCGTCGCCGCGGGCGCTCGCCATGTTGTTCAGCGCATCGGTCGCCCGGATGATGACCCCGTGCGTCGCCGGCTCGCCCTCCAGCACGAGCTCGAACTGCTCCAGCCGCGAATCGGGGATTCCATCCTTCGGATAGATCGTCTGCCAGCGGTCGCCATCGAGCGAGTACTCGGCCTTCTGCACGACTGAGTTCTCGTCCCGCACTTCGAACGCAATCGTCGTGCGATTGCCCTCGCGCTTGACGCTCGTGACGGTAATCACCGGCGGCGTGTTGTCGATGTCGAAGGCCGTGCTCTCCATGGCGCCGGCCAATGCGGTGGCTGGCGCGTTCGATGGCGCATCGGAGGCCACCACCCTGACCACGTAGCGCCCATTCGGCACCGATGACGTGTCCCACACGACGATCTCGTCGGTGAGGGCGCGCTTCAGCGGCTTCCACGCGGTGTCGCCTTCGCGGCGATAGAACACGTCGTAGATCAGCTGGTCCCTGTTGTCGTCCTGCGCGCGCCACACGAACGTCAACAGCCCCTTCTGATACGCGCGTCGTCCCACGTTCGGCGCGCCCGGGTTGCCCTGCTGAGGGTTGGGGCGGCGATCCGGCAGCTCGCCATCGTAGCCGGCGATTTCAGGGTCGCCGGTGGGGAAGGGGCGCTGAAAGACCGTCCCGGGCGGATTGATGGTGATCGATGTCACTTCTGGACGGATGTTCCGAGGCAGATACGCCGCGGTGACGGAAGTCAGGAGCGGCGCGTCGCCGCGGCCGCCGACCAGCACGGCCCGCCACTGCAGGTAACGCGCGCGCGGGCTGGTGATCGGACTGCCTTCCTGCGTCGAATAGGCCGGCGCCCAGTCGCTCCAGGTTTCATCGGGCGTGCGCGTGTTGCCCGCGCGCGTCGACACCTCGATTCGGCTGTCGGCCGGCGCAAGCGCCTGCCACCGGATGGCGCCCCATGTCGCAATGGTCTGCGCGTCCCGAACGTCCGAGGTGTACGTACCGCGGTCAGACCGCACCGCAGAGAGGCGCAGAAGTTTGCCCGGGTTGGACGTCGTGAAGACGACGCGGCCATCCTTGTCGTGCAGCAGCACAGTCACCTGCTGTGCCATGGCGCGCGTCAACAACGTCGGCTGCACGGGATCTCCGGCCAGCCGATAAATCTTTCCCTTGTTCCCGGTTGCGACGAGCACCGCACCATCAGGCTCGAACGCAATGTCGTACGGCGAGTCTTCGCGCGAGCTCCAGATCAGATCCCACGCGCCGTCAGGCGTAATCCGATACACGCCCCCCGCGGATGGCCCGGCATTTGAGCGCTCGGTGCTCGGCGTCGTTCCCGACGAGGCTGCCTGCGTGTCGACGATGGCGATCGCCGTGATCTCGGTCGAGACGGACACCGTGGGTGTCAGCGGCGTCGCGGGCTCGGGAGTTGTCGAAGCGGGCGGAGCGGGCGCGCCGCCCGCCATGCCGCTGACCGCCGCCGCGTAAATCACGCCCTTCGAATCGAGGCGAAGCGTATGGATCTCGTTGTACGGCGAGTCGAGCAGCACGAACGGCTTGCCGTTCGCGTCGAGCCGGAACAACCGGCCCGGCGATTCTGTCCCGACGAGCACGTGCCCGTCGCTTTCGATGGCGAGTGCAATTGCGTGCGTGGTCTTCGTTTGATAGAAGACCGTGCCGTTTCCATCCGGCGTGATCTTGTAGACGATGCCCTTGTCGCCCGTCGCCGCGTACACGGTGCCGACCTTGTCGATGGCGAGGCTCCAGATGTACTTGTCCGGCGGATCGAACAGCACCGACGAGCGGCCCATGGCGTCGATCTTGTAGATCTTCCCGTCGGGCGACGTCCCCGCGTAGAGGCCGCCGGCCGGCGCCGGCGCCAGCGCATGCACCTCGAGCTCTTCGGCGTCGAAGAAGACGGAGCCTTTGCCGGCCGCATCGATGCGGTAGACCTGGCCCTCGTTTCCGCTGCCGAGGAACAGCGAGCCGTCGGGCACGCTCACCATCGACCAGAGGAACGGCGCGCTGGCATCGTAGATCGACGCTGCCGACGGCCCGAGCGTCAGCCGGCCGTAACTGTCGATTGAGAGGTTCTCGACGTCGCCCTTGGCGAACTCGGCCTCGTTGGAGACCTGCCAGAACGTGGGAGTGGCCGCGTACGCCAGCGACACGACAGCGCAGACGGCCGCGAGCGCGAGCGCGACGCGAGCGATTCTGTTGGACATAAGCATGAGACGGCCGACCGTAGACGTCAGTTGTCGAGCGAGAGTGTAAGCGTGCGCGAGCCGCTGACCGCGTGGTCGGTCGTGATTTCCCACTGGCCAAGGAGCGCGGCACCAAGCGGCTTGAAGCTGCCGCCGTTGCGGTCGGATGCCATCACCGCCAGCACGGACGGGGGCAGCGACGAGAGCGATTCACCCTTCACGACGGCACCCGCGTCGGGGCTGACAAGACGGACGTACAGGCGGTTGTTCTTCCGCGCCTGGTTCAGCACGCGAATCATCTGCGGCAGGTCACGTGTCTGGAGCGGCTGGAGCTGCAGGTCGCGCGCTTCCAGCTGCGACAGGCGGCTGCCGTCGGTCACCATGATCGAGACGCTGCCGCGCGCGTTCGCCGGAATCTCCACCGGCACCGACCGGGTGATCTCCTCGCCGCGATACGTGCGCACCAGCGCTTTCAGCGTCACCGTGGATCCGGGCTTCGGGCGGTTGCCGTCGATCCAGACACGCTCGAGTGTCGCTGTCTTGGACTGCTCGCTCGCCTCGATCTCGAGATTCAGCGCCTCGATGTCAACGCCCTCGAACGCGTTGCGGAGCAGGAAGTTGATCGGGCCGACCACGTACGTCGCCGCACCGATCGACGGCGTGTCGCCCGTGAACAAATCTTCGAAGTTGACGGTGCCGTACTTCTTCACCGACGCGCTGCCGCGAACCGTGTAGCTGGCGGCGCCGTTCTGACGCTCGTACGACGACAGCGTGTTCAGGATCGACACGTACGCGAGCAGCGGCGTGAACAACTGGTCGTTGACGACCGACATGCTGAACGTCTTGCTCGGCCCGCGGTCCGACGTGAGCTTCAGCGTGATCGGGATGAGCGCGGGACCGGCGCCCAGCGTGCCGGCGATCGCCGTCGCGCGATCCTGCTGCATCGTGCCGACGATCTCACCGATGCTCGCCAGCTTCGACGAGCTGAACAGGCTGGGAAGGATCGTGTGCACGTACGCGCGTGTCATCGGGAATTGCGTGGGGCCAAGGCCGAAGAACGGATGACCGAAGGCGTAGATGCGGTTGCCGTCGACTTCGGTGACGGTCCCTGTGGCGCCGAACGCGAGGTCGCCGGTCACGAGCGCGACGCCGATCGGATCGCCCGGCCGGAGCGCCGGCTGCGGCTGTGCGGTGGCGGCGTCCTGGCCGGCGGCGCCCGCCATCATCGGTAGAAATCCCTGCTCGCGGAATGCGGACGCAAGCGGATCGATCACCGACGCGTCGAAACCACCGATCGTGAGCGGCGTCGCGATCGGCCGGAGCATCGTGCCGATGCCCGGGTCGACGCCAGGCCCGAAGACCTGCACGTCAGCGGGATTCTCCGCGAAGGGTCGCACCCACGAGAACGCTTGCCGCAGCGACGTGCGCATGCCATCCGCGGTCAGCGGCATCTGGAGATCGACGCGTGCAGCCACACGCCGCGGCGCCGGCAGGTTGGCGTCCTGAATCATCTCGTCGATAGGCGTAATGCCGGCGATCGCCTCTTTCGAGAACTGGCCGAGCGAATAGGACACCGCACCGACCAGGCGCCCATCGATGTAGACAGGGCTGCCGCTCATGCCGGCGATCACGCCCGTGCCCGCCAGCGGTCCGCCTTCGAGCTTCGCGAGGATCAGATTACGGCGCGTGCCGATGACGTTCCGCAGCACGCCGAGGATGTGGACCTTGAACTCCTCGGGCCGATCGCCCTGGAAGACCGTGCGGCCGATGCCCACCATGCCGGCCTTGAGCTCGTCGACGGGAAATGATGCGGTCGCTGCCGGGACGCGAGCCCCGACGACGAGCAGAAGCGCGAGCAATGCAGCCAAGGTTCGGATTTTCATAGGTTCACTCACGTTGAAGAGTACGGGTAAACCCCTGAAACTTCAAGGGTGTAGGGCTGCGGGGTCTTGACAGTGCGTGGTGCGGTGGGGTACTGTCCGAGAACCGTTTTCACGCAGATGCCGCGATTTTTCAGCCCCTTCGTGTCCCCCGCCTTCGCCAGCTATTGGTGGTGGTACGGGACTGTGACTGAGGGGGCGATTTCCGGCGTCTGACACACGCACCTGGAATTCAGCAAGAATCAGCGCCTCTTCAGCCACCCGGTTGAAGAGGCGTTTTGTTTTATGGGCCGTTTGTGTTGATGCGTCATTCGCTCCTTGTTGAGACCGTGACCGGCCGGACCATGGCCGAACTGATTGCCGCCCGCGACGCCGCGACCGCCGGCGACATGGTCGAGCTGCGCCTCGACGGCGTCGCAAATGCGAGCGTCCGCGGCGCGCTCGCCGGGCGCCGCCTGCCGGCCATCGTCACCTGCCGGCCAACGTGGGAAGGCGGGCGGTTCGAGGGAGGTGAGGAGCGGCGGCGGACGCTCCTGATGGAAGCTCTTGACGGTGGCGCGGACTACGTCGACGTGGAGTGGCTCGCCGGCTTTTCCGACGTGATTAGCAGGGATCCAGCGCGTGTCGTGGTGTCGTCGCACGATTTCGGCGGGGTGCCGAAGGATCTCGACAGCCGCGTCAACGCCATGCGGCAGACTGGCGCCTCGATTATCAAAGTCGCGGTGACCGCTGCGCGCCTCAGCGACACGCTGCCGCTGATGAACATTGCCCGCGCCGGCGATGCCGTCGTCATCGGGATGGACGATGCAGGCCTACCCTCCCGGCTGCTGGCGTCGCGCTTCGGCTCACGGTGGACCTATGCAGGGGACGCCGTCGCGCCCGGGCAGATTCCGGCGGCGCGCATGCTCGACGAGTTCCGGTTCCGCTCGGTCGGCGCCGGCACGATGCTGTACGGCGTGGTCGGCAACAACGTGACGCACTCGATGTCGCCGATCATGCACAACGCGGCGTTTGCCGCTGCGCGTCTCGACGCCGTCTATGTGCCTCTTCGTGCTGCGGACTTCGGTGACTTCCTCGCGTTCGCCGACGCGCTGGGTGTCAGCGGCGCGAGCGTCACGATCCCGTTCAAGCTCGACGCGCTCGAGGCGGCGCAGCAGGCGGACGCTCTGACACGCGTCGTGGGCGCGGCAAACACGCTGCGCCGCGTGGGCTTGCCCGCCATAGCGCGCTCTGAGCGCGCGACGGCGGGCTGGGAGGCGACCAACACCGACGTGGAAGGGTTTCTCGATCCGCTCGAAGCCATCTACCCGGGGTCGCTTCGCGGAGCGCGCGCGGCCGTCATCGGCGCCGGCGGGGCGGCTCGCGCGGTCGTCGTCGCGCTGGTCTCGCGAGGCGTCCACGTCACGGTGCACGCGAGACGACGCGAGCAGGCGTACGAAGTGGCCTCGGCGTGCAAGGCGGACGCTGGTGCGTGGCGGCCGCCGGCCGGCTCCTGGGATCTGCTCGTGAACGGCACGCCGCTCGGCGGGCCGAACGCGCGCACTGAGTCGCCGCTGCCGGGCGGGCCGTTCGACGGGACGCTCGTGTACGACTTGACGTACGGCGAGCCCGAGACGCCGCTGCTGCGCGAGGCACGCGAGGCCGGATGCCTCACCCTCGATGGTCTGCCGATGCTCGTCGCGCAGGCCGAGAGGCAGTTCGAGTGGTGGACCGGTCAGCGGCCGCAGCCGGGAGTGATGAAGGCCGCTGCATACCGCCGCGCGGGAGCCGTCGAAGCAGTGTCAGGGCGGACAGAGACGTGCATATGACGACGTTCGAGCAGTTCAAGGACCTGGCGCAACGCGGGACGTTTGTCCCCGTCTACAAGGAGATCGTCGCGGATCTGCTGACACCCGTGTCGGCGTTCCTGAAGATCGCCGAGCACTCCGATTACGCGTTTCTCCTGGAGTCGGTCGAAGGCGGCGAGCACGTGGGCCGCTACTCGTTCCTCGGGAAGGATCCGTTCCTCATCCTGCGCTCGCGCGGCGGGAAGACGATTATCGATCGCGCCGGAGAAACGTCCGAGTCGGCCAATCCGTTCATCGCGACGCTGCGCGAGCTGATGGCGAGCTTCCACTCGCCGCTCGTGCCCGGTCTCCCGCGCTTCACTGGCGGCGCGGTCGGCTATCTCGGCTACGACGCGGCCGCGTGGTTCGAGCCGGTGACGCTGCAGTCGACGAGCGAGGAGGAAGACGAAGGCGGGTTCATGCTCTTCGACACGGTGCTGGCGTTCGACCACGCGAGGCACCGGATCCTCATCATCGCGAATGCGCGGATCACCGGTGGCGAGGATCTCGAGTCGCTCTACCAGTTCGCGTGCGCGAAGATCGAGTTCGTCGAGCGAGAGCTGGATCGCGCCCTCTCGAAGCCGCAACCTGCCGAGGCCGCGCCAATCGAGATCACGTCCAACGTGCCGCGCGAGAAGTTCGAGGAGATGGTGCGGACCGCGAAGGAGTACATCGCGGCGGGCGACGTCTACCAGGTGGTGCTGTCGCAGCGGTTCGAAACGCCGATCGACGCCGATCCGTTCACGGTCTACCGCGCGCTGCGCCACGTCAATCCATCGCCCTACATGTATTTCATTCGAATAGGTGAGCGATCGATCGTCGGCTCCTCGCCGGAGATGCTCGTGCGCGTCGAGGGACGGCGAGTCGAGACGCACCCGATTGCCGGCACGCGGCCGCGGGGCGGAACCGAAGAAGAGGACGTGCGTCTGGCCGAAGAGCTGAAGCGCAACGAGAAGGAGCGAGCCGAACACGTCATGCTCGTCGACCTCGGGCGCAACGACGTCGGCCGGGTCGCGGCATACGGCACGGTGAAGGTGCCGACGTACATGGCGCTCGAGCGGTATTCGCACGTGATGCACCTGGTCTCGATCGTCGAAGGCAAGCTGGCGGAGGAGCACGATCGGCTCGACGCGCTCGTCGCCTGTTTTCCGGCAGGCACCGTCTCGGGCGCGCCGAAAGTGCGCGCGATGGAGATCATCGCGGAGCTCGAGAATCGCCGGCGGGGCGTGTACGCGGGGGCGGTCGGCTATCTCGACTTCGCCGGCAACCTGGATTTCTGCATCACGATCCGGACAGTGCTGATGGAGCGCGGGCACGCCTACGTCCAGGCGGGCGCCGGGATCGTGGCCGATTCGAATCCGGCGGCCGAGTACGAGGAGACCAGGGATAAGGCCCGTGCGGTGATCCGCGCCCTGGAAATTGCTCAAGAGGGCCTGTGAATCAGTAATCACGAATAGCCATGATTCTTGTCATCGATAACTACGACTCGTTCACCTACAACCTCGTCCAGTATCTCGGCGAGCTGGGGGCGGTCATCCGCGTGCGCCGCAACGACGAGGTGACGCTCGACGAGATCAGCGCGATCGCGCCCGAGCGGATTGTCATCTCGCCCGGACCGGGGCGCCCCGAAGATGCCGGCGTCTCGGTGGACGTCATCCGCCGGTTTGGTCCGACGACGCCGGTGCTGGGCGTGTGCCTGGGCCACCAGGCGATCGGCGTCGTGTACGGCGGCACCGTCTGCCGCGCGCAGACGCCGATGCACGGCAAGACCTCGACGATCGTGCACGACGGCAAGGGCGTCTTCACCGGTATCACCGCGCCGTTCCAGGCCGGCCGGTATCACTCGTTGGTGATTGAGAGCGACCGCGTGCCGCCGGAGCTCGAGGTGGCGGCGCGCACGAAGGAAGACGGCACGATCATGGCCGTCCGTCACCGGACGTACCCGGTGCACGGCGTACAGTTTCATCCCGAGTCGGTGCTGACCGACGAAGGCCGGCGGCTCCTCAGGAATTTCCTTGAACTGTGATGTTCACCGAGCTCCTTGAAAAGGTCGTGCGCCACGAGGATCTCACCGCCGATGAAGCGGCTGGTGCGATGCGCGAGGTGATGGAAGGCCGCGCGACGCCGGCGTCGCTGGCGGCGTTGCTGTCCGCGCTGGTCATGAAGGGCGAGCGCCCGTCGGAGATCGTCGGCTTCGCGCGGACGATGCGCGAGCACGCGGTGCAGCTGAGCGAGCCGGCCGGCGACGTGTTTGATACGTGCGGGACCGGCGGGGACAGATCCGGCACGTTCAACATTTCGTCCGCCGCGGCGATCGTGGTGGCCGCCTGCGGCGTCAAGGTGGCGAAGCACGGCAATCGATCGGTCTCGAGCCGCTGCGGATCAGCGGACGTCTTCGAGGCGCTTGGCGTCAACGTTGCTGCGTCGCCGGCGATCGTCGAGCGGACGCTGCGCGACACCGGTATCGCGTTCTTCTTCGCGCCGACGTTTCATCCGTCGATGAAGCATGCCGCGCAGACGCGCCGCGAGCTGGGCATCCGCACGGCGTTCAACCTCCTCGGACCGCTGACCAATCCCGCCGGCGCGACACGGCAGCTCGTCGGCGTGCCGCGCCCGGAGCTCACCGAGCTGCTCGCGCGGGCGCTCCTGATGCTCGGCTCGACGCGGGCGTGGGTCGTCCACGGCGCGGACGGCATCGACGAGATCTCGACGACCGGGCATACGAAGGTCTCCGAGTGCCGTGGCGGCGCGGTGAACACGTTCTACGTGCATCCGGCCGACTTCGGCCTCGCCAAGGCCGGCCCGGCGGAGTTGAAGGGCGGCGATGCCCCTGAGAACGCGGCGATTGTCGGCGACGTGCTCGAGGGCACGCGCAGCCCGCGGCGCGATGTCGTGTTGCTCAACGCCGGCGCGGCGCTTTTCGTCGCCGGCCGGGTTGACACGATCAAAGAGGGGATCGCCATCGCGGCCGCTGCGATCGATTCAGGCGCGGCGCGCGAGCGGCTCGAAAAGATGGCGGAACGCTCCCATGCGGAGGCAGTGGTATGAGCAGCGCGCCTGATCTGCTGCTCGCGATCGTGGCGGCCACGCGCCGGATTACCGAAGTGCGCCGCGAACGAGAGCCGCTCGGCACGCTCGAGCTCCGCGGCGCGTCCGCGTCGCCGGGCGGGTGGCGGTTCGAGACGGCACTCGGCGCTCGGGATCGCGTCAACGTGATCGCGGAGTGCAAGCGGCGGTCGCCGTCGAGAGGCGTGCTTGCCGCGGAGTACGACCCGGTCCGCATCGCGGAGCAATACGAGCGTGGCGGCGCGGCGGCGATCTCGGTGCTGACGGAGCCGACCTTCTTCGATGGCTCGCTCGATCACCTCACCGCAGTACGCGCGCGTGTCGCGCTGCCGCTTCTTCGCAAGGACTTCATCGTCGACGAGTACCAGGTGTTCGAGGCGCGGGCGGCGGGGGCCGACGCGGTGTTGCTCATCGTTGCGACGCTCGAGCAGGCGGATCTGGTGGCGCTGCAGGCCAGGGCGTGGCAGCTCGGCCTGGCGACGCTCGTCGAGGTGTATGACGAGACGGAGCTCGCGCGGGCGATCGACAGCGGTGCGCGTGTCATCGGGGTGAACAACAGGAACCTGCACACGCTGACGGTGGATGTCGAGGCGTCGTACAGGCTTGCGGCGCAGATGCCGCGCGATGTCGTCGCCGTGAGTGAGAGCGGGCTGCAATCGCGGACGGATCTGGATCGCCTCGCGGCGGCCGGGTATCGCGCGTTCCTCATCGGCGAGCGGTTCATGACCGATCCGGATCCCGCGAGCGCGATTCGAAATCTCGTCGCGGCGGCGGTTGCCGGGCCGTAAAGGCCCGGCCTACGGTGACGAGTTCGGACACGCAAATGGACAAGGTAGGGCGCCCC
>JAHFUO010000009.1:7507-29601 GCA_023265015.1 Acidobacteriota bacterium | reverse complement strand
GGACAAGGTAGGGCGCCCCTTTACGGGGCGTCAGCACGCGGCCAGGGTAGGGCGCCCCTTTTACGGGGCGCCAGAGGATTTGATGTTCATCAAGGTCTGCGGCATCACGCGGCTCACCGACGCGCTGCACGCCGTTCAGCAGGGCGCGACCGCCGTCGGCTTCGTGTTCTGGCCGCGCAGTCCCCGGGGGGTCAGCGTGGAGCGCGCCGCGGAGATCATCGCCGAGCTGCCATCGAGCGTGACGACGGTCGGCGTCTTCGTGAACGAGCCCGTTGAGGGCATCCGTGCTGTGGTGGCCAGGACCGGCATCAATGCCGTGCAGCTCCACGGTGACGAGCCGCCGGCGTACGCGGACGCTCTCGAGTGGCCCTTGATTCGAGCCGTCAGCGTCGACGAGGTCGACGAGGCGTGCGACGCGTGGTCCGAGCAGACCGCACTGCTGCTCGACACGATCGACCCGGTACGCCGCGGCGGCACCGGCGTCCCGATTGACTGGACCCGCGCCGCCGCCGTCGCGCGCCGCCGGCGCATTGTCCTCGCCGGCGGACTGACGCCCGAGAACGTGTCGAGCGCGATTCGCGCCGTGCGGCCGTATGGCGTCGACGTGGCGTCCGGCGTGGAATCGGCGCCCGGCGTGAAGGATTTCGCCAAGGTGACGCGCTTCATCGCAAATGCGCGAAGCGCCTTCGCAATTCAGCAGGGGGAAGGGGACAGGGGGAAGGGGGCAGGGGGAAGAGGGAAGGGGGCGGGGAGCAGGGGGAAATGAAGGCAACAGGGTCCAAGGACGCAGTGACATCCGCCGGGAGCGACCAGCCGGCGTTCGGGCGGCGCGATCCGGACGCGCGCGGGTACTTCGGCGCGTACGGCGGACGGTTCGTGCCCGAAACACTCGTCGCGCCGATTGAGGAGCTGACGGCCGGCTACTTCGCCGCGCGGGCCGACAAGGCATTCCGCGACGAGTTGGATCAGATGCTGAAGCATTACGTCGGGCGCCCGACGCCGCTGTACGAGGCGCGGAATTTGGTCGGCGGGTCCGTTGTTGCCGGGCCCGAACGGACCCGCCCCACGCCGTCGGATGTGCGAGTGTTCCTCAAGCGCGAAGACCTTACGCACACCGGCGCGCACAAGATCAACAACGCGCTGGGGCAGGCGCTGCTCGCCAAGCGCATGGGAAAGCGCCGCATCGTGGCGGAAACAGGAGCGGGGCAGCACGGTGTCGCGACGGCGACCGCCTGCGCGCTGCTCGGCCTCGAGTGCCGCGTCTACATGGGCACCGAGGACATGCGCCGCCAGGCGCTCAACGTCGTGCGCATGCAGCTCCTTGGCGCCACCGTGCAGGCGGTTGATGCCGGCAGCCGCACGCTCAAGGACGCGATCAACGAAGCGATGCGCGACTGGGTCGCGAACGTGACCGACACCTATTACCTGCTCGGCTCCGCGCTCGGCCCGCATCCGTATCCACTGATGGTCCGGGAGTTCCAGTCGGTCATCGGCCGCGAGGCGCGTGCCCAGATCCTCGATCAGGCCGGTCGTCTTCCCGACGTCGTCGTCGCGTGCGTTGGTGGCGGCAGCAACGCGATAGGGATCTTCGACGGCTTTCTCGAGGACGCGGACGTGCGGTTGATTGGCGTCGAAGCAGGCGGAGAGAAGATCGCGCCCGGATGCCACGCCGCGCGCTTCGCGGGCGGCAGCACCGGCGTCTTGCAGGGGACGCGGACCTTCATCCTCCAGGACGATGCCGGGAACATTGAGCTGACGCATTCGATTTCGGCGGGGCTCGATTACGCGGCGGTCGGGCCCGAGCACGCCTGGCTTCGGGACCTGGGACGCACGGAGTACGCACACATCTCAGACGCTGAAGCGCTCGAGGGCTTCACGGCGCTGGCGCGACTCGAGGGCATCCTTCCGGCGCTCGAGTCGTCGCATGCGATTGCGTACACGATGCAGCTCGTCCCGACGCTGAAGCCAGGATCGATTGTGGTCGTGAACCTGTCAGGGCGTGGAGACAAGGATGTCCAGACAGTGATCGACAGCGGAGGCCGGGTCCTTTCGGACCCGGCAGATGGACGATGAGTCATCTCCGCGACACCTTCGCACGCTTGCGTGAGCAGAAGACGCCCGGTCTCGTCACGTACGTGACCGCGGGCGATCCGGATCTCGACCGGACGGCGGGCGTGCTTCGCGCGATCGATCGTGCCGGCGCCGATGTCCTCGAGGTCGGCGTGCCGTTTTCTGATCCGCTGGCGGATGGTCCCGTGATTCAGCGCGCCACGGAGCGGGCGCTGGCGTCAGGCACGACGCTGTCGGGCGTCCTTGATCTCGTGAGGTCCATTCGCGCCGACATCCGCGCGCCCATCGTGATCTTCAGCTACGCCAACCCGATTCTCCGGCTCGGCGCCGAGCGCTTTGCCGACCGCGCGAGGGAGGCCGGCATCGACGGCGTGCTGATCCTGGATCTGCCTATCGAGGAGGCGGCCGACGTCAGGGACATGCTCGTCGCGCGGGGGATTGATACAATTCTCCTTCTCAGTCCTACGACGACCGACGACCGGTTGCGCAGGGCCGCGGCGCTTGGAAGCGGCTTTCTGTATGCGATCTCGCGTCTCGGTGTCACCGGCGCGCGCGAGGTCCTGGCCGACGGCGCGAAGGAAATGGTGCAGCGCATCCGCCGGGTGAGCGACCTGCCGGTTGCGCTCGGCTTCGGGATCTCGAAGCCCGAGCACGTGCGCGAAGTCGGGCAGTGGGCCGACGCCGCTGTCGTCGGCAGCGCGCTCGTCGACGTGATCGCGCGCGGCGGCGCGTCTCACGATCTCCACACACGGGTAGAGGAGTATGTCCGTTGGCTGAAGTCCTGAGCATCGACGAGTTGCGTGAACGCATCGACGTCATCGACAACCAGCTCGTGCGGCTGCTGAACGTGCGGGTCGCGTGCGCGGTCGAGATCGGCAAGTTGAAGCACGAGCTGGGCATGCCGGTGTATCAGCCGGATCGCGAGGCCAAGGTGCTCGCCAAGGTTAAACAGTCGGCGCTGGACCTGGTGGGGCCGCTGACCTCGGAAGCGGTGGTCAGGATCTTCGAGCGGATCATCGACGAAGCGCGTCGCGCCGAACGTGAGTCAGGTGCCGCCAATGAAGACTTCGGGCCTTCAATCGGAGAGTAATGACATGGTCGTCGTAATGAATGAGCGCGCCACCGAGGCGCAGATTGACGCAGTAATTTCCCGTCTGATCGAGCTGGGGATGGACGTCCATCGTTCATCCGGCGTCAGCCGCACCGTGCTGGGCGTCGTCGGCGCGCACAAGATCGACCCCGAGCTGATCGGGATTCTCGACGGCGTGCACGAGGTTCTGCGCATCACGGAGCCGTACAAGCGCGCCAGCCGCACCTTCAAGCCGGAAAATACCGTCGTCAGCACTGACGATGTGCGGGTGGGTGGCGACGAGGTGATCGTCATGGCCGGCCCGTGCTCCGCGGAGACGGAGGAGCAGGTGCACGCGAGCGCTGCCGCGGTGAAGCGCGCGGGCGCGAAGATTCTCCGCGGCGGCGCGTTCAAGCCGCGCAGCTCGCCCTACAGCTTCCAGGGACTCGGCGAAGAAGGCCTGAAGATGCTGCGCAGCGCCGCTGACGCGCACACCCTGAAGCTGGTCTCGGAAGTGATGGACATCAGCCAGATCGAGCTGATCGCGAAATACTGCGACATCTTCCAGGTTGGCGCGCGCAACATGCAGAACTACACGCTGCTGCGCGAGCTCGGACACGCCACCAAGCCGGTTCTTCTCAAGCGCGGCATCTCGGCGACGATCGAAGAGTGGCTGCTCTCGGCGGAATACATCCTGGCCGGCGGCAACAACGACGTCATCCTCTGCGAGCGCGGCATCCGCACGTTCGAGACCGCGACGCGCAACACGTTCGACATCTCCGCGATTCCGGTGGTGAAGAAGCTCAGTCACCTGCCGATCGTGGCTGACCCGAGCCATGGGGCGGGTCGCCGCGACATGGTGGCGCAGCTGGCGCGTGCCGCGGTGGCCGCGGGCGCCGACGGGCTCATCATCGAGGTGCACAACGATCCGGATCGCGCGCTCAGCGACGGCGCCCAGTCGATGTTCCCGGCGCAGTTCGAGCGCCTGATGGCGGAGCTGCGCATCATCGCGCCGGCGATCGGCCGCAGTATCTGCCTGGAGCCGGTCTCTCGCCGCGGATGGGCACGGTAACCGATCCTCCGTTCAGCAGCATCGCCATCGTCGGCCTGGGGCTGATCGGCGGATCGATCGCGCTTGGCGTGCGCGAGCAGTGGCCCTCGTCGCGCGTCATCGGCGTCGACAGCGAAGCGGTGCTGGCGCATGCGCTGGGGAGCGGCGCGATCGATCGTGCGGTTGACAGCGTGGCGGCGCTGCCCGAGGCGGCTCTCATCATCCTGGCGGCGCCCGTCCGCCAGAACATCGACCTCCTGAAGGAGATCGCGCAGCGGAAAGATCGCCAGGGCGTCGTCACCGACGTCGGCGGCACGAAGCGCGAGATCGTCAGCGCGGCCCGGGCGCTGACGCCGCCGACCACCTTTGTCGGCGGTCATCCGCTCGGTGGCGCGGAGCGCGGCGGATTCGCGTTCGCGCGGCCGGATCTGTTTGCGGGCCGCCCGTGGATCTTCACGCCGGATAGCGACGGATCGGCCGATGCGGTCGAGCGGCTCTCGCGCTTTGTTGGCGGCCTCGGCGCGCGTCCATCGACGCTTGGCGCCGAGGAGCACGATCGCTTGATGGCATTCGTCAGTCATCTGCCTCAGTTGACCGCGAGCGCGCTGATGGACACGGTCGGCAGCGCGGCGCACAGCGAGGGACTGCGGATGGCCGGACGTGGTCTGGTCGACTCAACGCGGCTCGCGTCAAGCCCCGCGGACGTCTGGCGGGACATCTGCCTCACGAACGCAGATGCGATCGGCGACGCCCTCGATTCGCTGATCGAGCGTCTCACGCAGCTCAGAGGCGACCTGACCCGCGGCGAGACGATCGAGGCGGTGTTCACCGCGGCCACGAAGTGGCGGTCGGAGCTGATCAAAGAGCGTGACTGAACTCCCAACCGCCAACTTCCAATTCCCAAGAAGCCCGGCGCCCAACATCTTGGGAGTTGGGAGTTGGACGTTGGGAATGTGCGTTGATCCATAATCAGTTTCCATGAACAAGGTATTGAAGAGCGCTGCCGATGCGGTCGCGCTGATTCCGGACGGCGCGACGATCATGTGCGGCGGCTTCGGCCTCTGCGGGCTGCCCGAGAACCTGATCGCGGCGCTGCTCACGCGTGGCACGCGCAACCTCACGATCATCAGCAACAATCCGGGCGTCGATGATTTCGGCGTCGGGCTGCTGATCAAGAACCGGCAGGTCAGTCACATGATCGCGAGCTATGTCGGCGAGAACAAGGAATTCGAGCGGCAGGCGATCGCGGGCGAGATCAAATACACGCTGGTCCCGCAGGGCACGCTGGCGGAGCGCATCCGCGCGGCCGGCGCCGGGCTCGGCGGTTTCCTCACGCCGACGGGGTACGGCACCGTCATCGCCGAAGGCAAGGAGACGCGCGTCATCGACGGACGCAACTACGTCCTCGAGGCGCCGCTCCATGCCGATTTCGCGCTGGTGAAGGCCTTCAGGGGCGATCGCGCCGGGAACCTCGTCTACCGGAAGACCTCGCGCAACTTCAATCCGGTCATGGCCACCGCGGCAAAGGTCACGCTTGCCGAGGTCGAACAGCTCGTCGAGCCGGGCGAGATCGATCCCGACACGGTGGTCACGCCGGGGATCTACGTGGCGCACATCCTCCAGGGCGCCGGTTACGAGAAGCGCATCGAGCGGCGCACCGTCCGCCAGCTCCAGGCAGTCCAGCGATATGGATAAACGGGAACGGATCGTGACGCGCATCGCGCGCGAGTTGCACGATGGCGACTATGTCAACCTCGGCATCGGCATGCCGACGATGGTCGCCAATCACGTCTCACCGGGCATCGATATCACGCTGCATTCCGAGAACGGGATGCTCGGGGTCGGCCCGTACCCGCTGGAATCGGAAATCGATCCCGATCTGATCAACGCGGGCAAGGAGATCGTGACCGAGCTGGCTGGCACGTCGTACTTCAGCAGCGCGGATTCCTTTGCGATGGTGCGCGGAGGACACATCGACATGACGGTCCTCGGCGCGCTCGAAGTGGACCAGGAAGGGAACCTCGCGAACTGGACTGTCCCCGGCAAGATGATGAAGGGGATGGGCGGCGCGATGGACCTGGTCGCGGGCGCCAGGCGCGTCATCGTCGCGATGGAGCACACGACGAAAGACGGCGGGCACAAGATCCTGGAGACGTGCGCGCTGCCGCTCACCGGGACGAAGGTCGTCCACATGATCGTGACCGAGCTCGCGGTGATCGACGTCACGCCAAGAGGGCTGGTGCTGCGCGAGATTGCCACGGACACGACGGTCGATGCCGTGTGCAAGGCCACGGGCGCGACCCTGTATCTCGAGGGCGAGCCCCGTCGATTCTGATTGTCCCGGCGCGGCGTGAAGCCGCGCCCTACGGGTCCAGATTCCTTGCGCGCCCTACGGGTCCAGAGTTCTTGCGTAGGGCGGGCCTTTATGGCCCGCCATCGATTTGAATATGTCCGACCACGAACCCGCAGTCATTCTCAGCGCGTGCCGCACGCCAATCGGTTCCTTCGGCGGCTCGCTCAAGGATTTCTCCTCCGTCGATCTCGGCGCCATCGTCATTCGTGAAGCCATTCGTCGGGCCGGTGTGAAGGCGGCCGACCTCGGCGACGTCATCATGGGATGCGTGCTCCAGGCGGGCGCCGGCATGAACGTGGCGCGCCAGGCGGCCATCAAGGCCGGCGTGCCGCAGGACGTGCCCGCCGAGACGGTCAACCGCGTGTGCGGCTCGGGGCTCCAGGCAGTCGTTCACGCGGTCGAAGCGACGCGCGTCGGGTATACCGCGTTGATCGTGGCCGGCGGCACCGAGTCGATGACGAATGCGCCGTACATCCTCAAGGGCGCGCGGTGGGGTTACCGCATGGGACACGGCGAGGCGTACGACTCGCTGCTGGCGGAAGGGCTCACCTGCGCGATGCGCGGGTGCCACATGGGCATCACCGCCGAGAACATCGCGAGCCGGTTCGGCGTGAGTCGTGAAGATCAGGATGCGTTTGCCGCCGAGAGCCAGCGTCGCGCGGGCGTGGCGATCAACAGCGGCTTGTTCCGCGACGAGATCGTTGCCGTCGAAATCCCGCAGAAGAAGGGCGATCCCCTCACGTTCGACACGGACGAGTATCCGCGCGCGGGAACGACGGCGGAGAAACTGGAGGCGTTGAAGCCGGCGTTCAAGAAGGACGGATCGGTGACGGCGGGCAACGCGTCGGGCATCAACGACGGCGCGGCCGCGGTCGTCGTGGCCAGCGCGGAGCGGGCGCGGACGCTCGGTCGGAAGCCGCTCGCGAAGATCCTGTCGTTCGCCACGGCCGGCGTCGACCCGGCGATCATGGGGATGGGGCCGGTGCCGGCGGTGAAGAAGGCGCTCGAGCGAGCCATGCTCGAGACGGACCAGATCGATCTCTTCGAGCTGAACGAGGCGTTTGCCGTCCAATCGCTGGCCGTCGTGCGCGAGCTCGGATTGAGCGCGGACAAGGTCAACACGCGCGGAGGCGCGATCGCCCTTGGCCATCCGATCGGTGCGAGCGGCGCGCGCGTGTTGACGACGCTGATCTACGCGCTGCGCGCGCGCGGCGGCGGCACGGGCGTGGCCTCGCTCTGCATCGGCGGCGGCATGGGGATCGCCATGGTCATCGAGGTTGGGTGAAGTCCATATCGATCGCGAGGCGCTGACCGCGATCGTGGCGCACGCACGGCGCGACCATCCGAACGAGTGCTGCGGCCTGCTGGTCGGAAGGACCGGCGAAGGGCCGGCTAAAGCCGGCCCCTACGTACTCGAGGCCGTTCCCGCCAGCAACGCAGCCTCGGATCCGGCGCGGCGCTACGAAATCCCTCCCGTCGACTACTTCGCGCAGATTCACCGCTGCCGGCGCATCAACGAGGCCCGGGCCGAGACGTTTGCGGTGGTCGGCGCCTACCACTCGCATCCACGCAGCGGCCCTGAGCCGTCAGACACTGACACGGCGCAGGCATTTCGTGACTTTGTCTTCGTGATTGCCGGCGCGACGGCTGCGAGCGGCGGAATGGAGGTTCGCGCGTACGCGCTCGAGGACGAGACGCTCAGGCAGGTCGAGCTGATCGTCGTCGACTGACCTCGCTCATCAGATCCTCAACCCTCTCGAGCACCGTCGGCCAACGATACTCGTGCTCGACGTACGCGAGCCCCTGCTCTCCGATCTGCCGCCGCCCTTCTTCGTGCGACAGCAGCCACGACAGCGCCTCCTGGAATTCTCTCGACGAGCGGTAATGCAGCCCGCCGTTGGCGCGCCGCACCTGTCCTTCGAGCACGCGACAGCGCGCATTCACGAGGGCGGGCACGCCGTGATTCCACGCCTCCAGCAGGACGATGCTGAGGCTTTCGTAGGGCGAGGGGACGATCAGCGCGCGCGTATGGGCGAGCAGCGTGTGCCGGAGATCATCCTCAACGTAGCCAAGCGTCCGGATGCGCGGATGCTGCGGAACCATCAACGTCGAGGGGCCGGCAAGCACCAGCGTCGTCTGCCCGCCGGAATCGGCGTACTCCTCGAAGTACTCCAGCAGCGTCGCGCAGCCCTTGTTGCGGTCGACGCGACCCAGATAGAGGACATAGTCGGACGGGATGCCGAGGCGGTCGAGCGCGGTTCGATCGGCGCGCGGATCGCGCTCGGGCTCGAGGCCGATGCCGATGGTTCGCGCCGGCTGCAGCCGGCGTCCCGCCCGCGTCGAGACGAGCGTCTCTTCTTCCGGCGTCAGAAAGAGGTATCCCGCCGGCCGCGCGAAGAACTCCTGGAGCACATCGAGATCGATCGCCGGGTCTTCCTCGGCAGTCGGCACGAGGATGGCGCGATCGGCCACGAGCGGCAGCCCGAAGTACGTGGGCGCGTAGCGGTAGGCCCAGAACAACACGAGGTCGTACTCGGCGCCATGCGCGCGGAGGTGGTCGAGCAGGGCGGGCGCGTCGGGGCCGTTCGCGCGGAACCACGCCTCCTCCTGCTCCGGCGACGATCCGAGATCGTCGAAGACCTCGTCGCTGAGATCGGCGAACGCCTTCAGGTTGCGCGGCCGCGCGACGGGGACACGCTCGACGCGCACGCCGTTCTCGACCGTCGACCCGGCCGGGTACGCGTTCCCCCACGTCACGTAGTCGCGGGCGCACGTCGTGAGCACGGTGATGTCGTGGCGGAAGCCGAGCCGTTCGGCCAGCTCGCGGCAATGCGTTTCGGATCCGCCCGCAATGCCGGCGCCGTAGCGCTGGACGACGAACGCGAGCTTCACCGCCCCTCGATCGACTCGGGGCGCCCTGAGCGCGTCGAAGGGTTCTGCGAGAGGCGACGCAGCTCGTGGCGCAGCCGCGTGGTTTCGATGGCCAGCTCCTGCACGCAGGCAAACAGTACCTGGTTCACGCGGCGCTGCCGCTCGAAGTTGTCCCGGCTGAATTCGTAGAACCAGCGCAGCACGGGCATCAGCAGGCGGCGCTTGACGAAGACGATCGGCGTGCCGGCTGCGCCGCGATGCGACTGGTACTTGATGGCCGTGTCGAGACGCCAGGTCGACGGATCGCCGAGCAGCTCGGGCAGCAGCAGCGCCGCCGGCTGGCTGCGGTCGATCGCCGCCCGCAGCATCGTGTCGATCTCGGCAAAGAGGGCGGGATCCTCGAGCGCGCCGGACGCGCCGTGCCGCAGCAGCTCCGCGCGCACGCGCTCGCGTACGCGCCCCTGCAGTTCCGTCATCACCTGATCGACGGATGCCTGACTGTCGGTTGGCAAGATGCGGCTATCTTACCGCTACCCGCTAGTAGCCTTCCTGCGCGCCGGCCCGGACGGTGATCGTCGTGGTGGCGGAGGAGATCACCTTGTCCTTCTGCTTCAGGCGGAAGGTCAGCCGGTATTCGCCGGAGAGGCGGAAGGTGTGATCGGCGCTGTACCGCCGGCCGATTTCGCTCTTGCCCGCCTCGTAAGGATTGCAGTCCTCGGAATTCTCCGAGATCGTCCCATCGTCCCAGTCCCAGTGGCGTGTGGGGCAGTAGAACTCCGCGGAGTCGTTCGTGCCGCCCTTGACGTCGACTGAAAGGTGCACGCGCAAGGGGGCGAAGCCGGCAGGCGGCGTGGCCTTGAGTGATAAGCTTGGCTTCTTGTCAGCGGCATCACGCTGCGCGCCGGACAGCTGCACCGAGCCGATCAGCGCAGCGACGACCGCAGTGAACGTGCAAAGCGCGCGGCGTTGATAGTTCATGATAGGTCCCCGTAGGCTAGCGCCTTCGATTCTAAGCCACCCCCGTCGGTCCTACAAGGACCGGAACCAGCGACGGAGAATTCGACTCGATGCATACGGTCCACAAGACCCCTGCCGTAACCGTGACGGCCAAGGCGACCCGCGACCTCGACGCCGACCTGCTCATCATCCCGGTATTCGAAGACGACGACCTCGCCGGCGAGAGCGAGCTCGACACCGCCTCTGGGGGGGAGTACACCCGCGCGCGGAGCCGAGGTGAGTTCACGGGGAAAGCGTTCGAGCAGTTCCTCACCTCCGTTTCGCCGGGCACGTGGAAGGCGCCCCGCGCGCTCCTCGTCGGCGCGGGCGGACGAAAAGACCTCACGGCCGAGCGCCTTCGGCGTATCGGGACGATCGGCGGCCTCGCGGCGCGCCAGCGCCGGATGACCAGCGTGGCCATCGCCTTGCGCCCGGTTGACGGTGTGAAGAGTGACCGCGCCGTGCAGGCGCTGGTTGAAGGCGCGATCCTGGCGAACTTTGAAGGGATGTCCTACAAGACGGCGGAGCCGCGTCCGGTGTGGCTGGAGCACGTCGAGTTGCGGCTGCCGAACGGATCACCTGACCCGGCGCAGGCGCTGGAGCGCGGGCGCGTCCTCGGCGAGTACACGAACGTCGCGCGGGCGCTGTCGAACGAGCCCAGCAACATCCTGACGCCTCGCGAGTTCTCCGACCGCGCGAAAGATATCGCGATCGCCGCGGGTCTACGCGTGGAGGTTCTCGACGAGCAGCAGATCGCTGCGCTCGAGATGGGACTGCTCCTCGGCGTCGCGCGCGGCAGCGGGCAGCCGCCGCGCGTCGTCGTGCTGCATCACGAGCCGAAGAAGGCGGCAAAGGGCGTCGTGCTCGGGCTGGTTGGTAAGGGGATTACGTTCGACACCGGCGGGATCTCGATCAAGTCGGCGGACAACATGGACAAGATGAAGGACGACATGTCCGGCGGCGCCGCCGTGCTGTGCGCGATGGCCGCCATGTCGCGACTCAACGCGCCGGTCCGGTGCATCGGCGTCATTCCTGCGACCGAGAACATGCCGGGCGGCCGCGCGATCAAGCCGGGCGACATCCTGAAGAGCGCCGAGGGGAAGACCGTCGAGGTGCTGAACACCGACGCCGAGGGGCGCCTGATCCTCGGCGACGGCTTGTGGTACGCGCGCAAGCTCGGGGCGACGCATCTCGTCGACGTCGCGACCCTCACGGGCGCCTGCGTCGTCGCGCTCGGCAAGACCACGAGCGGGCTGTTTGGGACGCCGGCGTGGTGGGTGGAGCAGGTCCGCCACGCGAGCGAGCGCGCCGGCGATCGCGTGTGGCCGATGCCGGTGTTCGACGACTACAAGGACCTGCTCAAGAGCGAGATCGCCGATTTCACGAACACCGGTGGCCACGCCGGCGGCGCGATTACGGGCGCGCTCTTCGTCAAGGAATTCACGGGCAATCTGCCGTGGGTCCACATCGACATCGCCGGCACCGCGTGGGCGGAAGAGGCGAAGCCGTACCAGCCGAAAGGCGCGACGGGCGTGGCCGTGCGCACGCTGGCCGAGCTTGCGCTCGATGCCGAGTCATGGATTAATCTGACGTAGTGCTAATCGCTCTACTCTTCCAGCAGCCGGGCCCAATCATCATCGAGACCGTTCACCAGCCTCCCATCACACAGGAGATCACGATGGGCGACGTGGTGCTCGGCGCGGTGGGGCTGGTTGGCGCCGTCATGATCGCGGCGGCAATCACGGGCCTGCTCGTCGGCGTTGTGGTCGTCCTGATCAAGCGCTCGCGCGACGCCGCGGCGGGACCGACCGATCCGGGCCATGCAAGACTCCGTACCTGACTCCGTTTTTAAACCACGAAGGCGCGAAGAACACGAAGAAGTTGGTTGAATGGCAATTCTCGTCTATCGCGCACAGTCTCGCGCACACCGCACGTTCGATCCCAGTTTCGTCTCCTGACTTTCATTTCGAGGGGGCGGCCTGCGCAGGCACGGAGCGCGGGGCCTGCGCCGGGGATCACTGTTAAGTGTTGCGCTGCCGCCGGTACTGGCGGTCCACTTCCCACGCGGATCAGCTTTTGCGCACAACCCTGGTCGGGAGGTTGTCCATGCGAACGCTCGCAGCCTTGCTCCTCTGCCTTGTGTGCGCCACGCGCACAGTGTCCGCAGAGTTGCGACAACTTGTGATCAACAGCGCAGTCATCGATCCAGTAGGCGGGCTGCTGCTCGTCAGCGGCGAGAACCTCGGATCGGGGCCGACGGTGACAATCAACGACATCGAGGTCCCGGTGTTATCCGGCTCCCAGCGAGTGCTCGTGGTGGAGTTGCCCGCGAGCGTGCGAACGCAGCCGGGTACGTACCGGCTGACGATCGATCGTGATCGCGGCAGATCAAAGGATCGTGATCGGGACGGATCAAACGGATCAAAAGGCAGGGACACGTTCGTGATCGCCGTAGGAACCGGCGGCGTGTCCGTCGCTCGTGCCGGCGGTACGCCGGGGCCGAAGGGTGACCAGGGCCCGCCCGGAGCGGCCGGTCTCGCAGGACTCGCTGGTCCCGCTGGACCAGTCGGTCCCGCCGGGCCAGCGGGTGCCGCAGGGCCAGTCGGTGATGCGGGACCAGTTGGTCCTGCAGGGGCGAATGGGATGCCGGGTGCGAATGGGATGCCGGGTGCGAATGGGATGCCGGGTGTGAATGGGATGCCGGGTGTGAATGGGATGCCGGGTGTGAAGGGCGACACAGGCCCGGCCGGACCGGCGGGTTCAGGTGGGCTGAAGGTCGTTGACGCGGGCGGCAACGAAGTTGGCCGGCTCGCCACGACAAACTTCGTGATTCGCGAGGTCGGCGCCGAGTGGGTGCAACTCCAGGTCAGTGCCGACGGATTTGCGTCGTGCTCGACGGCGTCGTCCAGCTGCGTGATGTACTTGTTCGAGGAAGACGGGTGCACCGGCACCACGTTCGTGCCCTCGGATATCGCCACGAACGGCAGCCTCGTCAGGGACGGAATGGTGGTTGATGATGTGCTGCTCTATCAGGCGGGTCCCGTTGCCGACCGACAGATCAGATCGGCCAGGACCGATGCGGGAAACTGTTCTTCGATCATCGGAGGGCAGCAGGCGGTAGAACTGCGATCGATCCCGCTGGGGTCGCTCGGGCTCGTCACGCCGTTCCGCCTGTCGAAATGAGGTAGAGGCGTCGCTATTGCGATGCGACGGTCCGTGAGACCGCCTTGAGCGACTTCTGATAGCGCATCAGACCGTTGAACAGTGCTTCGGCAATCTGCTGGCGGTACGTGGTGCCGCGAAGCAGCGTCGCTTCCTGGCGGTTGGTCAGAAACGAAATCTCGGCGAGGATGCTCGGCATCGTAGCGCCGACGAGCACCATGAAGGGCGCCTGTTTCACGCCAAGGTCCCTGGCATTCCTGTTCGCCCGCTTCAGCCGGTCCATCATCGACGACTGCACGAGCGAGGCGAAGTCGCGCGACTCATCGATCTTGTTGTTCAGCGCGATCGCTTTCACGATGTCGGGCAGCTGCCGCATCGTGCGGGCCGAGGCCGCGTTCTCGCGCGCGGCCACCGCTTCGGCCGCGGGGTTGGGCGCGAAGTTGAGGAAGTAGGTCTCGATTCCGCGGGCGCGATCGTCCTCGCTGGCGTTCACGTGGATCGAGAGGAACAGATCGGCGCCTTCCCGGTTCGCCATGGCGGTCCGCTCCTCGAGCGGGATGAAGACATCCGACCGCCGCGTCATCACCACCTCCACCCCCGGCTGCTTCTTCAGGAGCTTCTCGAGCCGCATCGCCACGTCGAGCACAAGGTTCGCTTCGCTGAGGCCGCTGTTCATCGCGCCGGGGTCGTGGCCGCCGTGGCCCGGGTCGATGACGATGCGCGAGATGCCGAGCCCCAGCTGCCGCGAGAGTGAGAAGCCGCCTTTGGCGTTGGGCTGGGGAGTGATCGCGTTCTCGGGAGGTGCGATCGGTGCTGCGCTCGCAGGTGCGATCACGCTGGCGCTGGCCGGTGCGAGTGGCGCTGCGGTGGCCGGTGCGACCGCACCAGCCGTCGTCGGTGCGATAGGTGCTGCACTGGTCGGTGCGATCGCACTAGCGGTCGTCGGTGCGATGGCATTGATAGTCGTCGGTGCGGGGCGCGCGAAGTCGATGACGACGCGGTACGGGTTGTAGAGCGCGTAGACGGTGCGCGCGCCGGCATCGCTCAGGTCGAGCACGACGCGCGTACGGGTCCCGAGCTGGCGGCCGACGCGGATCTGTCGAACCATGTCGTCGGGAAACGCCTGCGTCACATCCTTCAGCGTCTCGACAGGCCGCGTGCCCTGGAGATCGATGAAGACGCGCGGCGGGCCGTCGATCTGCTCGTCGTGGAATACCGCCTCGCCTTCGAGCTCCAGCGTCACGCGCAGGGCGCCTGGCAGCACTTCGCGTCGAATCGCGGTCAGCATGACCGTCGGCTGTTTCGGCTCGCGCGCTGCGGCGGGCGGCACCGATGGTGCGGTGGGAGTCGTCGGGGCAGGGGGAAGGGTCGTGGCGAGCGCGCGCTCGGGGGTTGGCTTCGCCGCGGTCAGCCGATCCGTCTGTGCCTCCACCTGCCTGACGAGCGCGCTCGTCGGGTACCGCGTCGTCAACGCGCGAAACAGCCGGAGCGAGGTCGTGCGATCGGCGGCCTGCCCGAATTCCCAGAAGGCATCAGCGGAAAGCAGGGCACCCGCCCATAGCGCGTCGTCGGCGTAGGTATTGCGCGGGAAGAGGCGCGCGATGTCGTCATAGGCGCCGACCAGCGTGCGCGCGCGCTCCAGGAGCGGCGTGGCGGGCGATCCCGCCCTCCGGGTATCGATCTCGTGTCGCAGCGCTGCCTCGCGAGACCGCGCCTCCTTGAACAGGTTCTCTGCGTTCGAGGTCTGCGCCGACACGTACACCGAGGCGACAAGAAACACGATCGCCAGGCCAATCAGGCGGGCCGTAAAGGCCCGCCCTACCGGTGCATCGGTCCGCCTTACCGGTGCATCGGTCCGCCTTACCGGTGCATGGGTCGTGTCCGGCTTTCTTGTCCGCCGAAGCGCGAAGCGCGAAGGCGGAAGCCGGACTTCAGCCGCAGGATTATCGCAGCTGCGCATCCACTTCCTCGAAATAGCCACGGTCCACCAGCACCTCGCGCGGCTTGCCGCCGGCGCCCTGCGACACGAGCCCTTCGGCCTCCATCATGTCGACCAGACGGGCCGCCCGGCTGAAGCCGATTCGCATCTTGCGCTGCAGGTACGAGATGGACACCTGGCCGCTGCTGACCACAATGTGCGCCGCCTCGTCGTACAGCTCGTCCTTCTCGAACTCGATTCCACCGGGGCCGATCTTGTCGTCTTCCGCGGTAATCGACTCGTCGAAGATCGGCTTGCCCTGCTTGCGCAGGAAGCTGGCGAGGCGCGCGCTCTCCTGCTCCGAGATGTACGGGCCGTGCAGGCGGATGCAGCGCGACGAGGCGGGCGGAAGGAAGAGCATGTCACCCCTGCCGAGGAGCTGCTCGGCGCCGTTCGCGTCGAGAATCGTGCGCGAGTCGACCTTCGACGACACGCGGAACGAGATGCGCGCCGGGAGGTTGGCCTTGATGAGGCCGGTGATCACGTCGACCGATGGCCGCTGTGTCGCCAGGATGAGGTGGATGCCGACGGCGCGCGCCATCTGCGCGAGCCGTGCGATCGATTCTTCGACCTCGTTGCTCGCCACCATCATCAGGTCGGCGAGCTCGTCGATCACGACGACGACGAAGGGAAGCGGCTTGGGAGCGTCGGGATCCTTGCCTCCGGTCTCCTCGAGTACGAAACGGATGTTCCGGTTGTACTGGTCGATGTTGCGGACGCCTTCCGCCGCGAGCGTCTTGTAGCGCTCCTCCATCTCGCGAACCGCCCACCGGAGCGCGTTCGCCGCCTTCTTGGGATCGACGACGACCGGCGTGAGCAGGTGAGGGATCTCCTCGTACATCCCCAGCTCGAGGCGCTTCGGATCGATCATGATCATCCGCACATCGTCTGGCGTCGCGCGGTAGAGGATGCTCGTGAGCATCGCGTTCAAGCCGACGGACTTGCCGGCGCCGGTTGATCCGGCGATGAGCAGGTGCGGCATGGTTGCGAGATCCGTCACGAACGGCTCGCCATGAATCGTCTTTCCCAGGGCGAGCGTCAGCTTCGAGCTCGAGCGGTGATACGCCTCGGACTCGAGGAGCTCGCGGAGCGAGATCGCTTCGCGGTTGAGATTCGGGATCTGGATGCCGACGGTGGACTTGCCCGGGATGCGATCGATCAGCACGGACTCGGCCTCCATCGCGAGCGAGAGGTCGTCCGCAAGGCTGGTGATCTTGCTGTATTTGACGCCGGCCTCGGGCTTGAACTCGAACGTCGTGACGACAGGGCCAGGATGGATCTGCGCGACCTGTCCTTCGACGGCAAACTCGCGACATTTTTCCTCGAGCTGCCGCGCGGCATCCATCAGCTCGCGCTCGTCGATCTTCTGCTCGGCCTTTGCCGGGTCGAGGAGGGAGACCGGCGGGAGCGTGAACGCGCCCTGCCGGCGCGGCGTTCGTGCAGGCTCGGGCTCGGGGAGCGGCAGCTGGGGAGCGACCGCGACTTCCGGGCGCTTCTTCGCGACCATCGGCGCGACGGCGTCCTCCTGCTCCTTCGTCTCCCGTGCCGCAGCGGCGGCCGCCGCCTTCTTCGCGTGCTTCGCCATCACCTCGCGGCGCTGCTTCTGCCGGCGCCGCTCGTCGATCCAGCCGCGGATAAAGCCGACGCTGCGCGCCGAGAGATCACGCGATCCCTGGCTGGCGCTTGCGAACATTCGGCCGAACGAAAACTGCGTCGAGAGGATGACCGAGAGCACCATCAGCGTCAGGATCACGATGATCGAGCCGGTACGATTGAGATACTCGGCGAACCATGCGCCGAGCCAGGCCCCGAGTGATCCGCCGGCGTCGAACGTCTTTCCCGCGACGTCGGTGCTGCCGAAGACGAGGCTCAGAAACGCGCCGCTGCACCCGAAGAGCAGCATGACGCCAATCAGCTTCGTGTAGACCGCCTCGAACGGCTGGCACCAGAAGTAGTACCAGCCCACCCACGCGATCGCAGCGGGAACCAGGTACGCGGCATAGCCGAGAAGCTGCAGCGACAGCTCCGACAGGAACGCGCCGACGCGGCCGACGAAGTTCGCCGGCGGGTGCAGCGCATCGGTGGTGAAGAACCACACCGGGTCGGTCGGCTCGTAGGTGACGAGCGAGATCAGCCAGATCAAGGCGAGCGCGAAGAGCGCCACGCCGAGGAACTCGCTGATCCGCCGCGATAGGGTCGATTCGGCCACGTCCCCTCCGGTCCGCCATGAGGTCCGCCTGAAGGCGGACCCTACCGTTGATCATCGATAGACATGAGGCCCTACCGTTGATCATCGGTAGCGTCCGGCTTCAGCCGGACGCGTCAGATCTCCATCAGGACGGGCAGCACGAGCGGCCGCCGTCCCGATCGCTTCTTGAAGAATCGCCGCAGCTCCACGCGCAGCTTTTCGGTCATCAGTCCCTGGTCTCCGCGCTCTTCCACGCCCGAGCTGTCGATGCACTCTGCAATGACGCCGCCCGCATCCTTGAAGAGAGAATCCGCTTCGCCTTCGCCGACGACGAACCCGCGCGCGACCAGCTCCGGCTCCCCGACGAGGGCGCCGGTCTGCCGGTTGATCGCCACCACCGCCACGACCACGCCGTCGCCGGCCAGGTGCCGCCGATCGCGCAGCACCTCGTCGCCGACCTCGCCGACGCGCGTGACATCGATCAGCACGCGGCCGGTGGGCGCCTTGCCGGCGATCCGCGCGCCGCGCTGATCGAACTGGATGACGTCGCCGTTCTCGGCGAGCAGCACCTGCAGCTTCGGCTCGGATCCGCTCATGACGCGCTTGGCGATCCTGGCGTGCTGCGAGAGCTGCCGGTACTCGCCGTGGATCGGCACGAAGTAGCGCGGCCGCACGAGCGACAGCACCAGCTTCAGCTCCTCGGCGCTTCCGTGACCCGACACGTGCACGTGCTTCGTGTTTTCGGTCACGACATCCGCCCCCCGCCGCGCCACGTGGCTCATGACCCGCGCGATCTTCTTCTCGTTGCCGGGAATCGCGCGCGCCGACAGCACCACGATGTCGTCGGGCCCGAGCGTCACCCAGCGGTGGTCGTCGATCGCGATGCGCGACAGCGCCGCCTGCGGCTCGCCCTGCGAGCCGGTCGCCAGGCAGAGCACGTCCTGCGACGCGTAGTTCTGCACGTCGGCGTCGCGAATCTGCACGCCCGAGGGGATTCGCAGGTATCCGAGCTTCTGCGCGATCTCCGCGTTCTGCACGATGCTGCGACCGACGAAGGCGACCTTGCGATCGAACTGCGCCGCGAGATCGACGAGCACCTGCATGCGGTAGATGCTCGACGAAAACAGCGCGACGACCAGCTTCCCCTCCGTGCTCGTGAACAGCTCCTCGAACGCGTCGATCACCTCGATCTCCGGCCCCGTGAAGCCGCGCCGGTCGATGTTCGTGCTGTCCGCGAAGAGCGCCAGCACGCCCTGCGCGCCAAGCTCCGCGAGCCGGTGCAGGTCGAAGTGCTCGCCGTCGATCGGCGTCTGGTCGATCTTGAAATCGCCCGTGTGAATCATCACGCCCGCGGGCGTCGTGATCACCAGCGCCACGCAGTCGGGCATGCTGTGCGTCACGCGGACGAACTCGACCGTGAACGGGCCGACCGTCACCGTGTCGCGCGGCTTGACCGTCTTCAGCCGGTCCGTCGCGTCGATGCCGTGCTCGTCGAGCTTCGGCTGCACGAGCGCGAGCGTCATCGCCGTGCCGTACACCGGGCCGTCGAAGAGCGGCAGCACGTGCGGCACGGCGCCGATGTGATCCTCGTGCCCGTGCGTCAGCACGAGCGCCTTGACCTTGTTGCCGCGCGCCTCGACGTACGCCAGGTCCGGGATGATCAGATCGACACCGAGCTGATCGGGGTCCGGGAACATGACGCCGGCGTCGATGAGGAGGGTCGTGTCCTCCCACGACACGGCCATCATGTTCATGCCGAACTCGCCGACGCCGCCCAGCGGGACGACCTCGAGCGTCGCCGGAGACACGTCCGGCACGGCCGACTGATTCATTCGGAGCCCAACGTTCACCTCATCGTGCGGGGCGAACCCTTTGGGTTCGCCTGGCGAGCCTGCCCGTCGACTTGCTCAGGGCACCCCGAGTTCATCGAGGGGCGGAAGGCTCGCGCCGCACGCCGCTCTCTGTCGTCCCACACGCAACCTCTGGCGAGGTCGATTGCGGGCTGTTCAGGCCGCTGGGAACGCCTGACCCCTTCGACTGCGCTCAGGGTCAGCCTGAGCCCGTCGAAGGCTGAAAACCGGGAAGGGTCAACGACTTGCGAAAAAAACTATAGCACAGCTCGCGACAGGCGGGCGATCTCCTCGAGGCTCAGCGCCTCGGGTCGCAGGGTCCCGTCAACCCTGGCCCGCTCAAGGAGTTCCGGCGCCGATCGCCCGAGGGAGTCGGCCACAGAGCGCAGCGCGTTCGAGACCGTCTTCCGGCGCTGGAGAAAGATGCCGCGGACGATGCGCTCGAAGATGCGCGGATCCCCGACATCGACGTGCGGCGGGCGAAAACGGAGGCGAACCACCCCGGAGGTCACCTTTGGCGGCGGCCGGAAGGCGCCGGGTGGAAGCGTGAGGAGGCGCTCGACGTCGGCGAGGAGCGTCACCTGGATCGCGAGCACGCCGTAGTCCTTGCTGCCCGGAGTCGCGACGAGCCGGTCGGCGACCTCCTTCTGCAGCATCAGCGTCGCGTCGCTGAACAGGCGGCCCTCGTCCGCCGCGCGTAACAACGCGAAGAGGATCGGCGACGACACGTTGTACGGAAGATTGCCGACGACACGGATTGGGTGCGGCTCATCGCGGAGGGTTGCGGCCAGGTCGACCTCGAGGAAATCGCCTTCGACGACCCGGACGTTCGTGATGCGCTGCTCCGTCAGGAGGCCCGCAAGGTCGCGATCGATCTCGACCGCGATGACGCGGCCGGCACGCGCCGCCAGCGGACGCGTCAGCGCCCCCCGACCCGGGCCGATCTCGAGAAAGGTGTCATTCGCGGTCGCGCCCAGCGAATTGATGATCTTGGTGACCCACGCGGCTTCGAGGAAGTGCTGGCCGAAACGCCTTCGTGTCTGGATCATTCGTCGGCTTCGTCAGGGCCCGGGGTGTCGCCGCGCCAGTAGCGGGCTTCGATCTCCTCGATCTCTTCCTCGCTGAGACCGAAGTAGTGACCAACCTCGTGAATCAGCGTCTCGCCGATCACGGCGCGCACCTCGTCCTCGTCTTCGCAGTCCTCCTCGATCGGCTTCTGAAAGAGCGTGACGCGATCGGGGAGCACGTTGCCGTATCCCCACGTGCGCTCGGGGAGCGGTGTGCCCTGGTAGAGGCCGTACAACGAATCGGGCGGCTCGACCTCCATCTCGTCGAGCAGCTCGCGGCTCGGCTCGTCTTCGACGACAAGCGCGAGGTTCTTCATCTCGCGGCGGAAACGCGCCGGGATCAGCGCGATCGCTTCAGTGACGAGGCGTTCGAACTTGTCGCGGGTCACGTGACGGACCGGCTAAAGCCGGCCCCTACGCACGGGTTTCCTGCCCTTGCGGTCGTGGTGGCCGGCTTTAGCCGGCCCGATGATCAGGCGGTAGTAGTCGCAATCGTCGAGCACTGAGCATTGATCGCAGAGCGGCTTGGGCCGGCAGATGCGTCGTCCGTGCAGGATCTGGACGTCGGAGGCGAGCGTCCACATCTCCTTCGGCAGCGCCGCGCACAACTGCTCCTCGACCTTCACCGGATCGTCGTCCTCGGCGATCCCGATCCGGTTCGACACGCGCAGCACATGGCGATCGACGGGCAGGCCGGGAACGCCGAGCGCGTGCCCAAGCACCACGTTGGCCGTCTTGCGTCCCACGCCCGGAAGCGTTGTGAGCAGGCTCATGTCCGCCGGTACCTCTCCGCGATGTTCGGCGACAAGCTGCTGCGCCATGCCAATCAGGGCTTTTGATTTCTGACGGAAGAATCCGGTCGACACGATTTGCGGCTCGAGCTTCGCCGTCGTGGCTTTGGCGAGCGCGCGCGCGTCCGGGTACTTCTTGAACAGCGCCGGGGTTACCATGTTCACGCGCGCGTCGGTCGACTGCGCCGACAGGACGGTCGCGACGAGCAGCTCGAACGCATTGCGGTAGGCGAGCTCGGTGTCCGCGTTCGGGTGCTGGGTCGCCAAGGTGTTCACGATGCGGCGGACGGTCTTTGGCGGCTTCAGCTTAGTGCACCGGTCCTTTAGACCAGGCCACGTTCGAATAGGACTCCGAGAAAACGCGCATGTGATCCTGCAGCGCCGCGACGAGGTTGGGGACGAACTGGACCGGGACGACCACACGCGCGCGAACGGGCGCGCGGACGACGTGGTCGCTCTCGGCCTCGCGCAGCTCTTTGTCGGAGAGCGGCATCACCTCGCAGAAGGTGAGCGTGAAGTCGAACGGGGTATGGGCGATCGAGCAGAAGTTCGCGTAGGTACGCGGCTCGCTCGATTGCTCGTCGGGAACGATCGTGAAGTTGATTTGCTTGCGCTGAGGAGTGTCATCGGCCATAGAGGCCAATACTA
>JAHFUO010000009.1:0-7407 GCA_023265015.1 Acidobacteriota bacterium | reverse complement strand
TCCTCGACGATCACGAAGTCGCCGTCGCGGATCTGCTCGTCGATCATCGAATCGCCCTTGACGCGAAGCACGTACGCATCGCGCTTGCCGGCAAGGGTTTCGGGCACGGCGATCGTTTCGTTGCCGGCCACCGCTTCGATCGGCGCGCCGGCGGCCACGAAGCCGAGGAGCGGCAGCTCCAGCGCCCGCCCTCCGACCCGCGTCGGAACGAGCTCGACCGATCGGCTGCGGTTCCACGCGCGGCGGATGAAGCCTTTCTCCTGCAGGTTGGAGAGATGCTTGTGGACCGTCGCCAGCGAAGAGAGATTGAAACGGCGCCCGATTTCTTCCAGGCTCGGCGCGTAGCCGTGGCTCTGGATGAACTCGCTCAGGTAATCGAGGATTTCACGCTGCCGTTTGGTGAGCGGGAGCATCGTTTCTCTCCTGACTGATTGACGTGGGCAGACTATAATGCGAACAGAAGGCGAAAATCAACACGAGCTTTGAGTGGATGCTACACTCGACGTGCCAGCCCGGAGACACCAGCATGCGGCTTCTCACGCCCCTCGGCGTTGCTCGGGGCGCCCTGAGCGATAGTCGAAGGGCGTCACGAGCGGCGGCGATTTTCGGCCTCATCCTCGTGCTCACGCCCCTTCAGGCCGCGTCGATCTCAAAGGAGCAGGCGAACGCCTTCGCCCGCAAGATGGAGCAGATTCTCGGCCAGGGCACCCCCGCGCAGCCTGAGGGCGCCCGGCGCACCCCCGTCAGCGAAGGCGAGTTGAATTCGTGGTTTGCCTACGGCGCGACGCCGCTGCTGCCGGCCGGCGTGTCGGATCCGCGCATCACCATGGTGGGCGCGGGCAAGGTGATGGGACAGGCGATCGTCGATCTCGACGCGATCGGGAAGAAGAAATCGAGCGGCGGAGGCTTCGATCTGTGGAGCCTGCTCGGCGGTAAAGTGAGGGTGAACGTGGCGGGCGTGCTTCGGACGAAAGACGGGATCGGACGATTCGATCTCGAGAGCGCCGACATCTCGAGCGTGCCCGTGCCGAAGACCCTTCTCCAGGAGCTGGTGAGCTCCTACTCGCGCACGCCGGAGAATCCCCAGGGCCTGAAGATCGATGATGCGTTCGCGCTGCCCGCATCCATTCGTCAGATCGACGTCGGCGCGGGTGAAGCCGTGATTGTCCAGTGACATTCTGACCACGCCGCTGCAGTTCCTGAAGGGTGTGGGCCCGCGGAAGGCCGCGGACCTCAAGCGCGCCGGACTCGTTACCGTCGAAGATCTTCTCTACCGCCTTCCATTCCGCTACGAAGATCGCAGCCACATGCAGCCGATCGCCTCCCTCCGTCCGGGGATGCGTGCGGCCGTGCTCGGCGACATCAAGAGCGCGCACCTGGCGGTGACGCGGCGCCGCGGCTTCAAGATCTTTCACGCCGTCGTCGGCGACACGAGCGGCGCGATCCGCTGCACGTGGATGAACCAGCCGTTCCTCACCGACATCCTCAGGCCGCACCTGGCGGTCGTGATTTTCGGCGACGTCAAGCTCGACTCGACCGGCCTTCACTTCATGAATCCGGAGTACGAGCTGGTCTCGGACGATCTCGAGGGCGTGCGGACCGCGCGCATCGTGCCGTTCTACGAGAAGACCGGCACCGTCACGCCCAACATGCAGCGCCGCCTCGTCTGGGGGGCGCTCGATCAGCTTCCATCGGCCATTCCGGATCTGCTGCCGGCGGAGATCCGCACGCGCCTCCATCTCGCCGCGCGGCGCGCCGCGCTCGAGGAGGCGCATTTCCCGCCCAACGAGGCGAACGTCGAGGAGCTGAACGCGTTCCGGACGCGCGCGCAGCGGCGGATGATCTTCGAGGAGTTTTTCCTGTTTCAGATCGGCCACGCGTGGCGCCGCCATGCGACGAGCACTGAGCTCAAGCCGTACGTGCCGAAGGTGGACGATCGGATTCGTGCGGCTGCCGCGAAGATTCTGCCGTTCAAGCTGACGCCGGGGCAGCGGCAGGCGGTGAAGGAGATCGTCGACGACATGCGATTGCCGAAGCCGATGCATCGCCTGCTGCAGGGAGATGTCGGCGCGGGCAAGACGATCGTGGCGCTGCTGGCCGCGATCGTGGCGATGGAAAACGGACTGCAGGCAGCGTTCATGGCGCCGACCGAGATCCTGGCGGCGCAGCATTACGGCAACATCGCGCGCCTGCTGTCGCAATCACGCTTTCGCGTGGACATGCTGACAGGAAGCACGCCCGGGCTGAAGAAGCACACGCTGTACGCGCACATCGAGCGCGGGACGACGAACTTGATCGTCGGCACGCATGCGCTGGTGCAGGAGGCGATCACGTTCCACAAGCTCGGGCTGGTCGTCATCGACGAGCAGCATCGGTTCGGCGTAGCCCAGCGCGCCGCGCTCCGCGCGAAAGGGCTGCGGCCCGACGTGCTCTTGATGACCGCGACGCCCATCCCCCGAACGCTTGCGCTGACCGACTACAGCGAGCTGGACGTGTCCAAGATCCCTGATATGCCGCCCGGACGAAAGCCGGTGCGCACGTGGGTGAAGCCCGAGTCGCGCCGCGACGAGATCTATCAGCTCATTCGCGAGCAGCTCGACGCCGGCCGCCAGACCTACATCATCTATCCGCTGGTGGAGGAGTCCGAGAAGATCGATCTCAAGTCGGCAACGGAGATGGCCGATCACCTCCAGGCGGAGGTCTTTCCCGCATACCGCGTGGCGCTGCTGCACGGCCGCATGAAGCAGGACGCCAAGGACCGCGTGATGCACGCCTTCGCGGCGGGGCAGATCCACATCCTCGTGTCGACGACCGTGGTTGAAGTGGGCGTCGACGTGGCGAACGCCTCCGTCATGGTGGTCGAGCACGCGGAGCGGTTCGGACTGTCGCAGCTCCACCAGCTGCGGGGCCGCGTCGGCCGCGGCGAGTGGGAGTCGCACTGCATCCTTCTTTACCAGGCGCCCTGGACAGACGATGCGCGTGAACGGTTGAAGGCGATGTCGTCGACAAGCGATGGATTTGCCATCGCGGAGCGCGACCTCGAACTGCGCGGCCCGGGAGATTTCTTCGGCACCCGGCAGTCCGGGCTGCCGAAGCTGCGGACGGGCGATCTCGTGCGCGACCGCGACATCATGGAGGATGCGCATCGCGAGGCGCGGACCCTTGTGGACGGGCGCGGGCTGTCGGGCGATCTGCTGGAGTTCGTGCAGCGCCGATGGCAGGACCAGTTCGGACTGATTGAAGTTGGGTAAAGCTTTGGTTATTCGTGTCCTTCGAGAATTTCGTGACCTTCGTGGTTTGATTTCATGCGGATAATTGCTGGTCGCTTCAAGGGTCGTCGGCTGAAGGCACCCTCCTGGGAAGGCCTTCGACCGACTTCCGATAAGCTGCGTGAGACGCTGTTCAATATCCTCGCGCCACGCATCGAGGGGGCGCGCGTGCTCGACGGCTACGCGGGGACAGGCGCGATCGGCATCGAGGCGCTCAGCCGCGGCGCCGCGCACGTGACGTTCGTCGAGAAGAACCGGCGGGCCATCGCGCTGATCGAGGCGAACCTGGCGGCCTGCGGCATCGAGGGACGCTATACTATCCAGTGCGCGGATGTGGCTGCCGCGCTGGATACCGCGCCGGCCTCCGACGCGTTCGATCTGATCCTGCTGGATCCGCCGTACGACACCGACAACGTCAGCCCCGCTCTCGAGGCCGCGGCACGCCGGGTGGCCGCGGGAGGACTCGTGGTGTTGGAGCGCGCCACGCGGCGCGAGCCCGGCGCACCGGCCACGCTGCGCCGCACGCGCGACGTCGCGTCCGGCGACAGCACGCTCACGTTCTTCGCGTGCAGGGATTAGGGATTGGGGATTGGGGATTGGGGATTAGGGATTGGAAGGGATTAGCTAAGAGGGTTTGGGCCTAATTCCGAATCCCTAATCCCCAATCCCCAATCCCTACAGAGGAGAATGAGATGCCCGGTGGTCCGCCGCAAGGCCGACTCGCGATTTGTCCCGGCTCGTTCGATCCGCTGACGAACGGCCACGTGGACATCATTCTCCGCAGCGCGCACCTGTTCGAGCGCATCATCATCGCCGTGCTGGTGAACGAGGAAAAGAACCCGCTGTTCTCGGCTGATGAGCGAGTGACGATCATCCGCGAGGTCTTCCGCGAGTACCCGAATATCGAGGTCGACACCTTCGACGGGCTGCTCGTGGAGTACGCGCGCCGTCGCCGCGCGAGCGCGCTCATCCGCGGCCTGCGCGCGGTGTCGGACTTCGAGTACGAGTTCCAGATGGCGCTCATGAACCGGCACCTCGAGCCGACGCTCGAGACCGTTTTCATGATGCCGGCCGAGCAGTACACGTATCTCAGCTCGCGCCTGATCAAAGAGGTGTTCAGCCTGGGCGGCGAGGTCCGTGGGCTTGTTCCATCGACGGTCGAACAATGGATGCGGCGGAAATCAAAGGCTCAGGCGGTTCAGGTGGTTCCGTAGGGTAGGGCGGCCCTTTACGGGCCGCCGGTAGCGTAGGGCGGCCCTTGACGGGCCGCCGGGAGTACGGCACACGATGTCGATCGTTCTCGCACAGCGTCTTGCGCAGGTCACCGGCTCCGCCACGATGAAGGTCGCGGCGGAGGCCGATCGACTCAAGCGCGCCGGCCACAGCATCGTCGACTTTGGCGCGGGCGAGCCCGATTTCCCGACCCCCGCGCGCGTGAAAGACGCCGCTAAGGCCGCCATCGACGCGAACTTCTCGCGGTACACCAACTCGATGGGGATCCCCGAGCTGCGTGAAGCGGTCTGCGCGCAATACAAGCAGAACTACGGCATCGACTTCACGCCGGCCGAAGTGCTGATCACGAACGGCGGCAAGCAGGCGCTCTTCAACACGGCGCTCGCGCTGTTCAACCCGGGCGACGAGGTGATCACGCACGCGCCGTACTGGCCGACGATCCCGGAGCAGATCAAGATCGCGAACGCGACGCCGGTCATCGTGCAGACGCGGCCCGATGACGGCTTCACGGTTCACCCGGACCAGATCATCGCGGCAATCACGCCGAAGACGAAGGCGATCATCATCAACTCGCCGTGCAATCCGACCGGCTCGCTGACCGATGAAGCGGCGGTCGGCGCGATCACCGAGGCTGCGGCGGCGCGCGGCATCTGGATGATCATCGACCTGTGCTACGAGCACCTGATTTACGACACGGTGCCGCACAACCTGCCGAAGCTCCTCTTCGATCGCCATCGCGATCGGACGGTGATCGCGGGCTCGCTGTCGAAGACCTACGCGATGACCGGGTGGCGCGCGGGCTGGACGATTGCGCCAAAGGATCTGACGACGGCGTTCAACGTGATCCAGGGGCACTCGACGTCGAACATCACGTCGTTCGTGCAGAAGGCGGGGGTGGTCGCGCTCAATGGTCCCCAGGAAGGCGTCACCGAGATGCTCAACGAGTATCGCCGCCGCCGCGACGCGATCCACGGCTGGCTGACCGCGCACCCCGGCATCAAGTGCGTCAAGCCGCGGGGGGCGTTCTACCTGTTCCCCGACATTTCGGACCTGCTCGCCGGCAGCGTGCGCTCGTCTGCAGACTTCGCGCAGGGGCTCATCGAGAAGGAGCACGTCGCGGTCACGCCGGGCGAGGGCTTCGACGCGCCCGGCTACCTGCGCATCTCGTACGCGACGTCGATGGAGCAGTTGCGCGAGGGCGCCACACGCATCCTGCGCTTCGCAGAGAGCCTGCAGCCGGCCAAGGCTGGCGCATCACGCTGAGAACCGGCCACGGACACAGGTTTCGTTTCCAAACTGCGTGACATCGCCGGCGCGGAGTTCGTCCGCGCCGATGCCGCCTCCCTCGAGACGTACGGCGTGGATGCGCTCGGCAAGGGGCATCCACCGGACGTCGTCGTCCTCCCCGCCAACACAGAAGAAGTCGCGGCCATCGCGCGCGTCTGCAACGCGCAGCGCGTGCCGCTCGTCGTGCGCGGTGCCGGAACCGGATTCACCGGCGGAGCGGTGCCGACCTACGGTGGCGTCCTGCTCTCGATGGAGCGGTTGAACCGCATCATCGAGGTCGACGAGCTGAATCTGCTGGCGGTTGTCGAGCCGAACGTGATCAACGCGGACCTGCAGCGCGCCGTCGAGAAGGTGGGCCTGCTCTATCCGCCGGATCCCGCCAGCCTGCACCAGTCCACCATCGGCGGCAACGTCGCGGAATGCGCCGGCGGGCCGCGCGCGTTCAAGTACGGCACGACGAAGCGCTACATCCTCGCCCTGGAAGCGGTGCTGCCGACCGGCGAGATCATCAACACCGGCTCGAAGGCGGTGAAGAACGTCGTCGGCTACGATCTCACGCAACTGCTGGTCGGCTCCGAGGGAACGCTGGCGATCATCACGACGATCACCGTGCGCCTCGTGCCGAAGCCGCCCGCGAACGCAACGATGCTGGCAACGTTTGGAAGCATTCAGAGCGCGGTGGATGCGGTGTCGGAGCTGATTCGGCGGCGCGTGGTGCCCGCGGCGGTGGAGTTGATCGACAGCGACTCGCTCGCGGCGGTGCACGACAACCTGAGCGCGGATCTCGTGCCGCGGGGAACCGCGGCGGCGCTCATCGTCGAGGTGGACGGCACACCCCGGGGGGTGGACGAGGATCTCGATCGCGTCATGGATGCCTGCCGAAGCGCGGGCGCGAAAGACATGTCACGCGCGGCAACGGAGGCTGAGCGGGAGACGATCTGGTCCGTCCGCCGCCAGATATCGGTCGCGCTGAAGGCGACCGGCCTCGTCAAGATCAATCACGATGTCGTCGTCCCGCGCGGCCGCGTGCCGGAGCTGTTCGATGCGATCGGCGAGATGAAGCGGACGTACGGGCTGCGTGTCGCGTCGTTCGGCCATGCCGGCGACGGCAACATTCACGTGAACCTGCTGCTCACGCCTGGCGACGCCGGGGAGCAGGCGCGCGCGAAGGAGGCGGAGCGTTTCCTCTTCACGCGCGTCATCGCGCTGGAGGGATCGATCAGCGGCGAACATGGGATCGGCTTCGCCAAGGCGCCGTATCTTCTGCTCGAGCTGTCCGGCGAAGAGATCGCGTTGATGAAGCGCGTCAAAGCCGCCTTCGATCCGAACGGAATTCTCAACCCCGGAAAGATCTTCCCGTAGGCGGACCTGAAGGTCCGCCTCTACGTCTTCCAAGGTCCGCCTCTACGCTCTCGATTGCCAATCACGATTTCGTAGAGGCCGACCTTCCGCCTTCGCATCAAGCTTCGGCGGACCACCGTAGCCTTGGCGGAGGTGGTTAATGCGGTTCTCAGGTTGCTCTGGTGCTCGGGTGCTCAGGTTCTGGTTCTCCGGTTCAAGGCAGGGGTTCCAGGTGCTCAGGTGGTTCTCCGGTTCACAGGTTTTTCGCGTGAACTCA
>JAHFUO010000076.1 GCA_023265015.1 Acidobacteriota bacterium | reverse complement strand
ACGCCCCCATGGCCCGGGATAAGCGTGGAGCTGTCCTTGACGCCGGCGTCGCGCTTGAGTCGCGACTCGAACAGGTCCCCGCACATGCCAAGCACGGCAATCGTCAGCCCGAGGCCCGCAAGCGGAAGCGGTGCGGCGCCTGGAAGGATACGCGGCCCGACAAGCGCCATGAACAGCGTCGCGACCACGAGTCCACCGATGGCGCCCTCGATCGTTTTCTTCGGACTGATCGCCGGCGCGAGCGGCCTGCGCCCGAACGAACGCCCCGCGTAGTACTGCGCCGTGTCGCTCACGACCACCGTCGCGAGCAGCAGCAGCGTCGCGGGCCATCCCTTGCTGCCCCGCACGCCGACGAGCATGCCGAGTGGCATGCCGATATACCACTGCGCGACGAATCGTGATGACGCGTCTTCGATGGGCAGGCCGGCGAAGAGAACCTCGATGACCACCCACGCCACGCCAATCAGCAGGAGCGCAAGGACGACCTGCGGCGCCGGCAGCACCAAGTACCAACAGGTCACCGCCACGATCAGGAGGATCGGCGCCGGATTTGCGGATCGCAGTCGCTGCAACGAACCCGACTCGATCGCGATGATGCGCAGGTACTCGTGCGCGGCAAGGACGGCGACGATCGACGCCAGCACGCGCACACCGATGACGGGAAGAAACACGATGGCCGCAATCGCCGCAGCCGCGAGCGCGACACCGCTCAGGAGCCGCGTCATCCCTCGACGTTGCTCAGGATGACCCTGAGTGTGAGTCGAAGGGTCATTGCGCGCCGATCACCGCCGGGACTGGATTGATGCCGCCGTACCGCCGCTCACGCTTCTGATAGGCGAGCACCGCCTCGAAGAGGTGGCGACGGCGGAAATCGGGCCAGAGTGTCTCGGTGACGTAGATCTCCGCGTACGCAATCTGCCAGAGCAGATAGTTGCTGACGCGCATCTCGCCGCTCGTGCGAATCAGCAGATCGGGATCGGGCTGGCCTGCCGTATAGAGGAATCCAGCGAAGCGCGCTTCGTCGAGATCCTGCGGCCGCACGCCGGACTCGATCGCCCGTCGCGCGGCATCGACAATCTCGGCGCGCCCGCCGTAGTTGAGCGCGATGTTGAACAGCATCCCGGTGTTCTTCACCGTGCGATCGATCGCCGTCCGCAGCTCGTCCTGGATGTCGGGCGCGAGCTCCTCCATCCGCCCGATGACGCGGAACTGAATGTTGTTCGTGAGCAGCGTCTGCAGCTCGGACCGCAGATAGCGCTTCAGCAGCAGCATCAGCGTGCTGACTTCCGCGGCGGGACGCTTCCAGTTTTCGAGGGAAAACGCGTAGAGCGTCAGGACGTCGATGCCGAGCCGCGCGGCGGTCTCGACCGTGTCGCGCACCGCATCGATCCCCGCGCGATGCCCTTCGACGCGCGGGAGGTGGCGCTGCGCCGCCCAGCGCCCGTTGCCGTCCATGATGATGGCGACGTGGGCCGGCAGCCGCTCGAAATTGATCTGCCGGGCGAGCGCCTCGTCAGGATGGCCTGAAGGGATCGACGCCAGCACCGAGTCAAGCGGCGACACGATCTATCCCCACCGTTTTCAAGCACTTAATCATAGTCCACACGGACGAGGAACAACCCGTGCGGTGGGGCGGTCGCGCCCGCCTGGCTGCGCGCGCGGCCGGCCAGAAGCGCCGCCATCGAGTCAGCCGAACGCCGGCCGCGGCCAATCTCGACGAGCGTGCCGACGATGGCGCGGACCATGTGGCGCAGGAAGCCGTCGCCAGAAATTTCGTAGAGAAGGCCAGCCTCATAAGGCTTGCCCCACAGGCTCACATGTTCCTGTCGTGTCAGCTCCGATCGAGTGATCGTGCGCACCGTTCCGGATGTTTCGCTGCCTGCACTTTGAAACGCCGCGAAGTCATGCGTCCCGACGAGCGCGTGCGCCGCGACCCGCATCAGATCCTCATCAAGCGGCTCCGAGAGGTGCCACGCGAATGCACGATCGAAGGGACTCGCAACGGGAGCATTCCTGATGACGTAGCGATAGGTCTTTGACAACGCGCTGAATCGCGCGTGGAATCCCCCGGGCGCATCTTCGACGCACACGACGCGCACGTCGAGTGGAAGTGAGGAATTCAGGCCGCGGAGAATCGCGCCGGCATCGTGCGTGCACGTGACCTCGGCGCTGGCGACCTGGCCGAGCGCATGAACGCCGGCATCCGTGCGGCCGGCGCCCTGCACGGTGACGGGGCCGCCCTCGAAGCGGGCCAGCGCCTCTTCAAGCAGCCCCTGGATCGACTCGCCTTCCACCTCCACCCCACGGCGCAGGCGTGCGCCGCGGGGGCCCCGGGCCTGTCGCTGCCATCCGACGAACCGCGTCCCGTCGTAGGCAACGGTGAGCTTCAACGTGCGCATCAACGAAGTAGGCAGTGGGCAGTGGGCAGTCGGCGGTAGACAGCCGCGCCCTGCCTGCTGCCTGCTGCCCACTGCTTACTTCAGAACGTCAACCTGAATCCGACCTGCGCGGTGCGGTTCTCACCCGCAGTTCGCTGGTTGTACTGGCGGTTCGCCTGATCGCTGCTGAGCGTCCAGTTCGGCGAATTGACCACGTTGAAGACTTCCGCGATGCCATCGATCGCGACGCGGCCGCCGAGGGGAATCCGCTGCTGAACCCGCAGGTCGACGCGCTGGCGCCGCGGCTGCGTGAAGCTGTTGCGCGCAGTGATCGTCCCGTCAGGACGCAGCCGCTGGCGTCGCAGCGCTTGCGCGCCGCCGCCGCCGCCGATGCCGCGCAAGTCGCCGCCGTAGACGTGCTGCGCACGGTCGCCGACGCCGAGATAATACAGGCCGCTCACCTGGAACCCGCGTCCGACCTGCCAGATCCCGTTGAACACCGCCCGGTGGCGCTGGTCCGTCTGCCCCAGCGTGAATTCACCGCCAAGGTCTGGCGCCGTGGTGAAGGCGACCATCTGCAGTCCGGAGAACGGCCGAGACTCCGCGTCCCATAATCCGGCGAGCGTATACGTGGCCGCGGCCTGCCAGCGTTTGCTGAGCCGCTTGGTGAAGGCCGTCTGCAGCGCGTGGTAGCTCGATCGACCGGTCCGCGCGGACATGGAGATCAGCCCGTACTCCGGAAGCGCGCGACGGGCGATGTTTGAAAACGGGTAGTTTGCGCCGGTCGCCGGATCGAATGTCAGGTTCACGTTCTCCAGGATGTCTTTCTCGTGTCGGCCCTGCGTGTACACGTAATCAGCTTCGACCACCATCGTGTCGCTCAGCTGGCGCTGGACGCCGATCGAGTTCTGCCAGCTGCGAGCCAGGTTCCGGCTGTATGCGTCCGGTGCAATCAATTCCCCGATGGCGAGGCGCAGACAGCCGGGCACGTTGCTCGAGTGGCAGAAGCGCTGTTCCGCCTGCGCGAGCGATGGCAACGGCTGTCCATTCAGTGGATCCGCCGCGAAATTCGGCCGCCCGTCGTTGGTGAACTGCAGTACGCGCAGGCGGTTGATCTGCGCCACCCAGAACGTTTCGACCGAGAGTGGCACGCCGAAGTACAAACCCGAGCCGCCGCGCACGATCGTGCGTTCGTTCAGTTGGTACGCAAAACCGGCTCGCGGCTGCACGTTGTTGGTGTCGTCGGGGCGGCCTGCAGGGTGCAGGTTCGGGATCTCGTACTTGTTCCCGCTGGCGTTCCTGCTGACGTCGTACCGCAGGCCAACATTGAGCGTGAGCCGCTGGGCGATCCGCCAATCGTCCTGTGCCCAGGCGGCAATCTGCGGCCGGATGTCGTGCGTCGTGTAATCGCCGATGCCGATGTCGTACGTGCGCACGAGCGGCGAGATGGCCGCCAGATTCCAGGTGTCCGCGTTGAAAGGATCGGGGAACCATGCCTGGAGCTGCGCCGCAGACGGCAGCGGCCCGTTCCGCGCGTCGACGATGCCCATGCAGGACTGGCAATTGTTTCCGTCGTCGATATAGCTCTGGTACTCGGCGCCGGCGCGCAGGTCGTGGCGACCGCGCATCTCGTAGGAAAACGTGAAGTCGTCACGAAGCATCCAGATGTCCTGCGCGCCGTGACGCGGGAAGAAGCGATTGCCGCCAATCGAGAAGCCGGTGAAGGTGATGCGCGGCGACCCCGTCGTCACGTCGATGCCACGCTGCCAGTGGTTCGACCACTGGGTGAGATTGCCGTCCCTGAAGATGTATCTCGTTTTTCCGCCCCTGATCTCGTTGGCCGCATGAGTGCCGATCACTTGCGTGAACTGCGCGAGGTACTCGCGGTTCAGATCGCTGTGCCATCCTGTTTCCGCCGGATGGTTCTGGCCGCCGGCGCCGAACGGCTGCCAGACCCGCGCTTCGGAGTACTTGCCCATCACGCGCGTCTGCGGCGAGAGCTGGTAGTCGAGGCGCGCACCGCCCATCTTGACGGTCTGCTTCCCTTTCAACTCGACGTTGAAAGCCGGGAACGGCGTGTTCCAGACGCTCGTGCGCGGCTCGCGCTCGTACTCGAAATGCGCGAAGTAATGGAGCAGGTCTCGGCGGACTGGTCCGCCGACTGTGAAGGCGAGCTGTTGATTGTCGATGGGGACGACCCGTCCGAGCACGGGGTTCTCGGCATTGAAGCGGCTGTCGCGGAAGTTGCCGCGCATCGATCCCGAGAGCGCATTCGTTCCCGATCGGGTAATCGCGCGGACCTGGACGCCCGAGGAGCGCCCTTGCGTCGCGTCGAACCGGTTCGAGATGAACTGGAATTCCGCGACCGAGTCCTGTGAGTAGCGGGGCTGCCCGCCGTAGCCGAGCTCGCCGGCCACGTTCTGCCCGTCGAGGCTGAGCTGAAACTCCCGCTGCTCTCCGACGTTGCGGTCCGGCAACGGCGTGTTGCCGGTAGGGTTCGTCATGCGGCTGCCGGGCGCCAGCATCGCGAGCGACATCCAGTTGCGTCCCTGCACGGGCAGCTCCTGCACCTGGCGCGGATCCACGTTGCCGCCCAGGCTCGAGGTCGCCACGTTGAGCAGCGGCGCTTCCGCCGTCACCGTGACCGTCTCCTGAACGCTCGACGGAGACATCCGCAGGTCGATCGCGACCGTCTGGCCGACGCGCATCTCGATGCCGGTGCGCTGCACCGTCGTGAAGCCTTGCAGCTCGGCGGTGATCTGGTGCATCCCGACTCGGGCGGCAATCCTGTACGCGCCGCGCTCGTCGGTGACGCCGACAAACCGATTGCCCGTCGCTTCATGAAGCACCGTCACCGTGACTCCCGGCAGCACGGCGCCGGTGGAGTCTGTGACGGTTCCGCTCAGCGTCGCTTCCTGCGCGAAAGCGACGGCCGGCAGCGTGAGGATCACGATCGAGAAAACCAGCCGCCCCCAGACGCTCATGCACTCCTCCGTTTCGAGTCGTAGGCCGGGTGCCGCGGTGCGCACGATCGAGGCACCGCGGACCCGGCGATGCGCTACCGCGACGACGCCGTCGCCGGGCCTCCGCCGTCGGGGACGAGCATCCGGATCATGCCGTCCTGCCGCGACGTGAGGAACAATTCACCGTCGCGGCTGCGGCTGATGTGGAGGTCCGCGCGCGTGACCGTCGCACCGTTGGCTGCTTCGATCAGCTCACGGAAGTTCACATACGTGCGATTGCCGCTCGCGTCACGGGTATAGAGCTGCACTTCTTCAACAGGCGCCACCGTCTGCGGAATTCCGTCGTCGGCCTTCTTCATCGCGGCGAGATCGGAGGCAAAGACCCGCCCGCGCGCAAGATCGCCGAACACGAACTTGCCGCGCAGCGCGGGAATGCGGCCGTGATACGCGAAGCCGCCGGTGACCGACTGGCCATCGTTGTGGTCGTACATCGCCACGGGATATGTGAATCCGTCCTTCATCCGGCCGTCGAGGATGTCCGCGGGCAGCGTGAAAAGCTGATTGAGACTGCTCCCGGGCCGGTTCACTCCGTTGTCGTAGATCCCTTCGCGCCGCATCCAGCCGTAGTTCCCGCCCTCGTGGACGATGTTGATCTCCTCGATGTTGCTCATGCCGATGTCGGACGCGAACATCGTCCCGTCGGTGAGATCCCATGAGAGGCGGTGCGCGTTGCGGAAGCCGTACGCGTAGATCTCGCCAAGCGTCTTCGGGTCGCCGTCGGCCGCGAATTTGTTGACTGCGGGAATCGTGTAGTCACCGAGCCCCTTCGTGCCTCCCGAGGCCGACGGGCTGCGCGGGTCGATCCGCAGGATCGCCGTGATGACCGTGTCGAGGCGCTGCGTCTGCGAGGGATTGCTCGCGTTCGGGCCACCGCCGTTGCTGAATCCGAGGTCGCTGCCGCTCGTATAGAGCAGCCCGTAGTCGGGCGCGCCGGGCTTCGACGTCGGGTTGAACTCGACGTTGCCAATCGGATGCGTGAGGTTCGCGACGACATGACCGACGCGGAGCAGCTCGCGCCGGGTGCCTTCGAACGTGTTCGCGGCGGGATTGGTCGCGTGCCACTCGGTGATCACGTTGTGATAGCTGACGTCGGCGCGCGTGTACCCGGGCGGAATGAAGTCCGGCGTCGCGGGATTGCCCATCGCACGCTCGCCGTGCACGGTGTAGAACAACCCGTTCCTGGCAAAGTCAGGGTGGAAGTCAAAGCCGATGAACCCGCTCTCCAGCCGGTTGTAGATGGCGTACGGAAACGCCGCGCCGACGTTCGCGTACACGGTCGGCTGGTTGTTGCGGTCGAGGAGATACAGGAACCCGCGCGAATCGTTCGCCAAGCGGCGGCCGTCCGCGATGTCCCGCACGAAACTGACCCGCGCCCAGCCCGACGGCACCACGTCCTGGTCGGCGGGACGCAGGCCGCGCGTCTCCGGCAGGCGCACGACGTCCCGGATTTCGACAGCCAGCCCGCGCTTGGTCACCGGTGGAAGCGGGTTGCTGATCTGCGCGTGAATCACGCCAACGGCGACAACAGCGAGAACGAGAATCAGTCGGATCTGCGTGCGCATGAGGCCTCCTACCTTGACGCCGTTTGCGAAGCCGGCGTGTTCGCGTCGTACACGACTCTCCCGCCGACGATCGTCATGACCGAGGTGATGTCCTTGATCTGATCCGCCGGCACTGTCAGATAGTCGCGATCGAGCACGACCAGATCGGCGAGCTTGCCCGGCTGGATCGAGCCGAGGTTGTCTTCCTGGAACACGAAATAGGCGTTCCGGCGCGTGAACGCGATCAGCGCGTCCTCGCGGCCGATCGTTTCGGTCGCGCGCAGCGCCCGCGTGCCGCCAACCATCCTCCCCGTGACGGCCCACGACAGCGTGACGAACGGGAGGATCTGGTTCGCGCGCGTCCCGTCGCTGCCGAAGCCCCACATGATTCCGCTGCGCTGGATGGTGCCGAGCGGCGCCATGTCGAAGGCGGCGTCGCCAAAGACTTCCTGGTTGATGCCGCCGTTGATGACCGCCCACGGATGGACCGCGGCGTACATCCCGAGCCTCTTCATCCGCTCGAGATGCGACGCGTTGAGTTGATTGGCGTGCGCGAAGGTCCATCGCAGGTTGGTGATCGGATATTCCCTGTGCACCGCTTCGACCTGATCGAGGAAGGCGTCGATCGTGTTCGTCAGGTTCGCGTGGACGTGCAACGGCAGTCCGGCCTTCGCGATCGCCGTCGCCAGCCGGCGCCACTGAACCAGCTCCTCGGGCTTCGGACTCGAGGCGCGGATGAACATCGGATCGTGGAGCGGGCCGTACACGCTCTCGCCGTAGAACACGTCGTTGATCCAGGCGTTGCCCTGGAACAGCTTCATCTGCGCGATCCGCGGCAGCGCCTGGTCGGCCTGCTGGGGCGTGCCGGCGCCTTGTCCGGTGATGCAGAACACGCGGACGTTCAGGCGCCCGTCGTCCGCCCACCTGCGATAGATCGGCATCACGTCCGTTTCGCACCCCGCACTGCCGTACGCGGTGACGCCGGCCTTGTTCAGATCGTGAAGCATCAGGCGCGTGCTGCCTTCGACTTCGGCGGTCGATGCTGACGGAAGCTTCGCGACGAGCTGACGGAATCCCGCTTCGAGGATCCGGCCCGTCGGCCTCCCCGACGCGTCGCGGACGACCCAGGCCTCGCGCGGCATCGTGTCGGTGATGCCGAATGTCTGGAGCGCGCGGCTGTTCAGATACGCCTCGCGATAGGACGCCTGCAGGAGCACGGGACTGTTGGGAACCGCCTGATCGAGCTCCTCGCGCGTGAACGGATGCTTGTCATCGGCAAACTGCTCGATCGCCCAGCCACCGAGGTTGTAGATCCACTCGCCCGGCGCGACGGCCGCCGCGCGTGCGCGCAGCAGCGCAAGCGCCTGCCTGCGCGACTCCACGCCGTCCCATCGCACTTCCCACTGCCACGTCGTCCCGCCGCGAAGCAGGTGCATGTGGTTGTCGATGATGCCGGGCGTGACGGACTTCCCTCTCAGGTCGACACGCCTTGTGGCTGGACCGGCGAGCCGGCCGATGTCCTGGTTCGTACCGACCGCGACGATCCGATCGCCCCTGACGGCGACCGCTTGCGCGATCGTGAACCGTTCATCGACCGTGATGATCTTGCCGTTGGTGAGTACGAGGTCCGCCGCGGCCTGTTGCGAATAGAGCGCGGCCGATGCCGCGAGAGAGAGCGCCGCGGCGCAGGCGAGCGTGAGCGTCCGTCCCGTCATGGCGCGCATATTAGCCCGCTTTAGGACGCGCGGGAGCCCGGTTTCACCACGGGGATGCCGGCGGAACAGAGCGGGCATTCGTCAGGTTGATAGGTGGGCAACGCGACCGTGGCGAGCGCACGAAACGGGACATCGATTCGCTGCTGCTGGCCACCGCCGCGGTCGATCATCGCGGCGGCTCCGACTACCACTGCGCCGGCCGCGCGCGCCACGTCAATCGTCTCCTTCGTCGATCCCCCCGTCGTCACCACATCCTCGACGACGAGCACGCGTTCGCCCGGAGAAAGCGTGAACCCTCGCCGCAGCGTGAGCGCGCCGTCCTGCCGCTCGGCAAACAGCGCCCTGACACCAAGTGCCCGTGCCACCTCCTGTCCGATGACGATGCCCCCGAGCGCCGGTGAGAGCACCGCATCCACCTTGAGCTCGCGCACGCGCTCAGCCAGCGCTGCGCCACACATCTCGGCTTCGCGCGGGTACTGGAGCACAAGCGCGCATTGGAGGTATCCGGGACTATGGAGTCCCGACGTGAGCCTGAAATGCCCCTCGAGCAGGGCGCCCGCTCGCCGGAATACATCGAGCACGGCGTCAGCAGAGACCGGTGCCATCGAGCGCCATAATACCTTTGCACCGCTCGAAACATCCCGGCCGTTGCCTTCGTCCTACAGAGCGGGGTCCCCGCCGCGCACGCTTGCGCGGTGGGGTGCAGATGTGGAGCTCCAAAGCATGCGCAGTCGATTCGTTGCCATCACAGTTCTTACGGTCCTGATCGCGTCCACCGCCTCCGCACAGGGCACGCCTCCGCAGGTGCGCCGGCTCACCGTCGACGAGGCGGTGCGAGCAGCCCTCGAAAACAATCTCGGCGTGCAGGTCGCCCGCATCGATCCGCAGATCGAGGACCTCAGCATCGTCCAGGCGCGCGGCGCCTGGTCGCCCACGTTTACGACGACGCTGCAGACGAGCAGCCTCGATACGCCGAGCAACAGCTTCCTGTCTGGCGCGCAGGGGCCGAAGACGAGCGACGATCGCGTCAACACGAACGTCGGCGTCGCTCAGGTACTGCCATGGGGCGGCACCTACAGCGTCGGATGGGACAGCACGCGGTCGAAAACCACGAACATCTTTTCCAACTTCTCGCCGCAGCTCCGCTCGTCGCTGTCGCTCAACTTCCAGCAGCCGCTCCTGCGCGGCTTCAGCATCGACGCGTCACGCCAGGGGCTCCTCGTCAGTCAGAAGAACCGCGAGATCGCCGACGTCACGCTGCGGCAGTCGGTGACCACGACGACGCGCGCGGTCCGCAATGCGTACTGGGATCTGGCGTACGCGATTGCGTCGCTGGCCGTGCAGCGTCAGTCGCTGGCGCTGGCGCAGGAATCGCTTCGCAACACGCGCGCCCGCGTCGAGATCGGCACGACGCCGCCGATCGACATCGTCGAGGCGGAATCAGAGGAGGCGACCCGCGCGGAGGCGGTGATCGTCGCCGAGGCGCAGATTGAAACCGCGCAGGATGCGCTCCGCTCGCTCATCTACGACCCCTCGGCCGCGGACTTCTGGACGATCCGCATCGAGCCGGTGGACATGCCGCCGTTCCAGCCGGTGCCGGTCGACGTGGACGCCGCCGTGCGCAACGCGCTCGGTCTGCGAACCGATCTCGATCAGACGAGGAAGACGCTCGAAGCGACCGACGTCAACATCCGCTTCTTCCGCAACCAGACGCTGCCGGATGTGACGGCCAGCTTTGACTACGGGCTCACGGGCCTTGGCGGGACGCAGTTCGTCCGCGGCGCCGGCTTTCCCGGGCCGATCGTCGGACAGTCGCAGCGCAGCTTCGGCAGCGTGCTCCAGGACCTGTTTGCCAACGATTTCCCGAACTGGACGGCCGCGATCAACGTGAGCTATCCGCTCGGCATCAGCCAGCAGGAAGCCAACCTCGCGCGCGCGCGTCTGCAGTACAGCCAGGCGCAGACGCAGCTTCGGAACCAGCAGCTGCAGGTCACCACGCAGGTGCGGGAGGCGGGACGCCAGGCCCAGACCAACCAGAAGCGCGTCGACACCACGCGCGTGTCACGGCAGCTGGCCGAACGGCGGCTCGACGCGGAGGAACGGAAGTTCGCGGCGGGCACGTCGACCACGTTCTTCGTCTTCCAGGCGCAGCGCGATCTCGCGCAGGCGCGCAACAACGAGCTGCGCGCGATCCTCGACTACAACCGCTCGATGGTCGATTTCGAGACGGTCCAGGAGGTGCCACTCAGATAAACTTCCCCTGAGTGCCGCGGCTCTCGGTCACCATCATCACCCTCAACGAAGCCGATCACATCGCCGCCGCCATCGACAGCGCCTCCTGCGCCGACGAGGTCATCGTCGTCGACTCGGGCAGCACCGATGGAACGGTGGAGATCGCGCGATCGAAGGGGGCCCTCGTCTCGACGCGCGAGTGGACGGGCTACGTCGACCAGAAGAACCACGCGGCGGTGCTCGCGGCGAACGACTGGATTTTTTCGCTGGACGCCGACGAACGCATCACACCGGCGCTGGCGTCAGAGCTTCGATCGATCCTCGCCAGTGAGCCACGGATGCGCGGCTACCGCGGTCCGCGCGTCGCGTTTCATCTTGGCCGCTGGATCCGAACGACCGACTTCTATCCTGATTCCCAGACGCGGCTGTACGACCGGCGGGCGGCACGCTGGCGCGGGCGCTACGTACACGAATCGGTTGACGTGGATGGCGGCGTGGGCCACCTGAAGTCAGAGCTCGAGCACTACTCGTTCCGCGACCTGCGCGATCAGCTCGATCGCATCAATCACTACTCGACGCTCGCCGCACGCCAGATGTTCGAAGCCGGCCGACGCACGGGTCCGCTCGAGATCGCGGCGCATCCACCGGCGGCGTTCCTCAGAAACTACGTGCTTCGGCGGGGGGTGCTCGACGGAACGGTCGGCCTGACCATCTCGCTGCTCAACTCGTACGCGGTCTTCCTGAAGTTTGCAAAATTATGGGAGTTGCAGAACACTCCCAACTCCCGAAACCCGACTTCCAACGCGATCCGGTAGCGCCTCTTGGGAGGTGGCCCGTCGGGAATTGGGCTTGGTGTGTTCTCGCTTCACATAGACACCGCTCGGAGCTGGCGCGGCGGGCAGAGCTACGTGATGCAGCTCGTGCTCGGCCTGCGCGCGGCCGGCCATCGCGCCGCGCTCATCGCGCATCCGGAGGGCGAGCTGCTGCGCCGGATGCGTGAGGGACACGACCTGATTCCGCTCGCGCCGCACGGCGACATCGATCTCGCGGCTGCGTGGCGGCTGTCGCGCGTGCTGAAGCAGCTCAAGCCAGACATCATTCACACGCACGACCCGCACGCGGTGGCGATGGCCGCCACGGCGATGTCGATGGCGGCGCCGAAGCCGCGGCCTGCGCTCGTCTCGACGCGGCGCGCGCTGTTTCGCGTGGCCGACAACTCCTTCTCCCGGTGGAAGTACTCCGAGGTCGACTGCTTCATCGCGAGCTGCGAGGCGGTGCGCCATCGGCTGATCAGCGACGGCATCCCGCGCGCGAAAACGAGGGTCGTGTACGAGGGCGTCGATATCGGCCGCATCGAACACCTGCCGGCGGCGAACGTCCATTCCGAGTTCTATCTGCCGACCGGGGCGCCGGTCGTGGTGAACGTCGGCGCGCTCGTCCCGCAGAAGGGGCAACATCACTTCGTCGATGCCGCGGCGCTCGCGCTGCGCGAGGTGCCGGATGCGCGATTCGTGATCGTGGGTGACGGCGAGCTCCGCGTGGCGCTCGAGAAGCACGTCAGGGACAAGCGCCTCGAGCGACACGTGTTTCTCGCGGGCTTCCGTCCCGACGCGCTGGAGCTGACAAAGGGCTGCGACGTGTTTGCCATGAGCTCGGTGCTCGAGGGATTGAGCATCGCGCTGCTCGACGCGATGGCGTGCTCGAAGGCCGCCGTGGCCACGTCGGTCGGCGGTATTCCCGAAGTCGTCGTCGACGGTGAGACCGGCTACCTGGTGCCGCCGCACGACGTCCGCGCGATGGCCGATCGGCTCGTGTTCCTGCTGAAGCGGCCGGATCAGAGGAAGGCGATGGGCGACGCCGCGCTGCGACGCGCGCGCGACGCGTTCACCGTCGAGCGGATGGTCGAGGCGACCACGGACGTGTACGAAAGTCAAAGGTCAAGAGTCACAAGTCAAATTGTGTCTAACCTTTAACCTTTGACCTTGGACTTTTGACTTTCGGATGGCAGACACCGCGCAACGGACAGTGAGAGTCCTTCTGCGCGCGCTTGAACCCGCAGGCGTTCATCATCCCGACGTGGCAGAGCGAGAAGTCGTAGCGGACCGGGTCCTGCGGATCGATCGTGCGGAGCGCCGCGGTGATCTCGGCCGCCATCTTCCATCCAGGACTCGCGTACCTGGTCAGCCTCAGACAGTGGCCCAGGCGGATGACGTGCGTGTCCAGCGGAACGATCAGGCGCGACGGCGACACCTTCGTCCAGACGCCGAGATCGATGGCATCCTTGCGCACCATCCAGCGGAGAAACAGGTTGAGACGCTTGCAGGCGCTGCCAGCCGAGGAGCGCGGAAAGAAATAGCAGACGCCCGCGCGCGTCGGTCGGCGCCTGCCGTACGCCGGACGGAGATCCGTCTCCAGGGCGCGAGCCGAAAACGCGTCCAGCGCCGCGCTCACGTCCGGCGCGGTCGGGTCGTCGCCGGCCAGAAAGAAGTTTTCAATCGAGCCCGACTCACGAAGCATCCGCTGCAGGACGAGGAGCAGGGCCATGAGGTCCCGGCCGCGGATCCACCGATGCACGAGCGGACGAAGCGCATCGCCATCGCGTACGGCATCGAACCGTCTCACATACTCAGCCGGGCGTGGACCCATTGCCGCAAGCAGCGCTTCGATGGACTGCAACACGCTGGCGACGCGGCCGAACGCCAGGCCCGCCGCACAGAAGCCGACGACCTCCCGATCGTCGCGCTCCCGGTAACGCCGAACGATGTGGACCGGGTCCGTCGCCGCGCTGACGTGATCGAACGTTCGGTACAGCCGCTCGAGGGGATCTCGTAGTTCAATTGAGGCGTCGCCGACCGCTGCCATGTTCACGCTGGACCACATCGTACCGTGGGGCCGCTCGTTTGAGGAATATCGTATGAGTTTCAGCGCGGCGGCAACCAGATGATGCGCGTCCGAGCGCGTCCGCAGCCATGAATGACGGCGATATTCGGAGGGTCCCCGCGGCGCTCGCCGCGATCCTCGAAGACACGGGGCGCCTCGGGTTCACGATGGCATCGGAGCCGAAGACCGGGTCGCTCCTGCGGTCGTTTGCCGCGGCGAAACCCGGCGGGCGATTTCTGGAGCTTGGCACCGGTACCGGAGTTGGAACAGCCTGGCTGCTCGACGGCATGGATGCGACGTCCCGCCTCGACTCGGTGGACAACGAGTCGAAGGTCCAGGACGTCGCCAGGCATCATCTCGGGCGCGATCCACGAGTCACATTCCATTGCACCGACGGCGCGGCGTTCCTCGCTCGCCAGCCTTCACGGCAATTCGATCTGGTTTACGCCGATGCCTGGCCGGGCAAGTTCGACCATCTCGGCCCCGCGCTCGACCTGGTGGCGCCCGGCGGAATCTATTTCATCGACGACCTTCTTCCTCAGCCGAACTGGCCTGAAGGTCACGCGCCGAAGGTGGAAGCGCTGGTCAGGGATCTGGACAATCGAAAAGAGTTTGCCGCGACCAGACTGGCGTGGGCTTCGGGGCTGATGATCCTGGTGCGGGTGTCCTGACGGAGGCCGCTTGTGGACGATGCAATCGGAATCGTGACCGAGATGAATGAGTCGGCCTGGAGCAGGTTCAAGAGGGCGGTGCACGATTTGAGCGACGACGAGGTCGATTGGCGGCCGCTGCCGGAGGCCAACAACATCAACGTGATCGTCCGGCATCTTCGGATCGAGTCGCAGTGGCACCTTGACAGCCTGACGCGCGGCGACGTCATGCCGGCGGAAGCCTCGCCGCAGCTTCAACGGGAACTTGATGCGATTCCCTTTGATTACCACCAGAGTCTTGCGAAGCTGGAAGATCTCTTTGCCGCATTTCTTGACGCACTGCGTGCCCGAACGGTGCCCGACCTGCGACAGCGGACGCAGGCCGCGTATGCGGGGTGGCCCGCCACGCCCGTCCACTTCCTTGGCTATCACCAGGCTCTGCACATCGTCGGTCACAGCGCCCAGATCCAGACCATTCGGAATCTGTACCGGAAGACGCGAGGAGAAAAAGCGCTGTTCTTTCCCGAGAATCCGACGTACCCGTAGGGATCGCGTTCAGGCGCGCATCAGCCTGTCCGATAATCGCCTCGGACAACGTACCGGTTTACGTGGCGGGGAACGCCGCAACCGCTGATCTCGCTGGACCCTTAAGGCGCTAGAACGTCGTCACGGACAAGCCGGCCTGGCACATGGGGCAGGCGCCGGCGGCGTAATTCTCCGGCGCTCTGTATTCGGCGAGCGCGAAGTTGGGGACGCCGGGGTCCGTCATCGCCTCCATGCGGTCGTAGATCTCCGCGGTGGCGATGACAGTGCCGCCCGCCTCGCGCACGAGCGTGGCGCACCGCACGAACGTCTGACCGGTATTCCGAACGTCATCCACGATGAGCACGTTCTTGCCGGGCACCTGATGCCGGTAGAAGCGGCTCAT
>JAHFUO010000075.1:12082-15381 GCA_023265015.1 Acidobacteriota bacterium | reverse complement strand
CCACGAAGACGTTGCCTTTCGAATCGGCGGTGATGCCCTCCATGCCAGCATTGGCGTTCTTATCGGGGTCCGGTTCGACGAAGGGAATGAAGGCCGTGACTTTGCCGTCCCTGGCGCTCCCGATCCTGAGGCCTCGCTTGAAGCCGGGGTTCAGCATGGTATTGGACTGTGAATCGGCGACGTACAGGACGTCGTTCCTGTCGACGAACACGCCGCTCGGCCGGCCGAATTGCTTCCACTGATCGAGAAACTTTCCGTCCTGGTCGAAAATCTGGACGCGATTGTTGCGGCGGTCGGCGACGAAGAGCCGTCCCCGGGCATCCATCGCAATGCTGTGTGGGACGTCGAACTCGCCGGGACCCGATCCGCCCTTCCCCCAGGTCTTGATGAACTTTCCGTCCTTCGAGAACTTCACGACGCGGCCGTGGTTGTCCACGTGTCCATCGCTGACGAAGATGTCGCCGTTGGGGGCGGTCACGACATCGGTCGGCCCATTGAATGTGTCGGGGCCCTCCCCGGCGACCCCTGCCGTCCCCAGCGTCACCAAGACCTTTCCATCCGGATTGAGCTTGAACACCTGCTGTCCCTTGCCGTCTTTGTTCTGCGCGTCGGTCACCCAGAGATTGCCCTCGCGATCGACGGTCATCCCGTGAGGGTTCACGATCATGCCATCGCCGAAGCTCTTGATGAGCTTGCCGGACGGATCGAACTTGAGGATCGGCGGGCTGCTCCGATGGAAGACCCAGAGATTGTCGTTGGCATCGGCGTTGACTGAAATCACCGCGCCCCACTTCATACCGGAGGGCAGCTGCGCCCAGTTCTCGACAAGGCGATCGTCACTGTAGACGGACCGAGCCGCGTGCCGGCGGTCAGTGTCATGTGTGGCAAGGATTGGATTATACCGGCCGAGCGAGAACAGAGAGAGACCAGCCGCCGGCCGAAGAGACGAGCAGCAGACGCCCCCACAGTCTTATGCGAAACGGTTCTGGAACTGAGCCGCCGACTCAATGGCGAACGGAACTGCCTTCGCGAGTTTCAGGAGGGCGCGGTCACCACTCACGAGCACGTCCGCTCGGCCGATCGCCGCCAGACGCAGGAACTTCTGATCGTCTGGGTCACTGCAAAGCGGAAGATCTGCGACCGTGTCGTTGCTGATCTCGACCGCCTCCGTAAACGGGAGATACGCGCCCAAGAGCGTCTCGATGTCGCCCTGGGCCAGTCTGAACTTCGGGTACGCCAGCGCTCCAATCAGTTCACGGGCGGTGGCAGTGCAGACGAGCGGCAGGATTCGCCCTGCTGTCCACACGTCGCGAATCCGAGAGAGCCGTCCCCGAGGAAAGAGGAGCGCCGACAGAACGGTGTTCGTGTCCAGGACGACCCTCACCTCCTGGTGCTCCGCCTCCCCCGCCGCGCCCAGGACACGGCCTCGCGGACGTCGCGGTCCGAAATCCCCAACTGCTCGAGCCGAGCCTGGACCTGCTGCAACTGGCCCGGACGAACCGGCACAAGCGTTATCTGAACGTCGTCGACGCGAACGTCGAAGTACTCGACGTCCGGAAAACGCTCGACGGCCTTTTTGGGAAGCGTCAGCTGGTTTTTCGATGTTTTCTTCGCAATCATGACGACCTTGCGGTAAGGATGTAAGGATATCTTACCATGCCGGCTCGACGGACGGGACTGAGCGACATCAGTTGGAGGGAGCCGCGCAGATTCTGCCATATGCGGCGCGGCCAAGCGTGTCAATTCCTGCATCACGCGGCGGGTCCGCTGGCGCGGAACCCGCCCATCACGGCATGCGGTTCGCATTATCTCAACTGGGAACGAATTGAGAAAACGCAATGACTGACAGAGATGCGCGCCGTGAGGCGCTGTCCGTATGGCTGCTGGAATTCAGCGTTCTCTGGGCCGTGTTTCCCTTGCTGGATCTGTTCGTGGAAAACCGACCGCTCGATCTTCGAATAGCGAGTGCGAGCGTGGGAATCAGCTTGACGACGCTGGCCTTGGGTGTGATCCTGAAAAGAGGAGAACGCACGTGAACGGAATGCTTCTGTCTGCGCTGATTGGACTCGGGGCGCTCATCATCGGGCTGCTCATCATCCACTTCACGCCTGACGAACGGCGCAAATGAACGAGCCGCGTGTCTTGGCGATCCGCGACAACGATGGAACCTGACCTCGCCGTTCTTCTGACGGAGCTCGTGGAAAAAATCGGCCTGCTGCGCCGCGATCTGAAGCAGAAGGGCGATCTCGAGAAGTACGAGGCGCGCTTCGCACGCATCGAGCGGAAGTTCTCCGCCCTCGCCGAGAAGATTGCCGAGACCGATCCGGAGTACGCGAAAGCGCTGCGGACGGCGTTCCGGATGCCCGTGCGCAGCCTCGCGTTCCGCAACGCCGATCATCTGAAAAACAATCAATAACTACGAAGGACGCGACGTTCACGAAGAATCTCCATGACGATTTGTCGGTTTGAACGGGAGCTGACTACAACCGCGATTGCGCTGCTCGTTGCCCTGCTGCTCGCCGGCGGAACAGCGGCGCAATCGTCTGGCGACCGGCGGGTCCAACAGGACCCGCCCTCCGGCTTCAGCGTCGACTACCTCGATCGCGGCGCCGACGCCTGCACCGACTTCTACCAGTTCGCGTGCGGCACGTGGTTGACCAGCCGCCCGCTCCCTTCCGACCGATCCCGCTACAGCCGCCTCAACGAGCTGGCCGATCGCAACGCGTTGATCATCCGCAGGATTCTCGAAGCCGCGGCGGCAAAGACATCCGGCCGCACGGCCGGCGAGCAGAAGATCGGTGACGCCTACGCGGCGTGCATCGATGAAGGGACGATCGAGCGCAAGGGCGCTCGCCCGGCCACCCCCGTCCTTCGGGACATCGACGCGATCGACAACCGCGCAGCGCTCGTCCGTCTCGCCGCGCGCTTCACGCACGACGGGTTCCCCTCCTTCATCACCCTCGGCTCGGCGCCGGACGCGCACGACTCGACCACGTTCATCGCCACGATTGGCCAGGGCGCCCTCGGCCTGCCCGATCGCGACCTCTACCTCAAGGACGATGAGCGGTCGGTGGCGTTGAGGAAGGAGTACGCCGCGCACGTGCAGAAGATGTTCGAGATTCTCGCCGGCAGTGTAGGGCGGGTCCGCGACGCGGACCTGCCGGAACGGACCGCCGCGGCCGTCATGGACGTGGAGACGGCCATCGCGCGCGCCACGCTCGACCGCGTGGCGTTCCGCGATCCCCGGCGCCGCGACAACCCGACGACGGTCGCGGAGCTGACGCAGCTGGCGCCGAACA
>JAHFUO010000075.1:0-11982 GCA_023265015.1 Acidobacteriota bacterium | reverse complement strand
GCCGTCATGGACGTGGAGACGGCCATCGCGCGCGCCACGCTCGACCGCGTGGCGTTCCGCGATCCCCGGCGCCGCGACAACCCGACGACGGTCGCGGAGCTGACGCAGCTGGCGCCGAACATCGACTTCGCGATCTTCTTCCGCGGCACGGGCGCGCCGGCGTTCACGCGCGTCAACCTGCTGAACCCGCAGTACCTGCGCGATATCAGCACGGCGCTCGACACGCTGCCGCTCGCGGCGTGGAAGGCCTACATGAAATGGCGGGTGCTCGACGCCCTTGCGCCGGTGCTCGCATCCCGCTTCGAGCGGGAGGCGTTCCGCTTCAACGGAACCGTGCTGAGCGGCCAGAAGGAGATGCGCCCGCGATGGATGCGCTGCAACGATGCGGTCGCCGGACAGCCGGGAGCAGACGCGCTGGGCGAAATCGTCGGGCAGATCTTCATCCAGCAGCGGTTCGGCGCGGATGCCAGGGCGCGCATGAACGAGCTGATCGCTGCGCTGCAGCATTCGCTCGAGCGCACGCTCGGAGGCCTCGAGTGGATGAGCCCGGCCACGCGCGCGCGCGCGCTGGAGAAGCTCGCGGCGCTCAATCGCAAGATCGGCGGGACAGAGAAATGGCGGGACTTCAGCGCCGTGTCGATCAAGCGCGACGACTACGCCGGCAACTCGATGCGCATCGCCGCCAACGATACGCAGCGGCAGCTCCACTGGATCGGGCAGCCGGTCGATCGCGGCCTCTGGCTCATGACGCCGCAGACGGTGAATGCGTACTACTCGCCGCAGCTCAACGAGATCGTCTTCCCTGCCGGCATCCTGCAGCCGCCGTTCTTCGATGCGACAAAAGACGATGCCGTGAACTTCGGCGGCGCCGGCGCCGTGATCGGCCACGAGATGTCGCACGGTTTCGACGACTCGGGGCGCCGATTCGATCCGAAAGGCAACCTCACGGACTGGTGGACGCCCGCCGATGACGCCGCGTTCCGCCAGCGGGCGTCATGCGTCGCGAGCCAGTACGGCGGGTACTCCGCGATCGAAGGCGCGACGCTGAACGGCAACCTGACGCTCGGCGAGAACGTGGCCGACAATGCCGGCCTACGCATTGCGTACTACGCGCTCATGGAGGTGCTCGCCGCGAAGGGGCCCTCGACTCCGCCCGGGCCTGGGCCGCAGCCGGAGATCGACGGCTTCACGCCCGACCAGCGCTTCTTCATCGCGTGGGCGCAGGTGTGGTGCGAGAACGCGACCGACCAGGACTTCCGGCGGCGCGCGCAGGAAGACGTCCACGCGCCGGGCCGCTGGCGCGCCAACGGCGTGCTGCAGAACTCAGAGGAGTTTCGAAAGGCGTTCGGCTGCCGCGCCGGGACGCCGATGGCGCCTGTGAACACGTGCCGCGTGTGGTGAGGGCGGCGGCCCGTAAGGGGCCGCCCTACCAGTCCCGGAGGCCGTACAATCAAACCATGAAGAAACCAGTCTTTACTCTCGTGCTGATGCTGGCGGCGCCCGCCCTGTTCGCGCAGAACGCCGGGGAGGTCCAGAAGTTCTTCGAGGCTGGACTGTATCAGCGTGTCGTCGAGGCGGCCCAACCCGATGGTGATCCGGCGGTGCTCTACACCGCGGCGCAGAGCCATCAGAAGCTCGGCGAGACGGACCGTGCCCTCGAGACCTACAAGATGCTCGCGGAGCGCGCCGAGGGCGATGCGTGGCACTACATCGGGCTGTCTGGTCAGCAGCTGATCGAAGACCGGGTGGATGCGGCGGTCGAATCAGCGCGTCGGGCCGTCGAGATTGCTCCGAACACGGCGGGAGCCCACTATCAGCTTGGTCTCGTGCTCGCGAAACGCCAGGAGTGGCCGGTGGCGGCCGCGGAGTTCGATAAGGTCACCGAGCTCAGTCCGTCGAACGCCTACGCGCATTACTACGGCGGGCTGATGCATTATCGCGCGAACCGGCCCGACAGGATGGCCATTCACTTCGAGCAGTTCCTGAAGCTGGCGCCCGAGGCGCCGGAGCGCCCGGAAGTGATGCAGATCATGAGGACGGTCAGAGGACGATAGATCCCAAACCCCAATCCCCAAGTCCCAAGTTCCTTCTCGATTGGGATTTGGGATTTGAGATCTGGGATTTCCTAGAAGGCCTGTCCAATTCCAAAGACCCAGCGCCCGGATCGCTGTGACGATCCGGGCCACGCCACCCTCCCGTAATCGGCGCGCAGCAGCACGAACGGCGTCGACACCCTCACGCCGACGCCAATCGATCCCGTCAGCGTCCCGAGATTGATCGCGCTCGTCCGGGCGAAGATGTTTCCCGCGTCCACAAAGCCCACGCCGCGCAGCCATTTGTAAATCGGGGCCCGCACTTCCTGGTTCAGAATCACCATCGCCGCGCCGCCGGTCGGATCGCCAAGAAAATTGCGCCCACCGAGCCCGTCTTCCGCCACGCCGCGGACCGTGCGCGCCCCACCGGCGAAAAACCGGACGGACGGAATCAGCTCCTGGCCGCCGAGCGCATGCGCGACGCCGAAGCGGGCGGCCGAGGCAAAGACGATGCCGCGCCACGGAACGAACTCGTACGCCTGGACGAGATTCCGCAGGTAGCGGATGTCGGACCCGATCGACTTCGGCCCCCACTCGAGGCTCGACGACAGGAGCGCGCCTCGTGCCGTGTCACCAGGGTTGTCCCGCGTATCCCACGCCGCAGCGCCGGTGAGCCGCGCGACGCGCACGGTGACGTCGAACGTCGGAAAGAGCGGGTTGGCCGACGGCTCGGTGTCGAAGGTGTGATTGCGCTCGAGGCGATAGGCGTACGACACGGTGAGACGCTGCCGCAGCCGCGAGCGCTGCTCCCACGAGACGCCGCTGCGATCGGTCACGAGCGTGGCCGCCGCAAACGCGTCGCGCGACCGCTCGACGACCAGCGACGACTGGATCGGCAGCGACATTATCGTTGGCGCATTCAGAACGCCGCGGGCCAGACGCTGGCGCCGCTGGTATTCCACGGCGCCGGCAAGGCTGACGGCCCGGCCGAACAGCGTGCGTCGGGTGACGTCGGCCGAGAGACCGGGGACCAGCTGCCGGCCGTCCGCGTTCGTCTCGGGGCGCTCCTCCGCAGCCGTGAAGCCGTACCGCAGGCGGAGCGCAGGCCACGCCTCGACGTCGACCGTGACACGCATCGGCTGTGTCGACAACTCGGGACTCGGGGGTCGGGATTCGGGATTCGGGACTCGGGACTCGGGATTCGGGACTCGGGACTCGAGATTCGGACCTGCGAATCCCGGATCCCGAATCCCGAGTCCCGGGATTGGCTCGGTCCTCACGTCAACGCGCCGGAACAACCCGGTCTCGAACACGCGCGTCCGCGCGCGCAGCAGCTCCTCAGGCTCAAGGGGCCCGCCGATCGACAGCCGCATCGCGCGCGTGATCACGTCGGCGTTCACGCCCCTGTTTCCCGCCACGACGATGTCGCCGATCATCTGACGGGAGCCTTCCTGGATGGCGAACGTGACGTCGACGCGCGGCTCCGCCGGGCGGACCATCGCCCGCGGCGTGACAGCTCCAGCCGAAAATCCGCGACGGCGATACAGCGTCACGAGGCGATCTCGCGCCGCATCAACTACTACCGGGTCGTACGGCGTATCGGGCATCAGGCCTGACGCGGCACGGAGATCGTCAACCGGGACGCCCCGCGCGCCGTCGAACGCGACCGTGCCAATCGCGAACGCAGGGCCCGGGTCCACCGTGATCGGCACGGACGCGACGCCCTCTTCGACGAGCGGCGTGCCTGCGGTCACCTTCGCGCGGAGGCGTCCGCGAGATCGAAGGAGGTCGGCGAGATCCCGCTCAACCGCGCCGGGATCGCGCACGACCTGTTCGGCGAGACGATGCTCGGCGATCCGGGCGTCGAGATCCTTCGCCAGCGCATCGTCTTGTGCGAGGCGCGACGGTCCGGCCGACAGGATGCGGATGCGCGTCTCTGTGCTCCTGGTCCCCGGCTGCACGTCGATCTGTAGCGTTTTCGTCCCCTCCGGCGGGTCCGCCTGCGGCGGCACCCGCCCTACGGCTTCGACGACCGGTGCGGTCACCTGCGGCGGAACCCGCCCTACGGCGACAACGCGCGCGGTCACGATCGGCTGCACGTATCCGCGCTGGGCCAGCTCGCTCTTCACGATCTGAGCCGCCTCGTCGACCAGGAACTCGTCGAAGATCGATTCGGCCCACGCGTCAGCCAAACGCTGGATCACGATGCGATCGAGATCCACTCCGGTTACCGAGATCGACGTGCGCGGCCCCGCGTCGATCGAGTACGACAACTTCACGGCATCGCCGCCGGTCGCGTCCCTCGACTGCGCTCGGGATGCCCTGAGCGAAGTCGAAAGGGCACGGCTCGCGGTGACGCGCGCCGCCAGGTAGCCGTTCTGGTGATAGAAGTCCTCGAGGCGATCGCGATCGTCCTGCCAGCGCGCGGAGTCGAACGTGTCGCCCGCGCGCAGCCTCAGCAGCGCGCGAATCCGATCTTCGGGAAACGCAAGCGGGCCGCTGACGGCGAGATCCGTCACCCGCGCTTCGCGTCCACGCACCGCTGAAGGCGAACGGGCGGCCGCCGCACCGCCTCCCCCGAACGACACGTCGTGGCGGAATCCGTACGAGCGCAAATCGTTGTCGCCGGACACCACGCGCACTTCGACGCGCCGCGCCGGCAGGTATTCCACGATCCATGTCTGGGCCGCCCCGTCGCGAAGGCTCTGCGAGAACGTCAGGTCGACGTCGGGGCCAAGACTTCGACCGAACGTCAACCTCGAGGTCGGATCCACGGCGGTGGCGATCGCCGTCGGGTCGCGTCGCGTGTCGGTGTCCTCGACGCCGCCGAGGCGGAGCGTGTCCAGCCCAATAGCGCGGCCGGCGAAGCCGAGCACGTCGCCGGACAGGTTGCCGATCACTTGCGCGCCGATGTACGTCGCGTCGGCGTTGTTCAGTTGGTCGAGTGTCTTGCCCGTCAGCAACAACGCGGTGAGATCGGCCTGCCCCAGCGCAGAATTCGAGGGCGACGACAGGCTCGGTATCGGTTTGGTCGCAGGGCCGGACAGCGTGATTTCAATGTCCTCTCCGCCGGCGCGCGTCGATGCCTGGATCTTGACGTCGGGGTCGATGGCCGCTGGATTGGCGAAATCAAGGACGCCCGACTCGATCTGGTATACGTTCCGGCCGATGAACAGCTGGCCCCCTTCGCGTATCTCGGCGCGCCCTGCCAGGGCGGGCGCCGATGCGGTGCCGATGACGCGAAGGTCGCCGCCGAACTGCGCGCGCGCGACGTTGTTGTCGACGATCAGATCGTCATCCGTCTGAACCCGGACATCGAGCGCGAGCCGGTCGAGGAGCGACCGGTCCCCGATCCCTGATCCCTGATCCCCGATCCCCGATCCCCGATCCCCACTTGTCGCCACCTGCTGTGCGCGCATTGAAGTCAGGAGCCCACCGACGAGCGCAAGCGGCTCGCGATAGGCGCCTCGCAGGATTGTCACCATTCCGGTCAGTCGCTCGTCTGGAGCGGCCTGGCCCGGCGCGGACGCGACATCGAGCTGCAGCATCGCGTTCAGCTCGCTTCGCAGCCCCGCGGGAAAGGCGAGCGCCATGTTCCGGATGTCGGCCGAGAGCACGCCGTTCAGTCCTGCACCAGGCTGGTATTCGATCGATCCACCGCCCGTCAGCGAGCCGCCGTTGATCGAGCCGTTGAGGCTGGCCAGGGTGACGGTCGTCCGCGTCAGCACGGCGCGGCCCGTCAGCCCGTTGACGATGACGCGGGGAGCGAGCAGGCGGACCTCTCCGCCATCGAGCGTCATATCACCATCGACGCGCGGGGCCTCGATGGGACCGGTCACCGAGAGCCTGGGCATCAGGCGCCCTGCCGTCACCAGGCCGGCGCTCCTGACAAACGGGGTGAGCACGCGGAGATCGACATCGCCGTTGGCGAGGATGGCTGCCTGGCGATCCGCAAGCCGCACCTGGCCGTGCACGCTGAGCGACGCCCCTTCGCCCGCCCACTCCCACGCGTCGACGCGCGCGAAGCCGTTCTGCGCCACGATGCGCGTCGGCATGCGCTGCCTCACCGGCAATCCGGCGAGCTGCACGTCGAGCCGATCGACCGTGAGATCGCCCGTTGCGCGCGCCAGCTCGAGCGACGGCGCCTGCGCATTCAACGTGAGGTCGATCGTGCCGGCCATGTCCTCGAGCGTCGTGTCGTCGAGGATGCCGCGCAGCACCGCCGGTGAGAGCCCGCTGGCCGTGGCGTGCAGCGACGCGGGCGCGGTGGACGGCGCGGGCGCCGACGTGAACAGCGCAACGGGGATTGATCCCGTTGCGTCCAGCGTCGCTCCTTCGTACGACGCATGCGCCTCGCGCAGCTCAAGCACGTCGTTCTCGAGATGCGAGCGCAGCCGGAGATCCGAAGCCGTTGACAGATCCGTGATGGTTACCGAGCCCGGGCCCGCGTCGAGGTCGGCAACGATGATCGGCTTCTCGAGCGATCCGGCGACTCGAGCCCGGAGCGCGAGAGGGCCCGAGCCAGCGGTGATCGGAAGCTGAGCCAGGCCGGTGGCGGACACGGCGCGCGCCGCCTCGCCGATATCGCCGGTGATGGCGAGGACAAGTCCGCCCTCGTTCCGCGGACCTGAAAGGTCCGCGCCGCTCGTGTTGGTGGTCCGCTCGACTGCCGGGAGCTCGCCGGAGGCGGAGATGCGCGTCGCTCCGGCGTCGATTTCGAACGTATCAACCTTGACACGCTGCTGCTCATACCGCAGGTGCGCGGGCTCCGCGAGATGGATCGGCAGGTCACCCGCTTTTGTGTCGAGCGACAGCACGTCCACGCGCGCTGCCCCGTCGCGCCATGCTTCGATGGGCCCTTCAGCGTGCGCGACAACGGTTGTTCGCCCGGTGATCGGCACGTGGGCCGCCTGCCCTTCGACAAGCTCAGGGCATCCCGAGCACGTCGAGGGATGAAGCCGGCCCCCACGTACGTCGCCGGCCGACAAGGCCGTCAGCTTCTCCACGTCGACGTTCTCCGCCCGCACGTCCATCGTCGTCTCGTACGGCGCGCGCACGCTCGTGCGCGCCGCGAGCGTGGCGTTGAATTCGGGCGCGCGGGCGGTGACCAGGGCTGTCTGGCCATCGAGTCGAATGTCCGCGGCCAGATCTCCAATCGAGCTCCCGCTCATCACGGCGTGCATCACGCGAACGGAGCCTTCGCCTCCAGGCTCGCTCACCGATCCGGCGCCGCGAAACATGACGTCGACTTCCCCGTCGAGCGGTTGATTGCCGGTCGCGACGACGTGCCAGTTCGCGACGTCGACAGTCAGGCCGTACCGCTCGGTGCGCAGGTCGTAGCTGCCGGCGAGCGACAGATTTCCGGGGCCGGCGCCCTGCGACGCCGCCAGCGTGTCGATCTCGACGAGATTCCCCGCGAGTCGCCCTGATGCGCGGACGTCCGTGAGCGGCTGATCCGCCAGCGTGACGGCCGGGGCGCGAGCGGCAAACGTCACGCGCGGGCGGAGAGGCTGACCCGAGATGTTCGCATCGATCCCGGCGACGCGGAGCTGAGGGCCCGCAAGATCGCGCGCCATCACATGCGCGTCGATATCCGGGCTCTCGACGCGCCCGGCCAGCATCACGTTCGCCTGAAGCGTCCCTGCCGTCATCAGGTCGCCGGATGTCGCGGCCATACCGGTCACGCGCAGCAGCCGCGTCAATGCCGGCACGCCCGTGTCGCCGATGTCGAGGCGGCCCGCGATCGTCGAATTCGCGATCGCCGATTCATCGACACGTCCCACGGCCGCCGCGGTGATCGGCACGACGCCGCCGGCGCGATGCCGCGCGTCGATGCGCCACCGGCCGTCGGCAAGCTGCAGTCTCGTCTCGCCCGGAATCGCGATGCGGCCGCGCCGCGTCACGCCCCCATCGGCGCGCAGCCTGACGTCCGCCGACCACTGCGGCAGCCGCGCGATCGGTCCCGCCGCCTGTACATCGCCCGACAGAGTGCCCGATGGCGCCACGGCAACCGCACCGGCAAGCGCGGTTGTCAACATCGTCGCGTCAATCCCGCTCCAGGACGCGCTCACATGCGCGGCGGAGTCATCGAACGGCAACGTCGCTGTGCCGGAGACCTGCCCCGATGCAAGGCCAAACCGGATCTCCTGGATCTGCGCCGAAACGGTCGTCACGCGTGATGTAGCCGAGAGATCGGTCACAACGAACAGCGGACCTCGGCCTTCGACGGGCTCACTCCTCGGCAAGCTCGGAGTGACCCCGAGCGTAGTCGAGGGGTCAGGGCGACCCCGAGCATCGTCGAGGGGTCGAAGATCCGCGCCGCCCGACCACGTCAGCCGCGACGACCGGACGTGGAGATCGGTCACCGGGTTCGCAAGCACACCGCTCGCGTGTGCGTCGAAGACCATCGAGCCGCGCGGCAGTTGGCCACTCTCGATCCCCCACCTCGCCAGCCGCTCCACGTCTGCCGTCCCAGTAGCGTGCAGATCGACCGCCGGGTCGCTGACGATCAACGACAACGTGCCGTCAAGTCGTGCCGAGCCTTCGTCGAGCCGTAGTTGAACGGCGGACAGCTTCAACGCCCGCCCGTCGAATGCCGCGCCGCCGTCGAGCGCCGACACGCGCGTGCTGTGCGCGCCCATCGCGAGCCTCGCGGGAGCGACGAGCGAGACGCGGCCGCTCGCGCGGCCAACGTCGATGTTCAGGCCCGGGATATTCAGCGCAAGGTCGTGTTGCGCATCCTGCAGATCGACGATGAGGCGAGGCGCAACGAGCCGTGCGATCTCGAGCGCGGCGGGCTCGCCGGCGGGCGACGCCGATGACTCGGGCAGGTTCGTTCGACCGTTGCGGTCGCGGACGATGTGCACGCGTCCACTCGTCACGGCGATTTCGTTGAGCGCGACGCTGCCGGCGAGCACTCCCGGCGGAAGCGAGGCTGCGACGTAGTCGGCTTCAAAAAACGGAACCGTCGGGGACGCGTTGGTGGCGATCCGCACCTGCGCCAGCCCGACGCTCAGCGCCACGAGGTTGTAATCGAGGCGCGCCGCATCGAGGCGGATCCCGTACCGCCGCTGCACGTCCGCGATCGTGTAGCGCAGCACGAGACGACGGACGGGAGGCGTGTGGACGATCAGCGCGACAGCGCCGGCCGCGAAGAGAAGGGCCAGCGCGAGAAGCGCCAGCCGATCGCGGACCCGAAGGGTCCGCGCCGCAGGTTGCCGCGGCTCCGCGCCTCGACTCGCGCTCGGGGCGCCTTGAGCGGAGTCGAAAGGCGGGTCGTCGGTCATGCGGCCTCTATCGTACGTCGGCCCTTGCCCACCGAAGCCCGAAGGGCGGGCCCGGGCTTGCCCGCCGAAGCCCGAAGGGCGAAGGCGGGTGTGTTACGCTGTTGTCGCCTGATGAACGCCAAGCCGCTGGACCTCACACTCGAGGTGGCTCCCAAGGCACGCTTCGACGTGGTCGAGATGAGATCCCGGTTTGCCGCCGAGCACGAGGCGCTTGCCGCCTATTCCCACTGCCTCTACTGGTCCTCGCACACCACCGCAGGTTTTCTCGACCGCAGCATCTCGACCCGGCTGAGCACGCAGCACGTCTCCACGTACGTGGATGCGTTCCGCACGTTGTTCCCCGAAGGCGCCGGCTACGAGCACGATCAGCTGCATCGGCGTGAGGACCTCGATGACGACCAGCGCGCAATTGAGCCGAGGAATGCCGATTCGCACCTGGCGTTCATCGCCAGCGGGCTGCGGCCGTGCGTCACGCACCCGAACCGGCCCGGCGAGGCGGTCTGCTTTGTCGACCTCGACGGCGTCGTGGAAGGCCACCCCCGCAAGCGGCTGACGCGCGTCATCGGATTCCGCAGCGAGCGCGTCATCGGAAAGACGCGTGTCGAGGTGCCGGTCTCCGCGCACCCGATCGACTCGATCAACCTCAAGGATCCGCGGCTCGGGATTTATCCGGCGCTCTCGGACTTCGTCGCGCGGGCCGGCGCGGGCAAGGGCCGGCTCCGCATCGTCCTCGATCCGGCGGAGCGCCATACGGCGCTGACCGTCAACGAGTACGAAACGCTGCTGATGAAATACGACCTCGCGGAGGTGTTGCGTAACCCCCTGCGGTTCGTCGCCCAGCAGTATCGCAACGCGATGGCGAATCCGCGCGCGGTCCCCTCCAAGACGCTCGGCTACGCGAAGTACGACTTCGTGCGCGTGATGAACAAGGGGCTCGACACGCTGCGGCTGCGCGGGTCGATCGTCGAGAAGCTGCTGGCGAGAACGCTGGCCGTCCCCGCCGAACGATTCTTCCGGATGCGCCGCTCGGTCAGCCTGCTCGTGTCGGAGCGCGAGGACGGCAGCTGCGGCATCGTCGAAGGGACCTACCAGAGTCCGATCCTGGTGCAGTGGCAGAACGCGCCGCGCCAGTCGCGCCTCCTCGACGTCACGCTCACCGAACTTCGCTAGACGGGTTCTCGGGTTGCTCTGGTGCTCGCGTGCTCAGGTTCCGGTTCTCGGGTTCGGGGTTCTTGGTTCACAGGAAGGTTCATTCGGTTCTGCCCGCGCGAAATGAACCGGTGAACGACCCGAGCACCTTGAACCCGCGCACCTGCGAACCGGAACCCGGGCACCGAAGCACCAGAGCAACCTGAGAACCGCTCTAGTTCCTCGGCACGAGCCGCTTCAGCTCTTCTGTCCAGTTCAGCACCAGGATCATGTTCGACGTCGTGCCGCCGCCGGCCTCCGCCTGGCCGCTGCGGATGATGAAGAACCGTCCATCGGGGGCCATGTCGTACGGCCGAGTCCCGCCGACGGGCGGCGTCATGGCAGATTCGAACAACACCTGCGGACGCCCGGCCGCGAGCGTCGTCCCCGACTGCATCGGGACCACGAGGATCTGGCGCTGGTCAGGCGTGGTGAAGAACAAATCCCGGCCGTCGTGCGACCAGAGCGGATACGTCCCGCCGCCCGTGGAAATCTGTTGCCGATTGCCCAGCTCTGGATACCGCTCGACATAAATCTCGCTTCGACCTGACACGTTCGAGTCGTAGGCCATCCAGCGTCCGTCCGGAGAGACGACCGAGTGATCGTTGCAGAAGTCGTTCTTTACCAGGACCTTCACGTCGGACGGGCGCTCGATGGCGATCTGCCCGATCGCGCACTGAATGCGCTGCGACACCTCGGTAAACAGGAGCTGTCTGCCGTCTGCCGACCAGCCGTTGGCCCGAAGGTCGAGGAGATCCTTCGCGCGCGTGAGGAGCCGCTCGTCGTCGCCGGTGCCATCCGCCGGCCGCCAGAACATCTCGGGGTAGCCGTTTCGCAACGATGAAAAGACGACGCGCTTCCCATCTGGAGTCCAGATCGGTTTAAAGTCTGCCGCAGGATTGGTGGTCAGCCGGCTCAGCGTTGCGCGCGCCAGGTCGTACGTCCACACATCGGTCTGCGTCGCCAGCGCGAGCCTCCCCCCGTCGGCCGACACGCGGACATCTCGATACGAATCGAGCGGGAGGCCAGGCAGCGGTGAGGCGCGTCCCTGACGATCCACCGAGACAACGGTCTGCCGGCCGCCACCGCCACCGGTGCCTGGGACGTAGACGAGCGAGCCGTTGGCGGCCACCGCGACGTCAGCAGCCCCTTGGGCGGTTGTCACCACGCCCTCGAGCACCGGCGCAGGCGTCCCTGCCACCTCCAGCCGTCCGAGGTCGAATGCCACAGCGCGCAACGTCCCTGTGACCCCGTAGACGAGATGCCCCGTTGGCACGTAGTGCGCGTGGCTGCCGCCACGGATGAGCACCTTCGACGTGCCGGTCTTCAGATCCAGCACAGCGATCTGCGCGTTCTCGATGGCACCGGCGGCCGGGGTCATCGTGAAGAGGACCGCTTTGCCTCCCGGCAGGAATTCGGGCCATAGGTGATCGCATTCGCCTCGCGTGCGATCGGGTTTCGTGAGCACGACGGGA
>JAHFUO010000074.1 GCA_023265015.1 Acidobacteriota bacterium | reverse complement strand
GATTCGGAAATGCCCGACCCAATCCCCGCGAATCCGAGTCCTAATCCCTACTAATCCCTAATCCCTAATCCCTAATCCCTGCTCCTTACGGATGGTCAATCTTGATCGCGAACGGAATCGGATCGGTGAGCGTGCCGAGGTCGAACACCTGCACGCAGTACTGGCCCGCATCTGCCGACGTCGTGATCTGCGGCGATGAGCCGGCAGCCACATTCACCGCCACGCCGAGCCGGCAACCGCCGCCCGTCGTTCTCGGAAGGCCCACCCCAAGACCAATGACGTTCCCGCCGGCGTTCGTCATCGTCACGTTGACGGTGCCGGCCGCGTTGACCGTGAACGATCGGCTGCTCGCGCCTCCGGGCGCCAGCACGCTGGACCAGTTTTCCGGACCTGCCGCCGTCGTCGTCGACGGGGACGTCGGCGTCGTGGTCTTGTTGCCGCAGGCTGCGAGCGCCATTGCCAGAACAATCAGCACGGCAGCCCGCCGAGTCGAGACCGCCGAATCCCGAATCCCGACTCCCGACTCTCGATTGGTGGCGTTCATGGGTGGGTGATCCGGATCGAGAAGTTCGCCGCTTCCAGCATGTTGCCGATGTCGGCGAGGTTCGCGCAGTAGCTCCCGGCCGTCAGCGTGTCGGTGAACTGCGCGGTGAGCGCGGGCGCGGTCTGGATGGTCCGCCGCAAGTCGCAGCCGACCGGGTTCCCGTCCTCATCAGTAATCGGCACGCCGTACCCCACCTCCATCGTGACCGCGAACAGGCCAGGCCGGTTCAACGGCGAAAGGCTGGCGAGGTTGATCGACACGGTGCCGCTATTCTGGTTGACCGAGAACGGAAAGAACCTCGATCCTTTCAGATCGATGATGGCATCGAACCGCTCGGTCACGGTGGCCGGCGCCGACGAGGTCGTCGACGGCGACGTGGGGGTCGTAGCGTTGCCGCAGGCGAGAGTCGAGACCGCCGCGATCACGAGAATGAAGGCCGGACGTCGCATCACAGATGATCGATATTACCTTTGGACGCGTCCGGCGCGAATAGGCTTGGTATAAGCTCTCCCCTCGCAGGAGGACACCCGGCGACATCACCAGCAAGGCGGCGGTCGTCGCGCACCGCGAGAGGGCGGTCACCGTCCGCGATCGCGTGGCGAAGCTGATCCAGGAAGGGAAGACGCAGGAGCCGGCGGTGGCGGCAAAGCCGACCGCCGAGTTCGACGCGAAGGTCGGCAACGCGGCCGCGAGCGCCGATCGCTTCGTGACGCAGGCGTACACGGAGCTGAAGCGCACGAACGCGACACGATAACCACGAAGGACACGAAGATCGCGAAGAACACGAACGACCAAAAAGGTTTTTCGTGAACGTCGCGACCTTCGTGTTTTCGTGGTTAAGAGTTATTTCAAGTGCTTGTTCACCAGCTTCGTCATCTCGAACATGTTCACCGATGACTTGCCGCCGAAGACGACCTTGAGCGGCGCGTCCGCGTTGATCATCCGTCTGTTCTGGTTGTCCTGCAGCCCGTTCTTCTTGATGTAGGCCCAGAGCCGCTTGGTGACCTCGGTCCGCGGGATCGGCTTGGAGCCGACGACCGCCGCAACCGCGTCGTCGGGCTGCACCGGCCTCATGAATGCCGCGTTGGCGGTCCGCTTCGTCTTCCCGGCAGTCTTCTTCTTCGTCCCCTTCGCTTTCTTGGCCATGTCGTCTCCTCGAAATGACGTTCGTCGCGGTGTCCGCGTCGCGCGAACCGCGACGTCGCGCTTGTCCCGCCGTAGCGCGAAGCGCGAAGGCGGACCGCCCGCATTATCGCCTGAAGCGCCCTCCGGCAGCGGAGGAAATCACTCAGAGGAAATCACTCGGCTTACCGCAGCAACGAGGTAGCTGCGTCGAGCAGCGCCGTCTCCCGATCCAGCGCTTTCGCGACGCGCCCGATCTCGGTCTCCGCTTCCGCGTACTGTTTCTGCTCGATCGCTTCGCGCACGCCTGGAACGGTCTTCACCGCGTAGCCCGTGTAATACCCGGGCGCATACAGCAGGTGCCGGTACCACGGCCGCTTCGGCAAGCCCACGTCATCAATGAGCTGACGCTCGGCCTGCATCAGCCGCGCGTTGACCGCGCGAAGGGCGGCGCTGTTCGATTCGAGCGTCGGCCGCGCCGCCTCCGCCGCCTTGTGATAGCGCTCCGCCGCCTGCGTCAGCGCATTGGCCGCGTTCTCGAGCGGCGCGAAGTTGATCGCCGGCGGCATCGTCTCGGCCTTCGGCGCCTCGAGCGGCCGCCGGGGATCCCGGATCGCGGTGAACACGCCTTCCTCGATCTCGCGATTGCGCTCCCGCACCTCGTCCTGCCGATCCTTGAGCAGCGTCTCCAGCTCCCTCACGTACGTCTGCACCGTGTCCGCGAGATTGGTGAACTCGAACGGCAGCAGATCAGCGTCCGCAAGCCGGATGGCCGTCGAGCCCGCGACCTGCGCGAGCGCGCGCCCGTAGGCGAAGTCGGTGTCGAGGAACTTCGTGTAGTGGTAGTAGTCGTCATAGATCGAGTGGTAGACGCCGTCGTTCGTGTCGAGGCCACCGAAGCCGAGGTTGAGCGACGGCACGCCGTTGTGCTGCAGGAACGCCGAGTAGTCGGATCCCGATCCGAGCGCGGCGATGTGCAGGTCGCTGCGGCTGCGCGCGTCGGCGCGCGCCTCTTTCGAGCCCTTCGCGATCGTGTTCGCCTGGAGCCGCTTCCAGACGCTCATCTTCGTCTCGGGATCCTCGACGTCTTTCGCGACGCTGTTCACGAGCTCTTCGAGCGAATGCGATCCGGACGCATTGAGGAAGCCGCGCCCGTTGCCGTCCGAGTTGATGTACGCCACCGCGTGCTCGACCAGGTCCTTGTCGTGATCCTCGACCCATTCGGTGGATCCGAGCAGCGCCTGCTCTTCGCCGTCCCACGCGATGTAGACGAGCGTCCGCTTCGGCCGCCAGCCCTGCTTCACCAGCTCGCCCATCGCGCGCGCTTCCTCGAGCTCCGCCGACATGCCGGCGCCCGGATCGCCGGCGCCGTTCACCCACGCATCATGATGGTTGCCGCGTATCACCCACTCGTCGGGGTACGTCGATCCCTGGATGCGCGCGACGACGTCATAGACGCGGGCCTGACCCCAGTTGAACGCGAGCTTCAGGTGCACGCGCGCCGGACCAGGGCCGACGTGATACGTGATCGGCAGCGCGCCTCGCCACTCCTGCGGCACCACGGGGCCGCGCAGCGCCGACAACAGGGGCTGCGCATCGGAGTATGAAATCGGCTGCACCGGGATCTTCGTGAGCGTCGTCGCATCCTTGATGTCGAGCCGCTTCGCATCCGCCGTCGCGCCGACGCCCGGCGTCAGCGGATCGCCCGGATGCGTCGGCATGTCCATCACGCTGCCGCGCTGGATGCCGCTGCTCGTCCGCATCGGCCCGTCCGGAAATACATCGTCCACGAAGTACCCGTCGTCAATCGGGTCCGAGTAGATGAGACATCCCACCGCGCCGTGTTCAGCCGCGACCTTCGGCTTGATGCCGCGCCATGAGGCGCCGTAGCGCGCGATGACGATCGCCCCTCGCACGGAGATGCCTCGTCTATCGAGATCGTCGTAGTCCTGCGGGCGTCCGTAGTTGACGTAGACGAGCGGCGCGGTGACGTCGCCATCGATCGAATAGGCGTTGAATCCCGGCAGCTGCTCCGTCTTCTGACCCGAGGTGGGATCGACGGTCACCGCGGGCTCTTCGAGCTTCAGCGTGAACGCCGACGGCGCGACCATCGCGACGCTGCGCTCCTTCGGCGTCGGGAAGAGCACGTCGTAGGTCTCGATGCGCGCGTCCCAGCCCCACTCCGTGAGCTTCGCGAGAATCCATTCCGCGTTGTCCCTGTCGTAGGCCGAGCCGAGGTGATGCGGCCGCGCGCTCATGCGCTTCATGGAGTCGCCGATGTTCTTCGCGTTCAGGATCGCGCGGAACTGCGCGTCCCGCCCGGGGGCGCTCTGCGCGGAGAGTGACACGACGATAAGTGTGGCGACGGCGGCGACGGCAATCGCAGACTTCATGAACCCCTCCGAGCTAAGAATTCTTCGTGTCCTTCGCGTCCTTCGCGTCCTTCGTGGTTGATCACTGTTTCTTCCAGACTTGCTGAATCCACGGCACGGACTGCTGGAGGCCGTAGACGTACTTATACGTCTCGAAATGTGTGATGCCGGTGAGCACGACCATCTGCGCGTTGACACCCTGCTTCTTCAGCTCCGCGATGCGATCCTCGGTCGGACCGATCGGGTTCACCTCGTCGTTCCGCGAGTGCACGGCAAACACCGGCACGCGCCATCCGGCCGCTGATGGCGTCGGCCGCCCCGATACCGGAACCGCGGCGCTGAAGCGCCCGGGATACTTGTCCGCCCAGTACCACGTGCCCGCGCCCCCCATGCTGTAGCCGGTGACGATGACCTTCGTCTGATCGATGTCGTAGCTCTTTTCCACGGCCGCGAGCAGGGCGTTGACCGCGGTCTCGTTCGGCGCGCTGCTCCATCCGCCGGCAAGCGAGTCAGGCGCGACGATGATCGCGCCGAGAGCGGCGAGCGCCGGGCGAACGAGGATGTCGAGCATCGCGCGACCGGCGCCGCCCGGGTCGCCGCCGAAGTGGAGCGCGAGCACGAGCGGCACGGGCGTGCCGCGGCGATAGCTGGGCGGGACCGAGATCGCGTAGTGAATCGTCGGTCCGCCCTTCGGCGCGAGCGTCTGATCGTGCACGCCCGGCGCGAGGACCGGCACTTGTTCCTGCGCATGTGCGGTGCCGATAGCGAGAAGCAGAACGAAGACTATCAACCACGAAGCAGCGCTGGGCACGAAGGCCATGAATTCTTGTTCTTCGTGTCCTTCGTGACCTTCGTGGTTATTTTTCAAGTGCTCGATCATCATCAGTACTTCCGGAATGTCAGGTTGAACCGCCCCTCGATGCCAAGCTCGGGCGGCGCCGTCCCAGGGATTATCCGCGAGACGCCGTGATAGCGGAGCCGCGCGGGACCGCCGAACACAAATGCATCCCCTGATTCGAGCAGCAGCGACTCGATGGGCTCGCGGCGGCGGGAGCCGCCAAACAGGAACCGCGCGGTGTCGCCGAGCGAGATCGACACCACAGGCAGACCGGCCTCGATCGATTCGCGCCTCTCGTCCTTGTCCTGGTGCAATCCCATCCTTCCGTCGGCGTCGTACCAGTTGAGGATACAGAGGTCCGGCTCGACGTCGAATCCCGCCTCGTGCGCAATCCGCGACGCCATCGCCACCCACTCCTCCGGCACCGGCGCCACCGGCGCATCGTCATGGTCCGCGCGAGTGGGCTCGTACTTGTACGTGAGCGCGTTCCAGTGGCGGCCGAGGCAGACCATGCGCACGCGCATCCTGCCGCCGCCGCGTACCGTCGGAACGTAGCCGCCCGCGGGGCCGTCCATGAACGCGCGGCACTGCTCGACCAGCGCGCGCTGCTCAGGGATCCGGAGGTAATCCTTCAGCCACGTCGTACCGGCGGCGATGGCGACGCTTGTCACTGCCATATGATGATCCACCAAAATCTGCTACACTATGCGGGTCACGTTGGTCCCGCCGCGTTTGTTCTGCCTGCGTCAGTTCTGATTCCTGCACGCTCCCAGAAGTTCCAGCCGCTGCCTCCAACTATTCCAAGGATTGTGCATGAGAATTTACGTAGGAAACCTGTCGTTCAACACCGGCGAAGCCGAGCTCCAGCAGCTCTTCGCCACCATGGGCACCGTCGAATCGGTGCGCCTCATCCGCGACCAGGCCACGGGCCGCTCGCGCGGGTTCGGCTTCGTCGAAATGACCAATGATCAAGAGGCGAACGCCGCCTGCCGGTCGCTCAACGAGCAGGATTTCGAAGGCCGTCGACTGACGGTCAACGAGGCGAAACCGCAGGAGCGTTCCGGCGGCGGCGGTGGCTACTCGCGCGGCGGCGGCTTCGGCGGCGGCAAGCAGAAGCGCGAAGCGCGCTGGTAGTACAGCAGCCGGCAGCGGGCAGCGGGCAGCCGGCTGCGAGCTGCCGGCAGCCAGCTTCGTCACGTCCCCCCTTTCACAAGCACCCACGTCGTCATGCAGCGCTGCTGCTGAACGTTCGTGGTCTTGATCGGATCGATCAGTCGCGCGCCAAGACGGCTCGCCCACTCCAGCAGCATCCGCTCGTCGACGACAAAGCGTTCGGTGCCGTCCGGCAGGCGCATGCGGCGACCGGCGCGATCGCCCAGCACGCGCTCGAGGCCGATATTCGACGCGAGGCGCGCGAAGAACAGGCCGCCGGGCGCCAGCACCCGCCACAGGCCGTCGATCATCCTTCCGAAGTGTGCCTCGTCCGCCGAGAAGTGCAGCACCGCGCTGCAGATGACGGCATCCATGCTCTCGCTCGCCCAGGGAAGCTGCTCGATGTTGCCTGTGACGAAGTTCTCAGCCGGAAGCGCAGGCGCGAGACGGGCGGCACGGCGGCGGATGAGCTCAATCGCCTCGGCATCGGCGTCGATCCCGAAGCACTCGAACCCGCTGCGAAGGAAGAAATGCAGGTTGCGGCCATCGCCACAGCCGGCGTCCAGCACGCGACGGCGATCATCGAACCGGCCTCTCAGGAGCTGGTCGAAGAGATAGATGTCGATCTCGCCGAACGCGTGGCGCAGTTCAGCGCCCGGTGTCACGTCCATTCATTCTGGTCTGCCCGGTTCAAGGCATCGATGACGGCGTGATAGATGGCGTTGGAATCAAGCATGCCGGCCGCCGCGCGCGCGATCGAGGCCTGGGAAGACTTCGCCCGGTGATGGATGCATACTGTGTCACCGATTCTATCTGGAGGATGACATGCCGGGTCTGTCCGATTACCAGTTTCAGGCGCCGGGCGCGGGACCGGGGGGATCCGGGGGCGGCTCGCGGTGGCCCCGGGGCGCGTTGATCATCGGGATCGTTGCGGTCGTCGCAGCCGGCGGCTATGTCCTCTACCGCCGTGGAGGCATTTCACCGGCGCCCACGCAACCGGCCGCCGCCGCCACGGCACCTGCGCCCGAACGGCCACTGGCGGAAGGCGCGGAACGTTACGACCTGCCTCCGCTCGAAGACAGCGACGAGTTCGTGCGGCAGCGCCTCCGCCCGCTCTCGTCGCACCCGCTCTTCGTCGCGTGGCTCCGCACGAACGGCCTCGTCCGCAACTTCGTCGTGGTCGTGGAGAACACGGCAAGGGGCCTCACGCCGTCGAAACACCTGCGCGTGCTGAAGCCGGCAGGCACGTTCCGCGTGGTGAAGCGCGGTAATCAGGTGCTGATCGATCCGCGCAATTACGATCGCTTCTCGCGCATCGCCGATCTGGCGGCGTCGATCGATCCCGGCGCGGCGGCGAAGATATACGGAGGCTTCAAGCCGCTGCTCCAGACGGCGTACGACGAGCTCGGAAACCAGGAGCCGATCGATCGCGCGATGGAGCGCGCCATCGTCGGCCTGCTGCAGGCGCCGGTGGTCGACGGAGACGTGCGCGTGCAGATGGGGGGAGAAGGCATCGGATACCAGTTCTCGGACGCGAAGCTCGAGGCGCTCACGGGCGCGCAGAAGCAGCTCGTGCGCATGGGACCGCGCAACATGCGCGTCATCCAGGATCGCCTGCGGCTGTTCGGGCTGGCCCTTGGGATCCCGGCGCAGCGCCTGTCCCGCTTCTAGGGCAGTTTTCAGTTCCCAGTAGCCAGTTTTCAGCTAGATTCCACGTAGAACACAGACTGGGGACTGACTACGGCCGACTGACAACCGATCTAGGCGGTCGCAGTCGCGAACAGAACCTCCGGCCGATGGACGAGGGCTTCGAGGGGAAGCAGCGCCATCCGCCGGCGGACCCGCGCCTCGCACGCGGCCGCAGCGTCCGGCGAGAGACCTCCGATGCGGCGCGCCGACATCCCGCATCCAAGCTGCACCTGCACGATCTCGTCGACGGTCCAGCGGTGTTCGAACACGCGGGTCCACGCGCGAACAGCCGTGTACCCCGCCGCTGCGAGGAGCGCCGACAACTTCTCCGGCGTATCCATCTTTTCCTGCTGCATGATGATCGGATCGCGCGGATCCGGCGCAGCGCCGGCGGCGTCGAGCTCCTCCTTCCAGATGCTCAAGCCGGGAACCCCCTGGTCGCTGCCCCACGTGACGATGCCGGCGGCTCCGCCGGGGCGCAGGACGCGCCGGACGTCGCGCAGCGCGGCGACCGGGTCCGGGACGTGGAAGAGCATGAAGACGAGGGTCGCGACGTCGGCGATGCGGGATCGAATCGCGAGGGCCTGCGCATCCATCGCGACCAGCGGGTGCTTCACGTGGCGTGGCGCGAGGCGCAGCATGCCGTGCGCGCGATCGACGGCCAGGACGCGCGCGGCGGGCGCCGCGGCGCACAGTGCCGGCACGAGCGCGCCCGTCCCTGCGCCGACGTCGAGCACCCATCCGGCCCCGGCGAGCGGCAGGTTGTCGATGAGCGGCTGCGCCATCGGCGCGATCACGGGCGACCACTGGCGCGCGTAGGCGTCAGCCTTCTCGGAGTACTCGCGCGCCAGTGCGGCAGATGGGGAGATCACGGCATCCCGAGTCCCGAATCCCGAATCCCGAGTCCCGGGTTATTTCAGCTCAACGCGGATGACGTGCTGCTCGGTGGTGCCGGTGTTGCGCGCCTCGTGGGTCACCGGGTCGGCCCACTTCACATCGCCGAACTTCGTGTGGCTCTTCGACCACTGCGCGCCCTCGACGCGCGTCTCGTTGTCGTAGTCGGTCAGCGCGATCGTGACGCCGCGGCCGTGACTGTGCCTTGGTTCAGCATAGCCGGCCGGCACGCGGACATCGATCACGCGCACGAACTGGTTTTCCATCATCAGCTTCTGCGTCTCGATGAGTTGAGGCTTGTCCTGGGCCTGGAGCAGGCGCACGCCCACCACGGTGAACGCGGCGCAGAACAGCAATGCGAAGAGGCGTCGTTTTGTCATGGCGCGATTGTAGGTGAATTCGCGCGGCAGCAGGCGGGCAGCCAGCAGCATGCACGTTCCCCACTGCCGGCTGCCCGCTGCCGGCTGCGAGCCGGTATAAAGAGGGCTGCGTGAGTCGCTACATAGGAGCGCTCGACCAGGGCACGACCAGCACCCGCTTCATGGTGTTCGATGCGGCCGGCGCCGTGGTCGCCCGCCATCAGCTCGAGCATCGTCAGATCCTGCCCGCGCCGGGATGGGTCGAGCACGATCCGATCGAGATCGCCGCGCGTGTGGACGACGTGATCGACGGGGCGTTGCGCGCGGGCGGACTATCGGGCCGGGACCTCGCGGCGATCGGCATCACCAACCAGCGCGAGACGACGGTCGTGTGGGATCCGAAGAGCGGACGGCCGTGGCACAACGCCATCGTGTGGCAGGACACACGCACCGATCGCGCGGTGAGCGCGCTGGAGCCGCATCGCGCGCTGCTGTGCGAGCGCACCGGGCTCCCTCCTGCGACGTACTTCTCAGCGGCGAAGCTGCAGTGGATTCTCGATCACGTGAACGGCGTGCGCGAGGCGGCGCAGCGCGGCGAGGCGGTGTTCGGTACTATCGATACGTGGGTGATCTGGAACCTGACGGGCGGCCGCGATGGCGGCCTTCACGTGACCGACGTCACCAACGCAAGCCGCACGCAGCTCATGAGCCTGCGGACGCTCGAGTGGGACGACGATCTGCTCCGGCTGTTCGACATCCCACGGCAGATGCTGCCGCGCATCTGTTCGTCATGTTCGGACTCGGCGTTCGGCTCGGCGAGGCGGAGCGGCCCGCTCGGCGCCGAGATTCCGATCGGCGGCGACCTCGGCGATCAACACGCCGCCACCGTCGGACAGGCCTGCTTCGCCCCTGGCGAGGCGAAGAACACGTACGGCACCGGCAACTTCATGCTGGTCAACACCGGCGACCGGATCGTGCGGTCGACGTCGGGGCTGCTGACGACCGTCGGCTACAAGCTGGGCGCTGCCGCCGCGGTCTATGCGCTCGAAGGATCGATCGCCGTGACGGGCGCGGCGGTGCAGTGGCTGCGCGATCAGATCGGCGTCATCCGCACCGCGGCGGACATCGAAGCACTCGCCGGGAGCGTGCCCGACACCGGCGGTGCGTATTTCGTTCCCGCCTTCTCCGGCCTGTTCGCCCCGTACTGGCGCGCCGACGCGCGCGGCGCCATCGTTGGCCTCTCGCAGTTTCATACGAAGGCGCACCTCGCGCGGGCGACCCTCGAGGCGATCTGTTTCCAGACGCGCGACGTGCTCGACGCGATGACGCAGGATTCCGGCGTGCGGCTCGACGTGCTGAAGGCCGACGGCGGCGCGACCGTGAACAATCTCCTCATGCAGCTTCAAGCCGACATCCTCGGCGTTCCCGTCGTGCGACCCGTGGTTGCAGAGACGACCGCGCTCGGCGCGGCATACGCCGCCGGCCTCGCCGTCGGATTCTGGAAAGATCTCGAGACGCTGCGGAGCTACTGGAAGGCGGATCGCGTGTGGGAGCCACGCTGGAGCAAGGACCAGCGCGACGAGGCGTACCGCGGATGGCGGAAGGCCGTGGAGCGATCGCTCGACTGGGTCGATGTTCGCTGATGATCCGCCGGAATGATGCCACGCAGTCCCATGACGCCCTTGAACGAGTCGCTCAGGTGACACACCATCTGCGGCGCCGACATTCTTCCCCACCGCCGCGGCGTGTCGGGGCGCACGCGCCGCAGCCGCGATAACAGCTCCTCCTGGACAGCCGGATCCGCCAGGCTCTTCATGAAGGGCAATTATGCCTCGTCAATGCGGTGCTCGACGATCGGCAGCGTGAACGTCCGCTCGCCGATCGAAATGTAGATCTCTCCGTGGGTCACCGACAGCGACATTGACGTGCGCCGTTCGATGAGCGCGGCGATCTCCTCGATCGTGCCGCGGTCGAAGGCGCGGATCCTGATGTCCTCGCCGTGATGGATCTTCTCGCCCGAGAGCTGCGCCAGCAGCTGCCGCGCATCGCGGTGCGTGTAGACCGCCGCGCGTCCCGCCAGCTTGCTCCCCCGGTGCAGCCGGCTCGCGTCCGGCATCCCCACGTCGATCCACGCGGTCACGCGCCCGGTGAGATCGCGGACGAACACGGCCGGCTCGTCGCCGGAGGAGACGCCCTCGGTGAGCTCGATCCCCTCCTGGTACTCGAGGCAGTACGCCAGCACCCTGACCAGCATGTACTCGGCGGTCTCCGATGGATGCCGCGCGAGGCGGAGGTCGAGCGTCTCGTAGACGCCGCGATCCATGTCCGAGAGATCGATGCCGAGCGTGTAGATGGTTGCGGTCTGCGCCACGAAGGAGGGGCTGTTCGCTCGATCACTTCCAGGCGCCGAGCGCGCGGCGAACCGCCACGAGCTGGCCGAGGTGATACGAGTTGTGGTCGGCGATCAGCAGGATCGCGCGGATGTACGTCTGTTGTCCTTTGCCCGTCGGGACCAGCGCAAAGAGATCCTTCTGATCGCGAGCGAGCCCTTTCAGCTTCTCGCGATCGGCCTTGAACGCGGCCACGCCGGCGCCCCACGCCTTCGCGTCCGGCGGCGCGGGCGTCGGCCAGTAGTCATCCGGCCATTTGAGCTCGTGCACATACTTCGGGTTGACGCAGAAGTCGAGGATGTCCTCCTGCGCGAGGCGCATGTGCTCGAGCAGCTGCCATGGAGAGTGCTCGAAGCCGTGGGCCTGCGCGCCGCGCGTGCCGGCGGGAATGCCGTCGACCGCCTTGTCGAAGCCGACGTGGGACTCCTCCCAGTCGAGGATCCGGACCAGCTGCGCGCGGAGAGGGTCAGGTGAGTCGCTCATGCGCCGCCATTATGCCGCAGCGGCACGCCGGACAGCCATTGTGCCGGCAATCGGCGATCGACTAGACTGCGTTTCCCGATTCATACAACCGATCGGACAGCACTCCTACCCTTGGGCGTCGGCACACGGAAGTCGCGAAAGGAGAATCACGATGCGCGTTCGTATTCGGTCCCTCACGATGCTGTTGGCGATTGGCCTGGTGTGGTCTGCGGCCTTCGCAGGCTGCAGCTCCAGTAGTTCCTCGACCCCGGATCCCGCCGCGGCGCCAGCCGTATCGCAGGAGAAAGGCGGGCAGGAAGAATTCGGACCCTACGAGGTTGTGGCGAATTGGCCGCAGCCCCTCCCGGACGGCCCCGACGGCGTCAAGCACGACGGCTGGACCTGGGGATCGGTCGGCGCGGTGTTTGCCGAGACGCCCGACCGCGTCTGGATCGCGCAGCGCGGCGAGCTGCCGCTGCCTGCGGGCGCGAAGCCCTGGACGCCGTACAGCATGCTCACGCCTTCACGCGGCAACGCCACCGGCAATGGCGATGGGCTCAGCGCCACCTGTGACCCGGCGGAGAAGCGCGGGTGGGAACGGCGGTACCACCACGCGATCTTCGTGGTGGATCGCGACGGCAAGATGGTCCAGTGGTGGAACGAGCTCGACAAGATCTTCGAGGGCAAGTGCGGGCGCGGGCCGCACAAGATCAAGATGAGCCCGTACGATCCGGAGAAGCACGTCTGGATCATCGACGACCAGCTGCACATGATCTACAAGTTCACGTACGACGGCAAGCTGGTAATGTCGCTCGGCACGAAGGGACAGAGGGGACGCGACGGAGGAAAGCTCTTCGACCGGCCGACTGACATCGCGTGGCTGCCCGACGGGACGTTCTTCATCAGCGACGGATACGGCGGCACGCGCGTGGCCAAGTTCGACAAGGACGGCACGTTCCTGATGGACTGGGGCGGCCCGCCGAAGGATCCAAAGAATCCCGGACCGAATGAGTTCAACACCGTCCACAGCATCCAGATCAGCGCCGACCGCCGCCTCTTCGTCGTCGATCGCACGCACAGGCGCTTCCAGGTCTTCGACGAGAACGGCAAGTTCCTCGACATGTTTACGACGGGCGTCCGGTCATCGCCGTACGCGCACCTGATCACGACCGACCAGTTCCTCTGGTTCGCCGACGGCGGGACCAACCGGATCGTCAAATACGATCTGAACGGACACTATCTCTATGGGTGGGGCGGACCCGGCGGCCAGCCGGGCCAGTTCAATGGGCCGCACTCGATGACGGTCGATCAGGACGGCAACCTGTACCTGGCCGAAGTCTTCAACGGCCGCGTGGAGAAGTTCCGGCCGAAGCCGGGCGCCGACGCCGCGAAGCTCGTGGGCCAGGAACTGCGCTATAAAGCCACCTCCACGAACTAGGAGATCAACCACGAAGATACGAAGGTCACGAAGGTCACGAGAAAAATTAGTACGTCGTGTCCTTCGCGATTTTCGTGATCTTCGTGGTTGCATTTCGCTGGTGTAGACTGCGCCTCATGAGAATACGCGTCGGTGTCTGCCTGATCGTTTCGGCATGCGTCGCGGCCGCAGCTGGCGCGCAGACCACGGGCCTTCCCCTCTGGGCGTACGGCTACATCACGCCCGCGGCATCGCCGGCCGATTACTCCACGAAGTGCCTGGGCGAGAGACCCTCGGACTGCGACAGGCCGGGCGGGCTCCCGACCGATCCGCAGAACACACCCAGGCACCTCGCGGGGAGCGACGGCGAGTTCACGGTCGCGCAGATCAACGCTCGATACGGTCCTGCCGACTGGTTCCCCAACGATCACCCGCCGATGCCCGACATCGTCGCGCACGGCAAGGAGTCGATCGGCTCGAGAGCGTGCTCGGTCTGCCACCTGCCGAACGGCAAAGGGCTGATGCAGAACGGCGGCGTCACGGGTCTGCCGCGCGACTACATCCTGCAGCAGCTCGCCGACTTCAAGGCCGGCAAGCGGCGAAGCGCGGATGCCAACAAGGCGAACGCGTTCGAGATGCAGGCGATCGCGCGCAACCTGACCGACGCGGAGGCTCACGCGGCCGCCGACTATTTCTCCGCGATCACGTTCACGAAATGGATCCGCGTGGTGGAATCGACGACCGTCCCGAAGTTCACGGCCTCGATCAACGGCCTGTTCCTGAAGGAAGACGGAACGGAGACGGAGCCGCTCGGCAACCGGATTGTCGAAATGGCGGAAAGCACTTACGACACCAACATCCTGCGCAACCCGCGGTCCGGATTCGTGGCGTATGCGCCGATCGGCAGCCTCAAGAGAGGTGAGCTGCTCGTGACAACCGGCGGCTCGGGGATTGTCGACGGAAAGACCGTAGCGGGGCCGACGATGGCATGCGGACTATGCCACGGGCGCGATCTGCGGGGTGCCGAGCTGCCGAACATCGGCGCCGTGCCGCCAATCGTGGGCCGGTCGCCCAGCTATCTCGCGCGGCAGCTCTATGACATGCAGCAGGGCGCCCGTCACGGCGCCGCTGCTGCACTGATGCAACCGGCGGTGAAGAAGCTGACCGAGGACGACATGATCGCGATCGCCGCGTACGTCGCCTCGCTCGAGCCTTAATTCGTCTTCGCCTTCTCCGCCTTCGCCTTTTCGTCGGCGATGTACTTCACCGCGCCCTCGTGCGCCTGCTTGAGCCACAGACGCCAGGTCGCGTTGTCGATGAACGGATTCGGACCGTTGGGACTCTTCGCCTTCATGTCGCGGCGCTCGAGAATGCCGCTGTCATTCGGGTACGGATAGCTGTTCAAGTAGCTGTGGACGTTCACGGCCACCTGCACGTCGGTGAAATCCTTCTCGAGACGCTGGACGCTGGCGAGGAACTCGGTGCCGCCCTGGACGCCGTTGCGCGGCCCGGGTCCGCCGAACACGAGGGCCTTGTACGGCTTCTTGTTGTCATACGCGGTGAACTCGTACGTCACCGATCCCGGCGTATGTCCCGGCATGATGTAGACCTTGAGCTGGGTGTCGCCCAGCTTCACGGTATCGCCTTCCTTGAGCACCATGTCGCGCTTCGGCGGCGCGTCACCCTCCTTCGGGCCCCTGCCTGCCGCCGCCTGAGCCGCCCCCTGGGTGGCCATGAAGTCCCAGTCGGCAGCCGACAGCGCGACGCGCGCGCCTGACAGCGCCTGGATCTTCGCCGCGCCACCGAAGTGATCGAGGTGGCCGTGACTGAGAAGGATGTACTTGATGTTCTTCGGGTCGAAGCCGACCTTCTTGATGTTGTCGATGACCGTATCGACGTACGGCTCCTGTGCCGTGTCGATGAGGATCAGTCCCTGCGTTGTCGGGATCAGCCACACCGAGACGGATCCGGGCCCGACGTAATACAGGTTGTCCATGACTTTGAACGGCGCGATTTTCTGGTATTCGACGTTCCTGCTCTGGCTGCCACGATAGCTCTCGCTCAGCGTCTCACCCGGAGCCGGACCGGCCTTCTGCTGTGCGCTCAGGAGCGCACCGGCGGCCAGGCATATCAGCGCGAACGTCGTCACACGTGTCGATTTCATTTCTCTCCTCCGTAGCTCGCAGCCGGCGGCGGGCGGCCGGCAG
>JAHFUO010000073.1 GCA_023265015.1 Acidobacteriota bacterium | reverse complement strand
TACGTCGGCAAGCTGCTCGGGATCATCGCGCTGCTCGTCGGCGCGGAGGTGGTCCTCGTGCCGCTCGTCGCGTTTCTCTTCCAGGCGCCGCTGCTCGCGCATCCGTTCTGGCTGGCCGCCGTGCTGGTGGCAGGCACGGTCGGGTTCTCGGCGGTCGGGACGCTCTTTGCCGCGATGCTCGTGCGCGCGCGCAGCCGCGACGTGCTGTTGCCGGTGCTGTTGTATCCGATCACGGTTCCGGTCATTATTGCCGGCGTCCGCGCGACGGCGGTGCTGCTGCAGCCGGACGTGGAGCTCGTGCTCGTGCGGTTCTGGGTCGCCTTGCTCATCGCGCTCGACGTGGTCTTCGTGACGCTCGCGCTCTGGACGTTCGAACCGCTCATGACGGATTGATATTGGTTGGTGGTTCGTGGTTGGTGGTTCGTGGTGGGTGGTTGGTGGTGGGTGGTTCGTGGTGGGTGGTTCGTGGTGGGTGATTCGTGGTTGGCGGTGGGTAGTGCAACGAACCACTAACCACCAACCACCAACCACCAACCAACGAGAACTGTATGCCGAAGTGGTTTACACCGTTAGCCGGGTTGTGCGCGGTGATGTTTGCCGCCTCGCCGGTCCTCATCGCCAACGCGCCCTACGAGTCGACGATGGGGCTGGTGCAGAAGATTTTTTATTACCACCTCCCGTCTGCCTGGATCTTTCTGCTGTCGGCGATCGTGTGCGGGATCGCGAGCGCTCGTTTTCTGTTCGGCGGATCGCCGCGACAGGATCGCCTGGCTTACGCTGCGGCGGAGTTGACCGTGCTCTTCGGGGCCATCGTGCTGGTCACCGGACCCCTCTGGGCGCGCAAGGCGTGGGGCGTCTGGTGGCAGTGGGACGTTCGCCTGACGTCGAGCCTCATGGGCTGGATGGTGGCATGGGCGTATCTGCTCGTCCGGAAGTACGGCGGCCCCGGTTCCGACAAGCTCGCCGCCGGCCTCGCGCTCTTCGGGATGGCCAACGTGCCGTTCGTGTACGTGTCGGTCAACTATTGGCGGACGATCCACCCTGCCACGTCGGTCGTGCCGACGCTTCCCGTGGACATGGGAATGGCGCTCTGGTTCAGCGTGGCGTGCTTCCTGTTACTGTTCGTGCTGCTACTTCGACTCCGGGTCCATCTCGAGGAGCAGCGCGCGCGGCTCGACGCCCTCTATCTCGCGGTGGACGACTAATGACCCTCTTCAAACGCGTTGCGGCGGCGACGTTGCTGACAGTCTCGCTCGCCGGATTGGCTGCGGCGCAGCAGCCGGAACCGAAGCAGCAGGACGAGTTCGTGCCCGTCTCGCAGCTGCCACCGCAGGATCAGCTCCCGGCGGCGCCGCTGCTCGTGACCGCCTATGCGTTCGTCTGGGTGGCGCTCTTCGCGTACGTCGCGTCGGTGGCGCGACGGCTCTCGCGCGTACAGCGCGAGGTCGAGCGTCTCGAATCGGAGATCAAGCGGGGCACCCGCGCCTGATGCCGACGGCCGCGCACTTCATCTACATCCCGGGCATGCTGCTGCTCGGGATTGTCATCGGCTGGATCCTCGGCTCGCGGGCCGCGGCCGATGCGTACGCGGCTGAACTCCGCAAACGGGAAGCAAGGGCAAATTCCGAATCCCGAATCTCGAATTCCGAATCCCGAAATTGAGCGCTACCGCGCGGCGCGGATCGAGCCCAGCAGGGCAAACAGGCTTGCGAGCGCTTTGCCGGCCGGATCGCCGTCGTGGATGTTCGGCGCGTCGGTGCGAGCCCACGCGACCTTGTCGTCGCGAACCGGCAGCATGAAGATCGGGCCGGCGATCGGACGATAGCGGCCGATTGCAGCCTCCCACCGCAGGAAGGCGATGTACTCGTCGCCCGGCGCGTACGGCATCCGTCCATCCTTCACGATATGAATCGTGCGCGGGATCGAGGCGCTGTCGCGTGACATGTTCAGGATACTGAGGACGGTTACCGTGTGATCCATCCCGACGACGCACAGGTCGTTGACGATCCAGCGATCGGGAGGCGTGGCGCCGACGATGCGAAGGCGGACGACAGCCTCCGCGGCCTGCAGCGCCCACGTCAGCCCACCGTCGACGTACGAACCTTCTTCGAGACACGCGGGGTGAAGAACGAAGTCGACGGTCGCCGTCGCGTCGCGCGCGACGCTTACGTCATCGCGCATCTCCATCACGAATCCGGGCACGTCCGCTTTGAGTTTGTACGTCCCCGGCGTCACGTCCGTGAAATCGAAGTGGCCCGTCGCGTCAGCCGTGATCTCTTCGTGCCGCTTCAGGCCGTCGATGGTGATCCGAGCGCCTGCGAGCGCGCCGTCCTCGAGTGTCGTCACGCGCCCCACGACGTGGCCCGACCCGGCGCATGCCGTGAAGATAAGCAGCGAAGCGACAATCAACCCGGACCCGTAGGGCGGGCCTGTCTTGCCCGCCATCATCGCCCCACCGCTAACCGCTGAGCAAGCACCTCCGGCAATCCCGCCGCGATGATCTTTGCCTGGGCGGTGGCAACGTCGTAGGAGGCACGGATCAACGTCAGCGTCCGCGTGTCCGTATCGAGGATGCCGAACGCGGCGCGCGGATCGCCGTCGCGCGGCTGGCCGACGGCGCCGCAGTTGACGAGATACCGGCTCTGGCCGTCCTTCGTCAGCCGAAGTGGCGCATCGCGGATCGAATCCACGGTGCGCAGCGCGGTGTCGAAGCGAAATATGGCCGGCACGTGCGTGTGTCCGAACAGGCAGAGCGGTCGTTCCGAGGCGCGGAGGGCGCGCATCGCGTCGAGGTCGTCGAAGATGTACACGTCCTCGTCGAATGGAGCGCCGTGGCAGATCTCAACGAGCGGATCGACCACCACCGGCCCCTGGGGCAGCGTGGCAAGCCATGCGCGATGCTCGGGCGTGAGGGCATTCCTGGTCCACGCGATCGCCTGGCGGGCGAGGTAGTTGAAGCCGTCTGTCTCTTCGAGTCCCGCGCCGACCTTGTCGTGGTTGCCGCGGATGAACGTCGCGGAAGGGAGCGCCAGCACGCGGTCGATCACGGCATCCGGATCGGCCCCATATCCGACGAGATCGCCAAGGACGAGCACGTGGTCATGGCGCTCCGCCGCGGCGAGCACGGCCTCGAGTGCCTCCAGGTTGGCGTGGATGTCGCTGATGACGAGGTATCGCATGACGAGTCCGAGCGAGCGTGCAAGGCCCGCGCCGCTCTAATAGCCTATCCACTCCAGGAGGCGTTCGACCACTTCGGGCACCGGCTTCGACGCGTCGATGCGCACGTGCGCCTGGCTGTAGGCCGCCTGGCGCCGCGCGTAGAGCTGTTCCATCTGCACGCGGTCGGAGGCAAGCGGGCGCCGCCCGTCCGCCGGCACGCGCGCAATGACCCGCTCCAGCGGCACATCGAGCCAGGCGACGGCGCCATCGCTCAGCATAGCGGTACGGTTATCAGGATCCACAAACGTGCCGCCCCCGGTTGCGATAACGATATGACGCTCGGGAAGGAGCTCGTTCAGCACGGTGCGCTCGACCGTGCGGAAATACGGCTCGCCATCCTTCGCAAAGATCTCTCCCACGCGCCGCCGCTCGCGCTCCTCGATCCGGTGATCGATGTCCTCGACCCGCCAGCCGAGGCGCCGGCCGAGCGCCCGCGCCACGCTGGTCTTGCCGGCGCCCATGAACCCCACCAGGTACAGCTTATCGGTCTTCACGCGCGCAGCGACTCGAGCACGGAAAAGAAGTCCGGATAGGAGACCGCCGCCGCGCCGGCGTCGTGGATCACCGTGGGTCCCGATGCACCGAGCGCCGCGATGGCAAACGCCATCGCCAGGCGGTGGTCGTTGTTCGCGTCGACCTCGCCCCCGCGCAGCCGGTTGCGTCCGCGCACGTGGAAGCCGTCCGGCTGCTCGTCGATGTCGCCGCCCATGCGGCGAAGACCGTCGGCCAACGCGGCAATCCGATCACTCTCCTTCACGCGTAACTCCTGCGCACCGGACACTGCCAGCTCGCCGCCGTGCGTCGCGAGGGCGGCAAGGACAGGCAGCTCGTCGATCACACCTGGAACTTCGCCCGGGAGAATCTCGGCGGCGACCAGGCCGCCGTGGCGGACGGTCAACGTGCCGATCGGCTCGCCGGCCCGCGGGTGGCCAACGATGGCGCTGATGTCGGCGCCCATGCGGCGCAGCACGTCGATGATACCGGTGCGCGAGGGGTTGAGGCCGACGTGCTCGACCGTGATTTCCGAGCCGGGGAGTGCGGCCGCCGCGACCATCCAGAATGCCGCCGACGAGATGTCACCCGGCACGTGCAGCGTGCCGCCGATCAGCCGCTGTCCGCCCCGGATGGCGACCGCCGTGCCGGCCCGCTCCACCTGGACACCAAACGCTTCGAGGGCGCGCTCCGTATGATCGCGCGTGGGCAGCGGCTCCACGACCCGCGTCATGCCGTCCGCGTGAAGCCCCGCGAGGAGCACCGCGCTCTTCACCTGAGCGCTCGGGACGTCGGGCTGAAAATCGATGGCGGTCGGGCGCCCGGACCCCAGGATGGTCATTGGCGGACGGCCGTTGTCCGACATGATTCGCGCGCCCATGCGCTCCAGCGGAACGATGACGCGGCGCATCGGCCGGCGCCTGAGCGAGTCGTCACCGGTGATCATTGAACGGAAGGCGTGTGCCGCCAGGAGGCCGGAGAGCATCCGCATCGTGCTGCCCGAATTGCCTGCGTCGAGGGTCGACGAGGGGCGCTGGAGGCCGCCGAGCTGAAGCCCGAGGATCTCGAGATCCAGCCCCGTGACCGGGTCGCGCCCGATCTGGTCGATCGGCACGCCGAGCGCGCGGAGGCATGCCAGCGTGGAGCCGCAATCGGCGCCGGTGGAGTAGCCGTGAATCGTCGAGGGGCCGGTCGCAATCGCGGCCAGCATGGCGTACCGATGCGAGATCGACTTGTCGCCGGGCGGGCGGACGCGGCCCCGCATGCGGGCCGCGGGCTGCACCGTCACGGCGAAGGTCATGGGCATGAACAAGCAATATAAACCACGATGCACACGAAGTTCTCGAAGAGGGCATTTGTGGCCGCGACCCTTCGCGTCCATCGTGTGCTTCGTGGTTATAATTCGATTGATCGATGACCAACGGGAACATCGTCCGCCTCGACTTTCACAGCTCACTGGACATGCTCGACCTGGTCCAGGTCGTGAGCGATCACATCGGACGGGCCGCGGGGCTCGACGACGAATCGGTGCACTGGGTGGGCGTCGCCGTGCGCGAATCGGTGATCAACGCGATCAAGCACGGGAACGGCTACGACGCCGGCAAGCGCGTGCACGTCGAGTTCACGACGCTCGAGGACGTGAACCCCGGCGTCGCGATCCGCATCCGCGACGAAGGGTGCGGCTTCGATCCCACCTCGCTGCCCGATCCGCTGGCCGATGAAAACCTCCTCAAGACGAGCGGCCGCGGCATCCTCCTCATGCGCAGCTTCATGGACGAGATGGAGATCCAGCGCACGCCGGACGGCGGGATGGAGGTCCGGATGGTCAAGAGAGTCAACGATGCGGAATGCCGAACCCCCTCTATCTAGCGACGGCGACTGAGATCGTCCTCCGTGCCGGCGACATCCAGCGCGCCGGCCAGGAGTCGGGCTTCCGGATCGACAAGAAGGGAAGCATTGACCTCGTCACCGAGGTCGACCTCGAGTGCGAGCGCATGTGCCGCCAGATCGTGGCCGAGCGCTTTCCCGATCACGATATTCTGGCGGAGGAGCTGGGCGGCGGATCGACCCATCGCGCGCCGTCGCGATTCCGCTGGGTGTTCGACCCGCTCGACGGCACGACCAATTACGCCCACGGCCTGCCCATCTATTGCTCGTCGCTCGCCCTTGAAATCGACGGCCGCGCCGAGGTCGCCGCTATTTACGATCCGACGCGGAAGGAGCTGTTCACCGCGGAGCGCGGGGAAGGTGCGTACATGAACGGCCGCGCGCTGCACGTCTCGCACGCAACGGAGCTCCTCGACTCGCTGCTGGTCACCGGCTTCCCGTACAGCGTGCATGAAGAGAGCGGCGACCTCGTGGAGCTGTTCGGGTTCTTCCTCGGTCGCGCCCGCGCCGTCCGTCGTCTTGGGTCGGCGGCGCTCGATCTCTGTTACGTGGCCGGGGGGCGCTTCGAGGCCTTCTGGGAGCAGCACCTGAAGACGTGGGATGTCGCCGCCGGCGCGCTGATCGTCGAAGAAGCAGGGGGTCGGGTGACTGGCATGGACGGGGCGCCGTTCGATCCGTCGGCTGGGCATCTGATCGCGTCAAACCGTCACGTGCACGACGAGGTGCGTGCCGTCATCGCGGATTTCCGCGGGCGGCGTGCTCCAAAGCGGACGGGCTGACCCCACTAAGCGACACGAGGTCTCCCGGCTCAAGGCTCAGGGCTCAAGGCTTAGGGGGCTTAAGCCTTGAGTCTTGCGCCCTTAGCCAAGGCCTATCCCGTGGCACCTCTGTTGCTCTCCTTCCAGCGGCGGAGGCCACGATGCTCAAGACACTCTCAATCGCTTCGGCTCTGGCGTGCGCCGCTCTCGTGGCGGATGCGCGGCCGGCGCTCGCGCAGCAGACGCTGAACTTGTCGCTCGGGTATTTCTCCGTGCGCGGGGAGGATGCCCGTGTCGCCGGCGACATTCTCAAGGCGGACCGCAACTTTCTGACCTTCGATATCAATAAAATGAGCGGGGCCGCGGCAGGCGGCGAGTGGCTCGTGCCGCTTGGCGGCCACCTGGAGGCGGGCGCCGGCATCAGCTTCACACGGCGAACGATCCCGACCGTCTATACGAGGTTCACGAATCGCGACGGATCGGAGATCGCGCAGGAGCTGCGGCTGCGAACCGTGCCGGTCGCGCTCACGTTCCGGGTGCTGCCGCTGGGACAGCATTCCGGCTTCCAGCCGTACATCGGCGGCGGCCTTGGCGTGATCACCTGGCGCTACAGCGAGTCAGGTGCCTTCGTTGACTTCAGCGATCGAAGCGTCTTCCGGAATTCCTACGTCAAGTCAGGCACGCGCACCGGTCCCGTCGCGCTGGGCGGCATCCGGTTCGCGGGCGACACCGCGAGCGCGGGGATGGAGGTGCGCTACCAGAGCGCCGTGGGCGACCTCGACAAGCGGTTTGCGGGCTCGAAGATCGATCTCGGAGGGTGGACGTATCAGCTCACTGTAGGGAAGCGTTTCGGCCGGTAACCTGTAATGCAAGATTCAAAGTGCAAGATGCAAACACTACTTGGAGCTGCCACCAGGTAGTGCTTGCACGGTTGGCAGCGTTTGCATCTTGGATTTTGCATTTTGCATTCCGTCCCGTTTGTACAGGGCGACGCCGCCCCCCTCGCACACGCGCGTCATCCCGCGCGTGAAGCCGGGGTCGCGGCGGACGCGCTCGGCAAGGACGTCACCACCTTCTGCGACTTCCTCCACGAGCATCCAGCCCGCGTGCGGCGCCGGCCCGGTCTGGAGCGCCATGTTCCAGATCACGCCGTTGCCTTCGTTGACGAAGTCGGCAATCGCGAATCCGCTGCCCGACAGCTCCTGCATGTAGTGGGCGAGCGAGCCCATGCTGGCGAGAATCTTTTCGCCGCGATAATCGCGAGCGAGACAGGCCGTCACGTCACGCCTGCCCATGCTGGCCCCGCGATCCCATTGCGCTTCGAGCAGCATCGGCGCCTGCATGTCCCAGGGCGGCGACTCGACGAGTGTCGATCCGATCAAGATGACGGCGAGGGCAAAGCCCGAGTAGCTCGCGGCACCGACACCTTCACCTTTATGTGCGGCGCGGACCTTTAAGGTCCGCGAGCCGAGTTGGATTCGTGCGGCGCGGACCTTCCAGGTCCGCGACATCAGACCCACCGCCAGCCCGCAGAACAGCGCGCACCCGGCCACCACCGGGATCATGTAGCGAATCCGATAGGGGTGTCCCTGGTGGAAGGCGAGAAGCGGGAGCGTCGCCGAGGCAAAGAGCGCCAACGTCACGAGCATCGACGAGTTCTCACGGCGCATGAGCGCGCGCACCGCGATGATGAGCGCCGCCGTCAGCGCAACCACTTCGATCACATACCCGCTCAATTGATGCGTGCCCCACCAGATCGCCACCAGCGTCCGCAGCGGTTGATGCTGGTACGTCGGGTCGGGGACGTAGAAGCCGTCGCTGACAAGCCAGGCTCCGACGGTGATGCGGCTGTTGATGAGAAACACGATGACTGCGCTCGCGGGCCAGATGACGAGCCGCCATCCGCGGCGAATCAATGTTCGCGCATCCGCTCCCCCTTCGACTTCGCTCAGGGGGCCGCGAGCGATAGTCGAGGGACCGCGCCGCCACGCGGCGTACTCCGCCGCGGCCAGCGCGGCGCCAATCACCGCCCACGCCTCGTACCGCGTCCACGCCGCCGCGAAGAGGACGGCGGCGAGCTTCGGCGGCACCGTGTCGCGATCCTCGTCAACCCACTCGACGAGCCACAGCACCGCGAGCATCGAGGCGGCCAGGAGGAGCGGCTCGGTCATCGGCGTCGTGTGGAGGTAGAGCAGGTTGGGATTGAGGACGAGCAGGACCGCGCAGGTCGCGGCGCCGAGGCTCGATCCGGTCACGCGCAGGATGAGTCGCGCAGCCGCCCAGGTCGTCGTCGCCAGGCACGCAATCGACACGAGCGACGCGAACGCACCGGTCCGATAGAAGAGATCGATTTGCGTCGGAAGCAGCTCGATGAGGTGAGGCAGCGGCAGCCAGACGGCCCCGATCTGCTGCCAGCCGGGGGTCAGGTTGTCGATGACGCGGCGCGCGACCACCAGGTGCGCCTTCGCGTCGTAATGACTGAGAACCAGCCCGGCGCGAAAGAACACCACCCACGCCGCGACGCCGGTGAGCGCCGCGGCGCCGGCTAAGAGGCGGGGAAGGCGCCCCTCGACTGCCGCTCGGGGCGCCCTGAGCGGAGTCGAAGGGCGCGACGCGCGCGATATAATCACTGACCGCCGCTCAGAATATCGCGAATATTGAAGTCCTTCATCAACTGGGTGTACGGCTTTGCTCTCTCGCTGGGCGGGCCGGGACTCTTCGTCGTCGCCTTCCTCGACTCCTCGTTTCTCTCGCTGCCGCAGATCAACGACATCCTCGTGGTGTTGATGGTCGTGCAGCACAAGGCGCTGATGCCGTATTACGCGGCCATGGCCACCGCGGGATCGGTGGCGGGCAGCTACGTCATCTATCGCATCGCAGAGAGGGGCGGCGAGGCGTTTCTGAAGAAGCGGCTGAAGAAGGGGCATGTCGAGCGGACGCTCGCGCTGTACAAGCGCTACGGCCTGCTGGCGCTGCTGGTCCCCGCCGTTCTGCCGCCGCCCGCACCGTTCAAGCTGTTCGTGCTGCTCGCCGGCGTGGCGGAGGTGCGCCCGCTGAAGTTTGTCCTCGCGATCGGCCTGGCGCGCGGCGTGCGCTATCTCGTGCTCGGCGTGCTCGCGATCCGCTATGGCGACTTCGCGATCGCGCTGATGCGCACGCACGGGCAGGCAGTCGCCCTCTGGGTCGCGGGGTTGATTGTCGTCGCGGCGGCGTCATGGTGGCTCGTGAGGCGTCGAAGCAGGTAGCATTTCAGCATTGGTTGATCCAGACATCTCCATCGTCATCCCGCTTCGCGACGAAGAGCTGAACGTCGTGCCGCTCCACGACGAGCTCACGGGCGTGCTCGCCCAGCTCGGGGTGTCGTACGAAATGATCCTCATCGATGACGGGAGCGCCGACGGAACCTTTGCGAGGCTGGCGGACGTGCAGGCGGCGGATGCGCGCGTGAAGGTGATCAGGTTTACGCGCAACTTCGGGCAGACCGCGGCGTTTGCAGCGGGGTTTGACAAGGCTCGCGGCCAGTTCATCGTGACCCTTGACGGCGATCTGCAGAACGATCCGCGCGACATCCCTGGCATGCTTGCGCTGGCGCGTCGCAAGGACATCGTGAGCGGCTGGCGGAAGAGGCGGCAGGACAATCTGCTGACGCGGCACGTCCCGTCGATTGTGGCGAACTGGTTTCTCGGCATTGTCAGCGGCGTGCGGCTCCACGACAACGGGTGCTCGCTGAAGGTCTACCGCGCCAGTGTGGTGAAGCGACTCAAGCTGCGGCCGGGCATGCACCGGTATCTTCCGGCGCTGGCAAGCCAGTTGGGCGGGCGCGTGGCCGAGGTCGAGGTGAATCACCGCCCGCGGCGCCATGGTCGATCGAAGTACAGCTTGACGCGAACCTTCCGGGTCATCGCCGACCTCGCGCAGCTCCGCCGGCTGATGCGCGAATCGATCGATCCCCGCACCGATACGTCCGGGCTCTACGAGATCGCGGAGGTCAGAGAGACGGCCGGGTAGTGTTCATGAGGGCAGAATCGAGAAGCGGCCGATGCCGGTGGGGCGGTAGACACGGAAGTGCCTGCGGTCCAACGTGAAGATCCGCGGAAGCTTCTCGCGCTCGGCGACGCGGACCAGCGCCGCGTCGGCCAGGTCCATCGGCAGGTCGCGATACTTTTGCATCAACGCGTGCATTCGTGGCGCATCCTCGCGGCCGAGCGATGCGAGGGCGATCCCCTCGCCCTCGACCATTTCCCATAGCGCGCGTTGAGCCGGCCACGAAAAGCCGAGCAGGTACATCGCCTCGGTGATGGCCGGCCAGACAGTCGTCAGGGGATCGCGAATTGCCTGCAGAGCATCGACGCACGCCGCGTGGTGTGCGTCACCGCGGTCGACCAGCGCCACGAGCGGTCCCGCGTCAACGAGAACGGCGGGCACGGGCCTTCTTCTGCGCCAGCGCGCGGAAGCGCTCGCCTGTGTCCTGTGACAGGCGTCCGTCTTCGCTGTCGGCCACGCCCACGAGGTGCCGCAGCGCCTCCCACGGGGTGGACGGCTCGGGCGGATGCGCGGTCTCGTCGCGCGCGTAGGCAGTAATGGCCTCGCGGACGACGGCCGACTGCGTCTGCTTGTGGCGGCGGGCGAGGCGCTTGACGACGCTTTCGGTCTTGGGGTCGAGTCGAACGCTCAGCGGCATGGGAATACCTTCTGTATGACAGCAGTGTACTACAATCCAGACGCCCATGCCGCTCGGCGCGCGACCATCTGCCGACGCGCTGAAACCTAGCGCAGGTGCTGCTGCCGATCCTTTCGTGCGCCCCATCGGTCGAGCAGAGCGACGATGGCGAATAGGACCACCACGCCGCCAAAACAAATAAAGGCGTTCGTCATGCCTCTCCTCCCGCAAGCGCGGAACATCTTCTGGCAGGCGGCCGACGGGACTGGCGCGGTCGAGCGACTCACCAGGAGTGACAACCTTCAGAATGCCGAGGCGGTCTCGCCCGACGGCACCCGGCTGATCTTCACCGAGACGGCGCCGAAGACCAACGACGACGTGATGCAGGTCGAGTTGACGGGGACCCACCGCGTCACGTCTCTTGTCCAGTCACCATTCGTCGAGCGCAACGGCATCATCTCGCCGGACGGCCGCTGGCTCGCCTATGAGGCGAATGACTCGGGTCAGCTCGAAATCTACGTGCGGCCGTACCCAGACGTCAACACCGGTCACTGGCAGGTGTCGACCGGCGGCGGCACGCGGCCGCTCTGGTCACCCAACGGACAGGAATTGTTTTTTGTCTCTCCTGCAGGCGCGCTCATGCGGGTCGGCGTCGAACGCGCTGCGTCCTGGTCGGCCACCACGCCAACGATGATCATTCAGGAGGGTTACGTCACCACCCCCGGCGGGAATCCCGGTCGCAATTACGACATCTCACCGGACGGGCAACGGTTCCTCATGATCGAACAGAACGACGTTCCGGGTCAGGCTGCCGCGCCGGCCAGCATCATCGTCGTGCAGAACTGGGGCGAGGAGCTGAAGCGGCTCGTGCCCACGAAGTGAAATCGACGGGCCAGGCGTTGGGGGCCTGGCCCGTCGTTAGCGCTGCCGATCCTTTCGTGCGCCCCATCGGTCGAGCAGAGCGACGATCGTGATTATGATCAGGACGCCGCCGAAAAAGATGAGGGCGTTTGTCATTCTTCTTCTCCCGCAATCATCGTCACAACGCCGAGCACCGCAGCCCACATGGCGAGGCCTATCAGGAGCAACGAGAGCGAAGCTGGTTGCCCGCCGATGAATTGCGCGAAGACAAACAGTCCCGCCCCGATGTTGGCCAGGTCCGGAACCTTGTCGACGAGCACTCGCCGTTGCGCGGGCTTCAATCGTACCATCGTCTCAATCCCTCTGGCGTCTGAAGTGCGAGAGGCGTGCCGTGCTGATTGGCCGCAGGTCCGCGCGTTTCGCTCCGCGATGCGGTCGAAGGCGTGACGCCGGCCGAGCGGTGTGGCAGTTCTCGAGACGAGCCGCGCGCCGGGAGATTGCGCTTTCTGCCACGTCCTCCGCACGCCTATAATTCCCGCACCGATCAACGCACGTATGTCCCTCCGTCCCGGTACTCGGCTCGGTCCGTATGAGATCCAGTCCGCCCTCGGCGCCGGCGGGATGGGCGAGGTGTATCGCGCCCGCGATACGAAGCTTGGCCGCAGCGTGGCGATCAAGGTTCTTCCCGAGGCCCTCGCGCGTGATCCCGATCGCATCGCCCGCTTCGAGCGCGAAGCCAAGGTCCTCGCGTCGCTGAATCATCCCCACATCGCGGCGATCTACGGCGTCGTCGAAGGGCCGGCTGCCTTCGACTCCGCTCAGGCCGGGGAAGCCGGCCCCCACGAAAGTACAGCCGTGGGGGCCGGCTCGAGCCGGCCCGTTCACGCGCTCGTCATGGAGCTGGTCGAGGGCGAGACGGTTGCCGAGCGGCTGAAGAAAGGCGCCCTGCCGCTCGACGATGCGCTGCGCGTTGCCGCGCAAGTGGCGGATGCGCTCGAGGCGGCGCACGAGAAGGGCGTCATCCACCGCGACCTGAAACCCGGCAACATCATGCTCGATCGTAGAGGCGGACCGTCAGGTCCGCCCGACGTGAAGGTCCTCGACTTTGGACTCGCGAAGGCGATGGAGTCAGCCGGCAGCGGGCAGCAGGCAGCTGGCAGTGCGGATCTGTCAGTGTCGCCGACGCTGAGCATGATGGCGACGCAGGCAGGCGTGATTCTCGGCACGGCCGCGTACATGTCGCCGGAGCAGGCGAAAGGATTCCCAGCGGATCAGCGCAGCGACGTCTTCTCGTTTGGATGTGTTCTCTACGAGATGCTGACGGGACGCCAGGTGTTTCAAGGCGACGCGGCGGCAGAAGTGCTCGCGTCCGTGCTGATCCGCGAACCGGACCTGACGACGCTCCCGCCGAATCTCAATCCGCGTTTGCCCGATCTCGTCAAGCGTTGCCTCGACAAGAACCCGAAGCGACGCTGGCAGGCGATGGGCGATGTACGGGCGGAAGTCGAGAGCATCGCCGCGAACCCGCTCAGCGTACCGGCAGCGACAGCCGTCGCCGCTCGACGCGAGCCGCTGTGGCGACGGCTCGCGCTCTACAGTGCACCGGCTTTGCTGGCAGGCCTCGCGACCGCCGGCGGTGGCGTGTGGTTCGCGATGCGCCCGGCGCCGCCTCGTGTGTCGCGCCTTCTGATCACATCGACGTCCACTGCAGCCCTGAGCATCAACGGCTTCGATCGTGACCTGGCGATCACGCCTGACGCCTCACGCGTGATCTATGTCGGCACCAATGGCAGCCAGTTGTTCGTTCGAGCGCTCGACGCCCTCGAACCCACGGCAATTTTCACCGGCGGTCCGCGCGCGCCGTTCGTGTCACCCGATGGCCAGTGGATCGGCTTCGTGGATAACACCAACACGTTGAAAAAGGTCGCCGTGACGGGCGGCCCGCCGGTGACGCTTGCGAATCTCGACGGCACCTCCCGCGGTGCAGTGTGGGCTCCCGACGACACGATTATTTTCGCGACGAACAATGTGTCCACCGGACTGCAACGGGTCGCGGCCTCGGGCGGACCAATGGAAGTGCTCACGCGTCCCGACCAAGTGCATGGAGAAACCGATCACCTCTGGCCCGAGGTGCTGCCGGGCGGTCGCGCCGTCCTGTTTACGATTGCTGCGCAGACGGGCGGCCTCGATGCCTCCCAGGTAGCTGTACTCGACCTGCAGACAGGAACACGAAGGATTCTCATACGGGGAGGGAGCCACGCCCACTACGTGCCAGGCGGTCATCTCGTCTACGCGGCAGCCGGCACGTTGCGAGCGGTGCCCTTCGACGTCGCGCGTCTGGAGGTCCGCGGCGCGCCGGTGCCGGTCGTTCCTGAAGTCTCGGCGACGGCGAACGGTGGAGTGGATGCGGTTGTGGCGAGCAACGGCACCCTGGCATACATCTCAGGCGGCGGCGTTCCTCTTTTGCAGAGGACGCTCGTGTGGGTCGGGCGACAGGGACAGGAAACACCGATCCCGGCCCCGCCCCGGGCGTATACGTATCCGCGGATCGCCCCCGATGGCACCCGTGTCGTGGTGTGGGCCGACGATCAGGAGAGCGACCTCTGGCTCTGGGACCTCGCTCGGCTGACGCTCACGCGCATGACCTTCGCTCCTGCCCTTGACCTCCATCCGGCGTGGACGCCAGACGGACGTCGGCTGATCTTCAGCTCCGAGCGCGAGGGCGCGCGCAACATCTTCTGGCAAGCGGCGGACGGCACTGGTGCGGTCGAGCGACTCACAAAGGGTGGCGCCCTCCAGAATGCCGTTGCGGTATCGCCCGATGGCACCCGTCTGATTTTCACCGAGGCGACGCCGAAGACCGGCGACGACGTGATGCAGGTCGAGTTGACCGGGACCCACCGCGTCACGCCTCTGGTCCAGTCACCATTCGCCGAGCGCAACGGCATCATCTCGCCGGACGGCCGCTGGCTCGCCTATGAGGCGAATGACTCGGGTCAGCTCGAAATCTACGTGCGGCCGTACCCCGACGTCAACACCGGTCACTGGCAGGTGTCGACCGGCGGCGGCACGCGGCCGCTCTGGTCACCCAACGGACAGGAATTGTTTTTTGTCTCTCCTCCTGCAGGCGCGCTCATGCGGGTCGGCGTCGAGCGCGCTGCTTCCTGGTCGGCCACCACGCCGACGATGATCATGAAAGAGGGCTACGTCACAACCCCCGCCGGGAATCCCGGTCGCAATTACGACATCTCACCGGATGGGCAACGGTTCCTCATGATCAAACAGGGTGCCGTCCCGGGCCAGGCTGCCGCGCCGACCAGCATCATCGTCGTGCAGAACTGGGGCGAGGAGCTGAAGCGGCTCGTACCCACACGCTAGCGCAGTTTTCAGTTGTCAGTAGCCAGTTCTCGGCTCGATTTCAGTCGGAACTCGACTGGGAACTGACTACGGGCAACTGACAACCGGTCTAAAGCGATCAATAGGCGCCGGCGCTGGACGGCCAGCACTTTCGCATAACGATTCTGCTCAGCGACGCCGATGCGCGGCCGACGCTCGTGGTCAATTGGCCGTCGCGCTTGAAGAAGCGACGATCGCGGCTCGCCTCCGGCTCGGAGTCGTGGACCGTGAGCACGGTATCGAGCCTCGTCACCGCCAGTAATCTCCGCACGTAACGGGACG
>JAHFUO010000072.1 GCA_023265015.1 Acidobacteriota bacterium | reverse complement strand
CGACTCGAGCTGAACACCGGATCGCTCTGACCGCCGACCTCGACCGTCTCGGCCACTGCGGCAACCTTCATCGAGAACTCCAGGTTCTCGGCAACGCCGAGCGCCAGCGACACGTTGTCCTTCACTTCAGTCGTGAACCCTGACAGCGACGCGCTGACCTTGTAAGGTCCGCCGACTCGCATTCCAGGGATGGAGAATCGTCCGTCGGACCGCGTGACGGCTTCGTAGGAGGTGCCAGACGGCTCGTGGACGGCCACGATACTGGCGCCCGCAACCACGGCGCCCTGTGAGTCCTTGACCACACCGTCGATTGAGGCGGTGGTCACACCCTGGGCGGCTGCGTGGCCAATTGGCCACGCGAGAACGCCACACAGGAGGAGAACGAGTGTTCTCGAAAGTGCCCGCGCGGTACGCGCGAGATGGGACCTCTGTGTCTTCTTCATTTCTGTCTCCTGCAGTCCTTTACGCGGAGAAGGATTTCCCTCCGGCTGGAAAATTGTACATGAAAAAGGGCCGTCCCACGGAGTGGAACGGCCCGACGGGGTGGTCAGCGCGGCGCAGGAAAAATATACTTACTCGCTCTTGGTGGCCGCCTGCTTCTTCTGCAGCTCCTGGGCGCGGGCGCGGAGCTGGTCGGCTTCCTTGAGCAGCGCCTGCTGACGAGCCGGATCTTTCTCGAGAAGGGCTTCCAGCCGGAGCAGCAGGTTCTTGTACGTGATCGCTTCGAAGTAGTCCTCCTTCAGCGCGATGGCCTTGTCAGACGCCTCGATGCCCGCCTGGATGTATTTCTTCTTGTCGGCGTCCTTCAGCTTCAAGTTCTTGTACACCTCGTCCCAGTAGTAGGTCGCAAGCGTGTGGTGCGCCTCAGGGTTAGTCGGCTCGACGGCCACGCGCTGGTTCAGCGCTGCGATCGTCTTGTCGAAGTCACCCTGGCGGCCGTAGAACGCGGCGAGCTGGGCGTACACCGTCCCGTCGTTGGGGTTCACGTCCTTGGCCTTGAGGAGGGTCGCCTCGGCCATGTCGACATCGCCGGCGTCCTCGAACAGCCGGGCGAGCTGATAGTAATTTGTCACATCCTTCGCATCGATCGTGATCATCTGCTGGATGATCACCATCGCTTGTGCCGGATCATCCGCCTTATCGGGCCTGAACGCCGCGACCAGGTACTGCAGCGAGAGCTTCTTCAGGGTCGGGCTCTGGGGATGTTCCACCTCCGAGGACTTCTTGTAGTTGGCGATCGCCTTGGTCAGAAACCCGTCGTTGATTGGATCGCCCTTCTTGGCGGAGTTGTACAGGTTGTCGTAGCTGTTGCCCAGAAAGAAATACGCATCGACGAGGGTCGGATCGAGCGTGACGACCTGTTCATACTTGTCCGCAGCGGCCTTGTAGTTCATCGCCGAATACTGCGCGTTAGCGTCCTTGAAGGCCGCTTTCGCCCTCAACATGTTGACTTTCGCGCAGCCCGACGCGGCGACGCCAATCATTACGACGACCGCGAGGAATGTACCTCGTGACAACACCTTCCGCATCGTATCCCCTTTCAAACGCAACCTCTCGAGGCGCAGTTCTGGCCGCCGGGATTGACCGTGCCGCCGTTTTCAGCGCGCCCTGCTTTCCCGCGCTTCCGGCTCCTGGGCCGCGCGCAAAGCGCTCGTGTGACGCACAGGATGGACGGGCGAGCGCCCGCCGAAGATCTGTAAGCGCGCCAGTATACTGATCCGTTTTCCGGCGAGTCAAGGGTACTGACGCGGTTTCCTTGACCCCCCTCAACCCCACTTCTATCATGGGGTTAGACACCACATTCCATGATTCGTTTCGAGACCCTGCTCGAGAAGGTCCGGAGCTACAGCCCAGAGGCCGACCTCGAGCTGCTGCGACGCGCCTACGTGTTCTCCGCGCTGGAACACAAGGGGCAGGTGCGCCATTCCGGCGAGCCCTACCTGGTCCATCCGCTCGAAGTGGCCGATTTTCTCGCCGACATGAAGTTGGACGTGGTGGCGGTCGCCGCCGGCTTGCTCCACGACGTCGTCGAAGACACGCTGACGACGCCGGAGCGCATCGCCGAGCTCTTCGGGCCCGAGATCGCGCACGTCGTCGAAGGGGTCACCAAGATCGGCGCGATCCCGTTTTCATCGAGCGAAGAGCGGCAGGCGGAAAATTTCCGCAAGATGCTGCTGGCGATGGTGGACGACATCCGCGTCATCCTCGTCAAGCTCGCGGACCGGCTCCACAACATGCGCACGCTGCAGCACCTGCCCGAGGAGCGGCGCGTCACGATCGCCCAGGAGACGCTCGACATCTACGCGCCGATCGCCAACCGGCTCGGGATGAGCAAGGTGAAGAACGAGCTCGAGGAGCTGTCGTTCCGCTATCTCGAGCCGAAGGCGTACGAAGGCTTGCGCGCCAAGGTCGAAGCCAAGCGGAAGATGGCGGAAAGCGTGATCGACGGGCTGACACGCACCATCCGCGCCAAGCTGGAGGATGCGCAGGTTCCGGTGACTCATCTCGATGGCCGCATCAAGCGTCTCTACAGCATCCATCTCAAGCTGAAACGGCAGAAGGTCGATCTGGAGCAGGTGTACGACTTCGTCGCGCTGCGCATCATCACGCAGTCGGTGAGGGACTCCTACGCCGCGCTCGGCATCATTCATCAGACGTGGTCGCCCGTGCCGGGCCGCATCAAGGACTTCATCGCGATGCCGCGGCCGAACGGCTATCAGTCGCTGCACACGTCGGTCGTCAGCGAAAACGGATTTCCGTTCGAGGTGCAGATCCGCACGGAGGAAATGCACCGGCGCGCCGAGGAGGGTATCGCCGCGCACTGGAAGTACAAGGAAGGCCGCGTCGGCGATCATCGCGACGAGCGGTACTTCCAGTGGATGCGCCAGCTGCTCGAGGTGCAGCAGGAGGTGCGCGATCCGCAGGAGTTCCTGCAGAACCTCAAGATCGATCTCTATCCGGAAGAGGTGTACATCTTCACGCCGAAGGGCGAGGTGCGCTCCCTGCCCCGCGGCGCCACCGCCGTGGACTTCGCCTATACGATTCACACGGACGTCGGGAATCAGTGCATGGGCGCACGCGTCAACGGCAAGATGGTCCCGCTCCGCACGCGCCTCCAGAACGGCGACATCGTCGAGATCGTCACGCAGGCCGGGCACAAGCCGAGCCGCGACTGGCTGACGTTCGTGGTCAGCTCGCGCGCGCGCAGCAAGATCAAGCACGTCCTCCAGGGCGAAGAGCGGACGCGCAGCATCGAGCTCGGGCGCCGCCTGTTCGAGAAGGAAGCGCGCCGGTTCGATCTGAATCCGAAGACCGTGCTCGAGAGCGAGGAGCTGGCGAAGTTCGCGACCGAGTACGGCGCACAGAAACCCGATGAGCTGCTCGCGCATATCGGGTACGGCAAGCTGTCGCCGCGGACCGTGCTGCAGAAGGCCGTCCCGGGCGGACAGCTGAAAGAACGGCCCCAGGACTCGGCGGTCGTGTCGGTCGTCAAGCGCGTCCTGCGGCCGGGCCGCGTGACGAGCGACAAGATCAAGGTCCGCGGCACCGACGACATCATGGTGTTCCGCGCGAAGTGCTGCAACCCGATCCGGGGAGAGAAGATCGTCGGCTACATCACGCGCGGCAAGGGCGTGTCGGTGCATTCCGCAACCTGCCCGAACGTCCTCAACCTGATGTTCGATCCCGAGCGCCGCATCGAGGTCGAATGGGACACCACCACGCTGGACCAGGCGCCGTATACCGTCCGTCTCACGATGCAGGTGGAGGACCGCAAGGGCATGCTGGCTGAAATCAGCGCCAAGATCTCCGGCATCAACACCAACATCACGAACATGGAGGCGCACACCGGAAATGATCAGCGAGGACGCATCGACATGACCGTGGAGATCAGCGACGTGAAACACCTCGAGCGGGTGATCAAGTCGATCAAGGGTGTGCAGGGCGTGCTGGGAGTCGAGAGGACGGCGAGGGCGTAGCGGCGGGCGGGTCTGAAGACCCGCCGCTACTCAATCATCGCGATCACGTCGATCTCGACGCGGGCGTTTCGCGGGAGCGCCGCGACCTGTACGGTCGACCGCGCCGGCGGCGGATCGACGACATAGCGCCCATAGACCGCATTCATCGCGGCGAATTCATTCATATCGGCGAGGAACACCGTGGTGCGGACGACGTGCCGAAAGTCGGCGCCGGCTGCCTTCAGCAGTGCGCCGATGTTCCGCATGACCTGGTCGGTCTGCGCGCTGATGTCGCCGTCGACCAGAACGCCGGTCGAGGGATCGAACCCGACTTGCCCGGAGAGAAAGAGGAGATTGCCCGCGCGGATGCCCGGGCTGTACGGTCCAATGGGCTTCGCCGCGTTCGGCGCCGAAACCGGCTGCCGCACGTCAGGCCGCCTTCGTGACCTTGCCCGAGCGGAGACACCGGGTGCAGACCCGCATCCGTTTGGCCGCGCCGTTGACGAGCGCCCGCACCGACTGGAGGTTCGGCTCGAACCGACGGGGTCCGACGTTGTGGGCGTGGGAAATGGTCCGGCCGACCACCGGTCCCTTGCCGCAGATTTCGCACCGCTTGGCCATGATTTCCTCTTCATCCCTCGGCACGCTCGGGATGACCCTGAGCTTGTCGAAGGGTTGGATTTCGCACAGATTCGCCGGTTAGCGCCTGGCGCAAACCCCAAATTGTAGTGGATGGTCACGGAATGATCAACGAAGACGCCGGGGCGGGCTGCGCAGTCGAGCGGCTCCGTTGAAGCAGACGCGCCATCAAAACCAGGTAGGAGGCGTCGCCGGGTTCAGCCTTGCGCGTGTCCCGGGCCCCGCGCTCGATGGCCCGAAGCACGATCGCCGCTTCCCGGTCGTACACCGTCGCTCCCTGCTGACGCATTTCCGCGAGCATCGTCTTCATCTCAGCCGCGAGCCGCTGGGCGGGCAGCGATTGCGCAGCATGCTCATAGATCACGCCTCGTGCGGCCGTTTCGAGCGTCGACGCGACCGACGCCGCCGCCTCGGCGACATCGTCGTCCACGAGTCGCGAGAACTCCCCGGGTGTGTGGCGCGAGATCAGTGTCTGAAAGAGGAAGAAAAGCTGATACTGCCGCTCGGTGAGCCCCTGGATCGTCGGAAGAAGAATGGCGACGTCGTGTTCCTGTTGGCGCCGGACGACTGCCGCCGGATGCTCGCGCGCCGTGGTCAGGTACACGCAACCCTCCGGACACTGGATCTCGGTGAGCCGTTTCGTGCCGCAGCACACGGCGCAGATCGTCTGGCCCAGGGCAGGACAGGCTCGCCGTTCCTTGCGGACGCCGCAGAGAGGACAGGACATCGCTTCGCTTTTCGCATTATAATTCCCCTGAAATTCCCCCAAAACCTGCAGGAATGCGCGTTGCACTTACGACCGGTGCGAGCGCTGCCGATACTTGGGAGGAACATGGCCGAGGCGCTTCTTCGGAACGAGTCGCCCGCGGAGTACTTCAAGGAGCTGGTCGAAACCGCGATGGAACGGCAGCGACTCGCCGTGCGCGACCTCACGTCGTTCTACCTGGTGAATCTCCTCACCGGGTTCGTCCACTTCGATCGATCGGCGTCAGACATCGAGGAGCCGCTCGGCATCCGCCTGGTTCACGCGCTCCAGGCCGCCGGCAGCCGTCAGCGCGACGGCTTGCGCGAGGTGGGTGATCTCTCGCTCTTCATTTCCGGCTTTTTCGCCGACAGCCTCAATCGCAGTCTCGTCGACATCGACTACTACATCCAGCTTGGCGAGTGCGCGTACGGATCGCTCGCAAGACGAAACGACCAGGCGTTTGGCGCGGTTTTCGATGAGCTCTCCGACAAGTTCTCCGTCTGCGTGGACGTCCTCGGGGAGGTCAGCGAACGGTCTGCGCTCACGTCGAACTCGGACGTGCTCCGGCTGTATGAGAAATGGCTGCGAACCGGCAGCCGCCGCAGCGGCGATCTCCTGGTGGAGCGCGGAATCGTTCCGAACTCCACGGTGAGTAGTCGTTTCATTCAGTAGATTATTAGACATATTGTCGATATTACGACAGATTCATCCTGTCTGGCCCGGTACGCCTGGCAGACCCCGGTAAACTCACTTGTCCGTCGAGGTTTAAGCCCCCCATTAGTGACCAGGTGAGGCATTTTCGCAACAACCCGTCTTTTTCCTCCGTCCGTTCACGAGGACACAGCCCCCCGCACAGCGCGGGCGTCTAACGCTCTGAGTGCCGGGCGATTCGGAAATTGATCTGATTATTTGGCCTAATTCGTTGACTTTTGGACGTCTCACTGTGGTTCTCACAGGCTTCAGCCGACACACAGATGAGGCCTCAAGCTTGGGGATCCAAACGGCCCACGACGCCGTCTAAAAGGGCATCTGGATTGCAAGCAGCTGGCGCGTCAATCACCCGCTCGCCGGGTGAAATCGGAAGGAGCGGCAGGTATCATGGCGACGACAAAGAGCACAAGGGTGGCGGCAAAGACGAGCCGCTATAACGAGCTGAAGAAGATGCTCGAGGAACGCCGCCGCGAGCTGTTGAGCGCAGTGCAAGGCAAGATTCGCGACGTGCGTGCCGAGAGTGGCCGGGAGCGCGACGTGCTCGACCAAGGCGAGAGCTCTGAGGTCGACATCCAGGAAGACATCGAGTTCGCCCTCATCCAGATGAAGTCAGAGACGTTGAACAAGATCAACGAAGCGCTCCGTCGTCTCGACGAAGGGACGTATGGAAACTGCTTCGAGTGCGGCGACGAGATTGCCGGAGCGCGGCTTCGCGCGCTTCCGTTCGCGGTTCGCTGCAAGGACTGCGAAGAGACCCGGGAGAACGCCGAGCAGCGTGAGCGCGCGCTCGCGCGGAAGAGCGGATCGTCGGCGCTGTTCTTCGACATGTCGAACTAACGCCGGGTTCCTGGCCGGATTCGTGCCGCACCCGCGGCGTGGATCCGGCCCGGTCCGGCATCCTGCTTGCGCGACGGCCCGCGCACGGACATCCACCATGAGCGATCGTGATGAGCCCCTCGAGGTGGAAGAGCTCAATACCGGCGATCGGCCGCTGAACCTTCCCGACGAGCTCCCGCTCCTTCCCCTCCGCGACACGGTCCTTTTTCCCAACTCGTTCATGCCGCTCGCCGTGGCGCGCGAGAGCTCGGTGCGCCTCATTGACGAGGCGATGTCCGGCGGCAAGCTGATAGGCGTGTTCACGCAGCGCGATGCGACGGTCGACGAGCCCGCGCAGGGCGACCTGTACTCGATCGGGACCGCCAGCCACATCCACAAGATGTTCAAGCTGCCCGATGGAAGCCTCAGGTTGATCGTACAGGGCCTCGCGCGGCTGCAGTTGGACGAGGTCACGACAGCCAAGCCGTATCTATGCGGCCATGTGAACCTGGCGCCCGAGACCGGCGCCGATGCCGCGCATCTGGAGATCGATGCGCTCCTCCGCAACATCCGAGCGAACTTCCAGCAGGTCGTCTCGCTGTCGCCGCTGCTCTCCGATGATCTTCAAAGCCTGTCGGCGAACATCAACGACCCCGGGCGTCTCGCGGATTTTATCGCGTCGAGCCTGACAACGATTGGCACCGTGGTAAAGCAGGAAGTGCTCGAAACGCTCGACGTCCGCGCGCGTCTCGAGAGCCTCAATCGCATCCTGATCAAGGAGCTCGAGGTGCTCGAGATCGGGTCGAAGATCCAGTCGCAGGTGCAGTCAGAGGTCGGCAAGAACCAGCGCGAGTACTTCCTCCGTGAGCAGCTCAAGGCCATCCAGAAGGAGCTCGGTGAAGGCGACGACCAGACTCGCGAGGTCGAGGAGCTCCGGGAGAAGATCGAGGCGGCAGGCATGCCGGAGCCGGTGCGCAAGGAGGCGCTGCGCGAGCTCGATCGCCTCTCGAAAATGCCGGCGGCCGCCGCGGAGTTCACCGTGTCCCGGACGTATCTGGACTGGCTGGTCGCGCTGCCGTGGCAGAAGCGCACCGACGAGGTCATCGATCTTCCGAAGACGAAGCACACGCTCGACGCCGATCACTCGGGGCTCGAGAAGGCGAAAGATCGCATCCTCGAATATCTCGCGGTGCGAAAGCTGAATCCCGCGGTCAAGGGGCCGATTCTCTGTTTCGCCGGCCCGCCCGGAGTCGGCAAGACGTCGCTCGCGCGATCGATCGCGCGGTCGCTGGGCCGCAAGTTCGTGCGCGTCTCCCTCGGCGGTATGCGCGACGAGGCCGAGATTCGCGGCCATCGCCGCACGTACATCGGCGCCCTGCCGGGGCAAGTCATCCAGGGGCTCCGCCGCGCCGAATCGAAGAACCCGGTGTTCATCCTGGACGAGATTGACAAGCTCGGGTCCGACTTCCGCGGCGATCCGGCGTCGGCATTGCTCGAAGTGCTCGATCCGGAGCAGAACTCGACCTTCCGCGATCACTACCTCGACGTGCCGTTCGACCTCTCGGAAGTGCTGTTCATCACCACCGCCAACATCCTGGATCCGGTCCCGCCGGCGCTGCGCGATCGCATGGAGGTGCTCGAGATTCCGGGCTATACCGAGGAAGAAAAGCTCGCCATCGCGCGCGATCATCTCGTCCAGAAGCAGATCACGAACCACGGTCTCACGGCGGAGCAGATCGCGATCACGGACGAGTCGCTTCGACTCGTGATTCGGGGTTACACGCGCGAGGCGGGCGTGAGGAACCTGGAGCGTGAAATCGGCGCGCTATGCCGCAAGGCGGCGCGGCGCCGTGCCGAAGGCGACACCAATCCGCTCGAGATCACGCCTGACGTTGTCGTGGCGCTGCTTGGCGCGCCGCTTTTCCTCGACGAGGAGATGGAGGAGCGCACGAAGGAGCCGGGCGTCGCGATTGGGCTCGCCTGGACGCCGGCGGGCGGCGACGTGCTGTTCATCGAGGCGTCCCGGATGGCGGGTCCAGGGACGCTGACGCTGACTGGCCAGCTTGGCGATGTGATGAAGGAATCCGCGCGCGCGGCCCTCTCCTGGTTCCGCGCGCACGCCGCGGCGTACGGAGCCGATCCGGATTTCTTCAGGAACGCCGAGATCCACCTGCACGTTCCGTCGGGGGCGATCCCGAAGGACGGTCCTTCGGCCGGCGTGACGATGGTCACGGCGCTCGCGTCCGAGCTCACGCGGCGGCCCGTGCGCGGCGACATCGCGATGACGGGTGAGATCACGCTGTCGGGCCGCGTGCTGCCGGTCGGTGGGATCAAGGAGAAGGTGCTCGCCGCGCGGCGCGTCGGCATCCGCGAGGTGATTCTGCCGCGCCAGAACGAGAAGAACATCAACGAGGATCTCACCGAGGAGCTCCGGCGCGAGCTGACCATCCACTACGTGCAGAGCGTCGACGAAGTGTTGCTGCTGGCGCTGTTGCCCGCGGCGACGGTCGCCGATCCCAAAGTGGATCGCCGCGTTCAGCCGATGCAGTAGCCGGCGTGCGGCTCCAAGACGACGGGGTAGGGGCGGGTCTTCAGACCCGCCCGAGGAGCCCGGCGCCAATCAATGTCAACCCCGCGACCGTTTTGAGATCGATGATCTCGCCGGCCTTGATCATCGAGCGCAGCTGCTCCACCGAAAACGCACGCGTCTCGATGTCTTCGTCCTCATCCTGCTGCGCATCCTCGTCGCCGGGGCCCGGCTCTCGCAACCCGGTCGCCGCGTAGAAGTGCATCTCCTCATCGCAGTAGCCCGGCGTCGGAAAGAAGGCGCCAAGCGGCTCGAGCTGTGACGGAATGAGCCCGATCTCCTCCTGGCACTCGCGGAAGGCGGCTTTCTTCGGATCCTCATTGCGCTCGAGGCTGCCGGCCGGCAGCTCCCACGCCCGGCGTCCGACGGCATGCCGGTACTGGCGGACCAGGATGATCTCTCCTGCCTTCGTCATCGGGATGAGCACCACGGAGCCGGGATGCCTGACGATCTCGGCGTCGAGCGGCGAGCCTTTGGGGGTCGTGATCGACTCGACGGCGACGCTGAAGATGCGTCCGTCATACACCTTGCGAATCGCGTGGGGGACGACAGGCTTTTCCATTTCACTCCTCTTCGCGATCGAGCCACCCCGGCAGCGCGTCCAGCACGTCCTGCAGATCGGATGGCAGGTCGACAATGAACTCCATCCGGCGGCCGTCGCGCGGGTGCTTGAACGTCAGGCGCGCGGCATGCAGGAACGGGCGCTGAAGCCGCTGCACCGCCCGGATATCGCCCGGCACGCGGCGATGCACGCCACCGTACAGCGCGTCGCCGACGATCGGGTGTCCGATGGCGCTGAGATGCACGCGAATCTGGTGCGTGCGTCCCGTGTGGATCGCGACCTGGCAGAGCGTCAATCCCGGCAGGTGAAACGCGCGCGTGATGCGCGTGACCGCCTCGCGTGCGTGTTTTGATCGCGCCGACATCTTCTCCCGATGAACACGATCGCGTCCGATCGCGGCATCGATACGGCGTCCGGCCTGAACAACGCCCCAGACGAGGGCGATGTACTCCTTCTCGACCTCGCGATCGTGAAACTGCCGCGACAGCTCCTGGTGCGCCGTATCGTTCTTCGCCACGACCATCACGCCGGATGTCCCGCGATCGAGACGATGGACGATGCCGGGACGCAGCTCGCCGCCGATCCCGCTCAAGTCGGTGATGTGATGAAGCAGCGCGTTCACGAGCGTGCCGGAGGCGTGTCCGGCTCCTGGATGCACGACCATCCCTGCCGGCTTGTTGATCACCACGACGTCCGGGTCCTGGTGCAGGATTTCGAGCGGGACCGCTTCCGCACCGACAGATGCGGGGGCGGCGTCGCGAATATTGACGGTGACGCGATCGCCGGCTCGCACGGTGAGGTTGGGGCGCGCCTCTCGCGCCGCGACCACGACCTGGCCGTCGGCAATGAGCTTCTGAATCTGCGACCTGGAGTAATCGGCAAGCACGGACACCAGGAAGCGATCGAGCCGCTGGCCCTTGAATTCAGATGTGACGACGAACTCGATCGGCTCCACGGTGTCAACCACGAAGAACGCCTGAAACCGCGAAGGGCGCGAAGGACACAAAGAATGTCAATGCTCCTGCGCCGCGACTCTGCGGCGGCGCGGGACCCGCTCCGGCGTCTCGGGCGTCGTCCGCCACAGCCAGATCAGCATCGCCACGGCCAGCGGTGCCAGCAGCAGCGAGATGAACTGCGACGTCGAGAAGATGCCGAAGACCACGCCGCGCGGATCGCCCCGGTAGATCTCGATGATGTAGCGCGAGACGGCATAGAGAATCATGTAGAGCCAGAACGTACGGCCCGCGAACGGGCGTCCGCGCCGCTCGGTGGTCAGCAGCACGATCAGGATCAGGAGCTCCGCGCCGGCTTCGTACAGCTGCGTCGGATGAAGCGCGATGCCGAGCGGCGTGCCGACGTTCTCCGCGGCAAGCGGGTTCGCGAAGATGACGGCCCAGGGGACGCTGGTCGGTTTTCCGTAGCAGCAGCCGGCTGCAAAGCATCCCAGCCGGCCCGTCACGTGTCCCAGCGCAATCCCCGGCGCGAACACGTCGCACGTCGTCCAGAACGGCATCCCGTGGCGGTGGATGTACCAGAACGACACGCCAACGGCCAGGATCAGGCCGCCGTAAAAGACGCCGCCCGATCGCGCGAGCGACAGCAGATCCGCCGGCGATTGGCGGAACTGGTCGAAGTCGGTGGCGACGAGCAGCAGCTTCGCGCCGACGAGCGCGGCGATGATGATGTAGATGCCGAGGTCGAGCACGCGGTCCGGGTTGAGTCGCCACCGGCGCGCGCGCACCAGCGCCAGCTGCAGGCCCAGCAGATACGAGACCGCGAGCAGCACACCGTAGGTGTAGACCGTGACCGGCCCGATGCTAAACAGTTCTGGAAACATGGTGGGTCCCCAACCCCAGCAAATCGAGAATCATCAGCGCTACGCCGACCGTGATCGCCGCATCCGCCACGTTGAAGGCCCAGAAGTGCCAGCCCGACCAGTACACATCGACAAAATCAACGACGTACCCCGAAACGATGCGGTCGATCAGGTTGCCCGCGGCGCCTCCGAGGATCAGCGCCAGCGCCGTGCGCGCCAGCCACTGCTCGCGCGGCAACGATGACGCGTACATGGCGAGGCCCGTCAGCGCCCCCACCGCCACGCACGCGAGAACGATCGTCTTGAACGGGAAGTCCGTGCCGTTCATGAACCCGAAGGCGGTGCCCGTGTTGTGGACGCGCGTCAGGTCGAGGAACCCGGGAATGACCGTGACGCTTTCGTCGAGCGCGACGTGCCGGCGGACCAGCGCCTTTGCCGCCTGATCGAGGACGACGATCACGAGGGCGATCCAGAGTTCGCGTTGCCGCGGTTTCGAGGACACTTACGAATTCACCGGCTCGGCCAGCGCGTCCACGCAGCGGTCGCAGATGCCCGACCAGTCGGGCTCGGTTCTCACGGCCGGCACGTAGCGCCAGCACCGCCCGCACTTGACCCCGCCCGCCTTGTCCACCCGCACCCGGATCGCATCGGGCCCGTCCGTCGATCCGATATTCAGCGTGAGCTCAGAGACGATGAACAGCATCGGCAGATGCTCGCGGTTCCGTTCGAGCAGCTCGACAATCGGTCCGGAAGCGATCAGCGTGACGCTCGCGCCGAGCGAGTTGCCGATCACCTTGTCCTTGCGCTGCTGTTCCAGCGCGGCGTTGACGTCCTCGCGCACCTTCATCAGCCGATCCCAGACGGACATGACGTCCGGCGCCAGCAGGTCATCCACCGTCGGAAATTCTTCGAGGTGGATCGACGCCGATGGGTGTCCGGGCATATGCCGCCACAGGTCGTCGGCCGTGACGGGCAGGATCGGAGCGATCAGCCGCGCGAGCCCGTCGCAGATCAGATACATGACCGTTTGCGTCGATCGCCGTTCCGGCGAGCGCGCGGCAAACGTGTACAGCCGATCCTTGGTGACGTCGACGTAGAACGCGCTGAGGTCGACCGTGGCCAGCGTGTTCAAGGCCTGGAACACGGTAGGAAAGTCGTATGCCTCGTACGCACGCAGCATCCGCTGGGCGGCCTCCGCATAGCGGGCGAGCGCGTAGCGATCGACCGGGTCGAGGCGCTCGATCGGCACGGCGTCGACCGCCGGATCGAAGTCGTAGAGATTCGCCACGAGGATCCGGCAGGTGTTCCGCAGCTTGCGGTACGCCTCGATGACGCGCGTCAGGATCTCCCTGCTGACGCGCAGCTCCTCGCTGTAGTCGCTCATGGCGACCCACAGCCGGAGAATCTCGGCGCCGCTCTCCTTGATGACGTCCTGGGGCAGGATCGAATTCCCCAGGGACTTCGACATCTTCCGGCCTTCCAGATCGATCAGGAAGCCATGTGTCAGGACCGTCCGGAACGGAGGTCGATTGCGCGTGCCAAGCCCCACCAGCAGGGAGCTCTGAAACCATCCCCGGTGCTGATCGCCGCCCTCCAGGTACAGATCGGCGGGCCATGTCAGCTCAGGGTGGGTTCCAAGAACAGCCTCGTGGCTGGAGCCGGAGTCGAACCAGACGTCGAGAATGTCGCGCTCGCGTACGAACGAGGTGCCGCCGCACGATGGACACGTCAGGCCCGGCGGAATGAACTCCTCGATGGGCCGTTCCCACCAGGCGACGGCGCCGTATTTTTCGAAGACTGACGCCGCCTGTTCCACCAGTGCCGGCGTGAGCAGCGCCTCGCCACACTTCGTGCAGTCGACCGCCGGGATCGGCACGCCCCATGCGCGCTGGCGGGAGATGCACCAGTCGGGGCGGTTCGTCACCATGTTGAAGATGCGATCGCGGCCCCACGACGGAATCCATTTCACCTGGTGATCGATCGCATCGCGTGCCGCGTCGCGCAGCGTGCGCTTCGTCCCGTCCTCGCACGGGATCACAGGCTCGCCGTCCATCCTCACGAACCACTGCGAGGTCGCCAGAAAGATCACCGGGTTGTGGCAGCGCCAGCAATGTGGGTACTGATGTGAAAACGCCTCACGGTGCCACAGACGTCCGCGCTCCTTGAGCGCCCGCTCGACGTTCGGATTCGCGTCGAACACACGTTGACCGCCGAAGAGCCCCACCGTGTCGAGGAAATGTCCGTCCGGGCCGACCGGCGCGTAAATCTCGAGGCCGTATTTCAGGCCGGTGACGAAGTCGTCGCTGCCGTGACCTGGCGCCGTGTGGACGGCGCCCGTGCCCTGCTCGAGGGTGACGTAGTCGGCCAGCACGCCAATCGAATCACGCTCGTAGAGCGGATGACGGAATCGGATGCCTTCGAGCTGCTCGCCTGTCATCCGCGCGACCACCGGCCCGAACGGACGCTCGACCGCCTTGCTGACCGCGTCGGCAAGCTTCTCCGCAACGATCACCGCTCGGCCATTGACATCGTAGACGGCGTAGTCGAACTCGGGATGGAAGGCGATCGCCAGGTTCGATGGGATCGTCCAAGGCGTCGTCGTCCAGATCAGAACCGAAACCTCGCGTCCGGCCAGCGCAGGCACGCGCGCCGCGAGATCCGCCGCGCCCGCTGGGGCGATTGGGAACTCGACGTAGATCGACGGCGAGGAATGGTCCTCGTACTCGACCTCGGCTTCCGCCAGCGCCGTGCGGCAATGGATGCACCAGTGGACCGGCTTCTTGCCCTTGTAGACGAGCCCCTGATCGACAAACTTTCGTAACGCCCTGGCGATGGCGGCTTGGTACGGGAAATCCATCGTCAGATATCGATGTTCCCAATCGCCCGAGACCAGCAGGCGCTGGAATTCGCTTGTCATGACGTCGATGTAACGCTCCGCGTACGCACGGCAGGCGCGACAGAAGTCCGCGACCGACATCTCGCGCTTCTTCGGTCCGAGCTCGCGATCGACCTTCAGCTCGATGGGCAGTCCGTGGCAGTCGTATCCCACGACGTAGGGTGCGTCGAATCCCGCCATGGACCTGGTTCGCACGACCATGTCCTTGAGGATCTTGTTGAGCGCGGTGCCGAGGTGGATGTTGCCGTTCGCGTACGGAGGGCCGTCGTGTAGGACAAACTTCGAGGCGCCGCGCCGCTTCTCGCGGATCTGCCCGTAGAGATCCATCGCGTCCCAGCGCGCGATCGCCTCGGGCTCGGCCGTCTGCAGGTTCGCCTTCATTGGAAAACCTGTGCGCGGCAGGTTGACCGTGTCCTTCCACTCGGGCATGACACCAAATTGTACCCTGAGGCGGCGACCTCTATAATGCGGACGTGGACGATCGTGACGAAGGATCGAAGATCGGATCGGCGGTGCTGCCGCGCGATGGCGACATGACGACCAGCGTGCAGGAAGAGGTACTCGACAACGGGCTGCGCGTCCTGATCCAGGAAGTCCGCATCGCGCCGCTCGCCTCCGTCTGGTGCTGGTATCGCGTCGGCTCGAAGGACGAAGCTCCCGGCCTGACCGGCGTCTCGCACTGGGTCGAGCACATGAACTTCAAGGGCACGACCAACATCCCGCGCGACAAGGTCAAGGGGATCATCGAGCAGTACGGCGGGTACTGGAACGGCTACACGTGGATCGATGAGACCACGTACACCGAGACGGCCACGCGCGACGCGCTCGATCACATGCTGTTCAT
>JAHFUO010000161.1 GCA_023265015.1 Acidobacteriota bacterium | reverse complement strand
AGCCGCGACCGCCTGATCGCCGCTTCCATCGACTGGAAGCACAGCGGGTCGAACGCGATCCGCCAGAGCATGAAGTCGACGTCCGCGCGCAGGCCCACGAGTGAGTACGTGCGGAGGATCACGTCGTCCAGAGACTCCCACTTCCGCACCAGTTCGATGAACGCGGCCGCGGCCACTCGCTGCTCGTCGGCGGGGAGCCGCCGGAATACCGGGTCGAGCCGGTAGAACGAATAGTTCAGGAACTGGCGGCGCTGCCTGTCCGGGCTCTTGCCCGTGACGATCCCGGTCGGGTCGAGGTCGACGGAGGGGCCGCGGCGGGGCGGCAGGCCGGTGGCCTCGGAAGAGTGCTCCATGCTCATACTTTGTTCCGTGCTTTAGTGCTTCCGTGGCGTGGCTCACTGCAGCGTGGGCGGCACCGGCGCTCCCGACAGCCTGCCGATGAGCGCGGCCGCGCGGCCGCGCGCGAGTTCGGCCGCCGTCCGGCCCTGCTTGTTTTTCACGTCAAACCGTGCGCCCCTTGATGCGAGGAACTCGATGATCCGCTCCGATCCCCGCTGCGCCGCATAGTGCGCCGCGGTCATGCCTGCGTCATTCGCGACGCTGACCTCAGCGCCCTTCTCGACGAGCGCCTTCAGCACGTCGAACGGATCCGCCTTGTCACCCGCTTCGGTGACTTCTTCGTCGCCGCCGCGCGGCGCACCGAGGCCGGCCGCGGCCATGAGCGGCGTGGAGTGATCCGTGGTCGCGAGCGACGGGTTCGCGCCGTGATCCAGCAGCATCCTGACTGACGTCAGGTCCATCCCACGCGTCGCGCGATAGAGCGGTGTCGCGCCCGGCGTCACGTTGATGTTGCCCTGCGCCTGCCGCGGGGGGATCGTCTTCGTGTACGGCAGGTTCGGATTCGCGCCGCGATCGAGCAGCAGCCCGACCATGTCCGAGTGGCTGAGATTGCCGTCAGAGTCGGGTGGATTCGGGCGGTTCGTATACGTCGCGAGGTTCCTCATCTCCACGGCGATGTAGAGCGACCCGTCGTTCACGTCGGCGCCCTTCTCGATCAGCATCTTCGCGAAGCCGTAATGGCCGTTGAAGATCGCCGTCTGCATCGCGGTGAAGCCGTACTGCGGCTCCTGCGCATTCACGTCCGCGCCGGCGCCGGCGAGGATCCGTCCCGCATCGAGCGCGCCCTGGCGCGCCGCAAGCATCAGCGCAGTGAGGCCGCCCATCGGGCGGTCGTGGATGATGCCGCCGTTGCCGCCGACGAGATTCTGAAACTGGTAGGTCGCGGTCCGCGCGTTCACGTCGGCGCCCGCCTCGATCAGCGCCTTGGCGACGCCGGCGTGATTCTCGGCGGCGGCCCTCATCAGCGCGGTCTGCCCGCGCCACTTCTCGGCGCTGTTGATGTCGGCGCCGTGCACCATGAGGAGCTTCACGGCGGGCAGGCTGCCCGCGCGCGCGGCGGTCATCAACGGCGTCTCGCCCTCACCGTACGCCGCATTCGGATCGGCGCCCGCCTTCAGCAGCGCTTCCATGATCGGGACGCTGCGGACGGTGGCCGCCTCGTGAAGGGGCGTCACGCCGTATCGATTGGCGAGCTTTGGATTGGCGCGGGCCGAGAGGAGGAGCCTGACCGACTCGAGGTCGTTCCAGTGCGCTGCCCAGACCAGCGCGGTACCGCCTTCCGCATCAGGTGCGTTGACATCGACACCCTGTCGCAGGAGCACGCGTACGGCCGCCTTGTCCTGATTGCGCGCGGCCGTGACGAGGCGCGTGTCGGCGGCAAAAGCGCTCGCCGAGATCAAGGCCCAGGATCCAAGGCACAGGATCCAAGCTCCAACCGATGTGCCTTGTGCCTTGGGCACTGTGCCTTGTGCCTTCATGACGATTAGTTCTCCAACCGTCCGGTGCCTTTAGAGCTCCAGACGTCCGGTGCCTTCGCCGAACTTGTCCGTGTGCACGCCCGCCGTTTCGAGCACGCCCATCATCAGGTTGGAGAGCGGCGCCGGCTTCGTCAGCCGGATGTGCCGGTTGCCCTTCACCCTGCCGGCGGCCCCGCCGACGAGCACGATCGGCAGGTTGACGTGATCGTGCAGGTTGCCGTTGCTCATGCCGCTGCCGTAGAGGAACAGCGAATGATCGAGGATGCTGCCGTCGCCGTCCGGCGTGTCCTTCAGCTTCTCGAGGAAGCGCGTGAACAGCGACAGGTGGTAGACGTCGATCTTCGCCTTCTTCGCCACCTGCTCCGGCACGTTGTTGTTGTGCGAGACAGGATGGTGGCCGTCGGCCACGCCAATCTGCGGGTAGCTGAGCGTGCTCAGCTCCCGCGCCATCATGAACGAGATGACGCGCGTCAGATTGCCCTGCAGCGCGAGCGCCTGCAGGTCGAACATCAGGTTGACGTGCTCTTCCCAGTCCTCGGGAATGCCCACCGGCGTGTCGGGCGCCTGGATCCCGGTCTCGTTGCGCTGCTTCTCGGCCGTGACGAGGCGGCGTTCGATTTCGCGAACGTTGTCGAGATATCCGGTGAGCTTCGTGCGATCGCGCTGGCCAAGGCCCCGCGACAGGTCGCGCGCGCTTTCAACCACCGCGTCGAGGATGCTGGTGTTCTGCTCCATGCGGGCGACGCGCTGCGCCGGCGACGCCTGATCGCCGCCGAACATCCGCTCGAAGACGACGCGCGGATTGATCTCCATCGGCAGCGGCTCGGTCGGCGACGCCCACGCGATCGTGCTCATGTACGAGCAGAGGAAGTCGCCCGCGCAGCTTCCGAGATGGCTCGAGTGATCCTCGGTGGCGAACTCCATCGACGGGAACGTCGTGTCGCGTCCGATCGTCCGCGCAATCAACTGATCGGTCGTCGTCCCGAGGCGGACGACGCTCCCTTTCGCGGGGAACGTGCCGCTCAACCACATCGCGGTGCTGACCGAGTGGCCGTTCTCACCGGTGTTGAAGAGGCCCGTCACGACGGTGACCTGGCTGCGGAGCGTTTCGAGCGGCCGGAGGATCGGCGGAAACTCGAACGCCGTGCCGTCCTGCGCCGGCGTCCAGTCCCTCATGATGGAGCCGTGCGGCACATAGATGAATCCGAACCGCTGCTTCGGGTTCGCCTCGGTGTCGGCCAGCGCCGACAACGCGGGAACCATGCTGTCGAGCAGCGGCAAGGCCACCGTCGCGCCGATGCCGCGAAGCATCGTGCGGCGGGGGATGGCCTTCTTCGTGATCATCATGACTCCGACCTCCTCATCTGAAACGGAGCGCTTTTGACGATGCCGAGCACGAGAGATGAGAAACGGTAGTCCGTGCGCGTCGACTCATGGAGGATCGACCTGACGAACGGCATGTCGTAGTACTCGACGCCCCGGCCGAGCGAGTACGTCATCAGCATCTCGGTCAGGTTGCGCGCGAACAGGTCCCTGCGTCCGAGCAGGGCCTGGCGCAGCGCCGCCGGTCCGTCCACCCTCGTCCCGTCAAAAAGCTGCGAGGACGGATCGACCTTCGCGCCATTATCGCTCGTTCGCCACCGCCCGATGCCGTCGAAATTCTCGAGCGACAGGCCGATCGGGTCCATCAACCGGTGGCATCCGGCGCAGGCCGGGCTCTTGCGATGCTCTTCCATCCGCTCGCGCATCGACAGCACCTTCCCGGGCTTTTCGTCGAGCGGCGGGACGTTCGGCGGCGGCGGCGGCGGTGGAGTCCCGAGGATGTTCGTGAGGACGTACTTTCCGCGCGTCACCGGCGACGTCCGGTTGGGGTAGGACGTCAGCGCGAG
>JAHFUO010000071.1 GCA_023265015.1 Acidobacteriota bacterium | reverse complement strand
AATCCCCGATCCCCGATCCCCAATCCCCGATCCGCGCTACAATCCGCGCGCCCCGTGTTCTGAAGGAGGCTTCCATGCGTCTCGGCGTCCTGGCCATGCTGCTTGTCGCGAGCTCGCTGGTCCTCTCGGCGCAGACATCGCTGCTGACCGCCGAGCAGCGCGCGCAGTTCCACGGCCCCTACAGCCAGCCCGAAGATCCCTTCCGTCTCCTCGGCAACATCTACTACGTCGGCGCGAAGAACATCGCGTCGTACCTGATCAGCACGCCGCAGGGGCACATCCTCGTCGATACCGGGACGAAGGAGATGACGCCCGTCGTGAGAGGCAACATCCAGGCGCTCGGGTTCAACGTGCGCGACATCAAGATCATGCTCTCGAGCCACGCGCACTTCGACCACATCGGCGGCCACGCCGCGATGAAAAAGCTGACGGGCGCGCGCGTCATGGCCCTGCGCCAGGATGCCGAGGCGCTCGAAGCGGGTAAAGACCTGTCGCCGCTCGGCGACGAAGGCTGGGAGCCGGTGAAGGTCGATCGCGTGCTGCAGGACGGCGACACGGTCACGCTCGGCGAGACCACACTGCGCGCCGTCTGGGCGCCCGGGCACACGCCGGGCTGCACGGTCTGGACGAGCTCGGTCCAGGACGCGGGGAAGATCTTTTCGTTTGCGATTTTCGGATGCGGTGGCCCGAATGCGGGCGTCAAGCTGGTGGGCAACCCGAAGTTCCCGACGCTCGTGGACGACACGCTGGCGACCTTCCGCAAGCTGAAGATGCTCGCGCCGGACATCTACGTCACCGGCCACCCGCAGATGCTGTTTGCCGGAAAGATCGGCCGGATGAAAGCCGGCGAGCGGCCGCATGCGCTGCTCGATCCAGGCGCACGGGCGTGGACGAAGATGCTCGACGATGCGGAGACGAATTTCATGAAGCGCGTGGAGGCCGAACGCGCGCAGGGGTCAGGACGTTAACGGCGAAAGGAGCTCGTGATGGCGGCAATCAACACGGGGAAAGTGATCGCCGGCGGTCTGCTGGCGGGACTGGTAGCCAACGCTTTCGATTTCGTGACCAACATGTACCTGCTCCTGCCTGACTGGCAGGCGCTGGCGACGGCGCACAACATGGATCCGGCGGCGATGAACACACCTGGGGTCGCCGGGACGTGGATCACCGTCGACTTTCTGTATGGGATTCTCATCGTCTGGACGTATGCCGCGATCCGTCCTCGTCTCGGCCAAGGCGTCAAGACGGCGCTGTGCGCGGGTTACCTGCTCTTTGTCGCCGCCACGCTGGTCCTCTTCGGCTTCACGATGATGGGGATTCTGACGATGGGCCTGTTCGTGAAGGGGACTCTGGCAGGCGTGGTGTCGACGGGCGCCGCGAGCATAGCGGGAGCGTGGGTCTACACCGAGGCTGACGCGCCGGCAGCGGCGCACGCGCGCTGAACTGGAACTATGAGGGGACTTGGGGACTTGGGGACTCAGGGACGCTTGCCTTGGTCCCGCGTCCCCCTAGCCTAGTTCCCTCGTCCCCTAGTTCCCGTTCCCGCGAGCTGCTTTTCAATCTGCGGCAGCGCGTCGAGCACGACGTCGCCGACCATCTGGAGGCTGCGCGCGCTGACGTGATCGAGGTCGTCTTCAGCCGTGTGCCACTGGGGGTAATCCAGGTCGATGATGTCGACCGCCGGCACGGCGGCCGCGAGGAAGGGGAGGTGATCGTCCTCCACGGCCATGTTTGCGGGGACAAAACCGGTCCCGTAGCCCAGCTTTGCCGCCGACGCCCACACGAGGTCGGTGAGCCAGGGGGTGGAGTTCGAATCGCGCCGGATGTCGAGATTCCGGTCGCCAATCATGTCGAGCAGCACGAGCGCCTTGAGCCCCGCCAGCGTTCCCGCCTGCCGTGCCGCGCGCACATAGTAGCGGCTGCCGTACGTGTTGTCCGGGTCGTGCCAGTCGGTGTTGACCGCCTCCTCGCCGTCCAGGAACAGCAGCTCGATCGTGTAGTCGTTCTGCCGGGCCTTCAGCACGCGCCCGAGCTCGAGCACCGCCGCCGTGGATGACGCGCCGTCGCTGGCGCCGACAAAGCGGAACTCGCGAAACAGTTTCGAGTCGTAATGGGTGGCGAGGGCGATGCGATCGGTGCGCCGGCCCGGGATCGTGGCGATGACGTTCGCCATCTTGATCGTGCCGATCGGCGTCATGGCGTCGAACGGCTGCTCGCGCGCCGCGATGCCGGCCGCCTTCAGCTCGGACAGGATGTAGCGGCGGCACTCTGCGAGCGGCGCTGACCCCGCCGGCCGCGGGCCGATCGCGACCTGGCGGCGGAGGTGTTCCCACGCTCTCGAACTGTCGAACTTGAGAGGTGCGAGGGGTGCGAGGGTGCGACGTTGCGACGGTGCGTCCGACGGTGCGAGGGGTGCGATGGTGCGAAGCGTGCGACGGTGCGACGGTGCGTCCGAAGGTGCGAGGGTGCGTGAGTGCGACAGTAGGTTCGATGGTGCGAGGGTGCGAGGGTCCGAGAGTGCGTGCGATGGCGCGACGAGTATGGTAGCAACCCCGATCGCGGCGACGGTGCGCACCGTCGCACCCACTGTCGCACGTCTCGCACCGTTCGCACCGTCGGACGCACTCTCGCACCGTCGCACGCTTCGCACCATCGCACCCTTCGTACCCACTGTCGCACCTCTCGCACCCATCGCACCCACGGACGCACCGTCGCACACTCGCCCGTCGAACCCTCGCACCTTCCTTATCCCCGCTTATTGAGCGCCACGTAATCGCGCCGCTTGGCACCCGTGTAGATCTGCCGCGGCCGGGTGATCTTCTGATCCGGGTCCAGCAGCATCTCCTCCCACTGCGCGATCCAGCCCGACGTCCGCGCAATCGCGAACAGCACCGGGAACATCGTCATCGGGAAGCCCATGGCCTGGTAGATCAGGCCCGAGTAGAAGTCGACGTTGGGATAGAGCTTCCGGCTGATGAAGTAATCATCCTCGAGCGCGATGCGCTCGAGCTCCAGCGCGATGTCGAGCAGCGGGTTCTTCCCCGTGACGTCGAACACCTGGTCGGCCGTCCTTTTGATGATCTTCGCCCGCGGGTCGTACGACTTGTAGATGCGGTGGCCGAATCCCATCAGCCGGCCTTCGCCCGCCTTCACCTTCTTGATGAACGCAGGGATGTTGCTGATCGCACCGATCTCCTGCAGCATGCGGAGCACCGCTTCGTTCGCGCCGCCGTGCAGCGGGCCGTAGAGCGCCGCCGCCGCGCCCGCCATCGCCGAGTACGGATCGACGTGGGAGCTGCCGATGGTGCGCATCGCGCTCGTGCTGCAGTTCTGCTCGTGGTCGGCATGGAGGATGAACAGCACGTCGAGCGCACGTTCGAGCACCGGGTTGACCTTGTACTTCAATTCCGTGCGCTTGAACAGCATGCTCAGGAAGTTGCCCGTGAAGCTCAGGTCGTCGTCCGGGTAGACGTACGGGCGGCCGATGCTGTGGCGAAACGCGTACGCCGCGATCGTCGGCACCTTGGCGACGAGGCGATGGACCTGCTTCAGGCGCGACGTTTCCTCGAAGATCTGCTTCGCGTCGGGATAGAAGGTGGAGAAGGCGCCGACGGTGGCGAGGAACACCCCCATCGGGTGCGCGTCGTACTGGAAGCCTTCCATCACCTTCTTGATGTTCTCGTGGAGCAGCCTGTGGGCCGTGATCTCGGTCGTCCAGCCCTCGAGCTGCGCCTTGGTCGGCAGCTCACCGAAGATGATCAGGTAGGCGGTCTCGAGATAGCTCGAGCCTTCCGCGAGCTGCTCGATCGGGTAGCCCCGGTATTCGAGGATCCCCTTGTCGCCGTCGATGTAGGCAATCGTGCTGCGGCACGACGCGGTGTTCATGAACGCCGGGTCGTACGTCATCAGCCCGAAGTCTTCCGGTCCCGTCTTGATCTGTTTGAGATCCATGGCGCGAATCGCGCCGTCCTTGATCGGAAGCTCGTACTGTTTGCCGGTGCGGTTGTCGGTGACGGTGAGCGTGTCGGCCATAGAAACTTATTCGTCCTGGTCCTCGTCGTGGTCGTCGGGCGATCGCACCGGCTCGCCTGCCGCGCGATAGCGTCCATCCGCCCACCGCGCCAGGTCTTCGTTCCGGCACCGCTCGCTGCAGAAGGGCCGCCACTGCTCGTCTACTCGACGCGTGCGGCACAGGACGCACAATCGGGCGTCGCCCATCCGGTCAATTCTAATTCAAGGATTGAAGATTGGGCGATTGAAGACTGTTGGCGAGTGATGATTTGATGGATTGTGTCGATTGGATTCGCGGATTTGGGTCGATTGGATTGGCGGATTAGGTCGAATGGATTGGTGGATGAGATGGTCGACTAGATTGGCGGATTGGGGGCGTGATGCCGCACGTCGAGCGCCGACACCATGAAGATGACGACGCGAAGACTTTTTCATACCTCCGCACCGTAGCGGATGGGAGTTTCGCGGTCGTTTCTTCGCTGTTAAATCGGCGTTAACGTGCGGCGGGCAGTGGGTGCGAACCGCGTTGCTGAGTAGGCTGGCATTAGTCGGCGTAGTTGTAGCCGGATTTGTTGACATGAGCGAAGCGAAACTTACGCGATACGGTGCTGAGAATCGGGTCGTATTGTCGGGCCCATCCATATTTTCGTTCTCCGGTGGACAGACCATCCATGTACCTAACATAGCCGTAGATCCAGAGCTTCCGGTCATCGCCTGGATTCATGGTCAGCAACCCAAAACAGTGCGCGAAGTTATCAACGTGGCTAATGGTGCGACGCATTCGACCTACTTCCCCAGCCACAAGAACGGCTGGTGGCGGGTGACACTGATATTCGCGGCGACGATCCTGGCTGGGGTACGACCCGAGTTCTTCAATCCGACAGTGATTGTTCCGGAATGGTCGGGGTGAATTCTGATTTCCAAGGTTTCGAGGCTGACCCATGCTCGTTCGATGACTTTGGTCGTCGCTAGTTGCGCTTCGTAGGTTTGTCGTTGCTTCAATCCGACCCACACCAGACCAAGCGTGAAGATCGCCATCAGAACAGCCAGCCCAGTGTTCCACCTTTGACTCGTCGCCTCACGCTCACGGTCTGATTGCTCCTGTTCAGTCTCTGGTTGACTCTTCGCAATCCTGACAACGACCGGTGTCGAGTCAGTGCCGATCAACTCGTTGGGTTGTCTCTGTGCGGGCTGCAGTTGCTGATTTGGTTGGGCACCGTCGCGTTCCCGACTGCTTGGAGTTGGTGGCTGTGACAGTGCGAGGGCGCATGTCGCGGCCACAAGCAGCAACGCTGGCAGAAGCAATCCCTTCATATCGCGGCGGCGAGCCCAAGCGCTCATTCTTAGGGAGAAGGTTGTGGGGAAGAAACAGAAGGAGGAACTGATGCGGGAGCCGGCGAGATCGTCACTGTGCCGGTGAGACCCTCGTACACCATCGTAAAATTCCGCAGAAAAGTCCGGCCGATCAAGGCTCTGTGAGTTTGGCCGCCGGCCGCAAGGTGGACCCCCGCGAAAGCCCCAAGGATGTTGACGTCTAGACTTGGGACACGAACCTGCGCGAGGTGCATGTTGACTTCCTGCGCGCCGTGAGCCCCTGACACCATACGTTTGTCGACGATGGGCAGATTCAGCTGCGCCGCGAGCGCGCTGTCGATGCAGCTCTCGCCAGCGCCGGTGTCGACGAGAGCACTAACGTCGGTGATACCCGGGGTAGGAATAGCACCCGGCACAGGTTTGAAATTCGGATCAAATCCGATGTCTACGAACAACGTCGGACCGTAGAACGTCAGCATCTCGGCCCCTGACGCGCCACCTGGCACGTCATTGAAGCCGCACTCAGTGCTAGACACGGCGCACGTTGAACATCACCGACGCAGGAAGCGTAAGGGGTGGGGCACCAACTTGGCGGATCAGATACGGGCCACGACCGAATCGCTTGACCGCGTCCTCAGCGGCGGCCTCGAAGCCATCGTACACGCCGATGAGTGCTTCGTTCCTGACGAGCACCCATTTCCCCGTGTGCTTCGATTCAAGCTCGGCTCGCATTTTGTCGTAGGCGGCGATTTCTTTGTCTACGTCAGCCATTTTTTGCCTCCAATGTTCCACAGAGGAGGTCTCGGCAAGTATATGCCCAAGCTAAAATCTGCTGCTTTCCACTTCTATTCCGGTGCAATATCGTGAAGCGATTGGGATGCTGGACGGCGGGCCATCTGCTTTCGGCTTCTGAGGGCGTGAGCAAACGGCCCGCCGTCGTCTCGGGCGATCGCGAGGCCGGCTACGCGCGCAGCCGGTCCGCCTGCCAGCTCTTCACCTGCAGCTTGATTTCCTTCTGCGAGCCGCACTTGCCCGCGAGCACATCGCGGACGAGCGCCGGCAGTTCCGCGTCACAGGCGAACCGCAGGGCGACGAGTTGTTTTGGCGTCAACTCGAGAATGCGCGCCTGCAGGTCTGCCGGCAGCAGCCGGGCAAGACGCAGATGCATCTCGAGACGGATCACGCGATCCTGCACGGTGGCCACCATGACCCGCGCCAGCACGACCCCCATGAGTATCGCCGCCGCGACGAACGCGGCAAACGCGGTCGAGCGCGACGGCGACTGCAATATGTGGCGCAGTGCGTTCAGGACATTCGCGAGCAGTACCGGGACCACAAAGAAATGAAACGGTGGAAACCAGCGCACGTGATTTGCGTAGCTCTGCACTCGCTCGGCCATCGGTTGCCTCCTTATGATTGCGTCCCACGCGGGGCCGCGCCAGGAAGAATCTACACCGAGGCGCGCCCACTGCGGCTGGATTTCGCGCGCGGCGCGGGAGCGGGAGCGGGAGCGGCGCCGGCGACCTCGATGCGGACGGGCTTGCCGACCAGGTGCTCGAACGGCTCGAGATGGCGGCTCGCCGCCCAGACTTCGAGCTCGGCATCGCCGCTCGTATGAATCGTCAGCGCGTCGCACAGCGTGATCTCCTCGGCGCCCAGGCGGCGGAGGAGCGTGTCGAGCAGCACGGCGCCCGCCACGATCAGGTCGGCGCGTCTCTGGTCGAGGCCGGGCATCGCGAGCCGCTGCTCGAGATCGAGCGACGTCACGTCCTTGCGAACCTGGTGTATCTGCTTGGCCGAGATGTGAAGGTTGCGCAGCTCCGACGGCGGTGTGCCCCGCGCCGCAGTGGCCGCGACCACGCCCATGCTGAGAATCGTGCCGGACGTCCCGATGACGCGATCGAAGCCGCCGGCGACACGCGGGGCCGGACGGCCGTGTCGCGCTCGACGCGGGCGAGGAACTCGCCGCCGTTGCGCGCCTCGCGCACGGCGCTCGTGGCCGCCGCGCGAATTTCGTCGACGCGATGCGAATCCGCCAGCCGCTTGAACGTCGAGAGCGCCTGCAGCGCCGCGCTCATCGCTTCGGCGGTCAGCGCGCGTCCGTCGAGCCCGCCGGCGCCGAGGCGGACCATCGCCTTTTCTCGATCGATCACTTCGAACGAGAGGTCCGGCCGCACGCGGACCACGATCATGTGGACCGAGTTGGTGCCGATGTCGATGGCGGCAATACGCATAGATTTGTGAGGGGACTTGGGAACTTGGGAACTGGGGAACCGGTTCCCTCGTTCCTTGGTCCCCTAGTCCCCGATCTATAGTGAGAGGAGCTGCGCGCGGCTGCAGTCTATTATGCGCACCCGACCCGCCGAATACCTCATCCGTCAACGCGTGATGGCGCTGCGGAGAGTACTGCCGGCGGCGTCCAAGGGCGACGCGATGTCCGTGCATCACGCGCGTATCGCGACGAGACGCCTCCGCGAGGCGTTGCCGCTCGTCGCGTCAGGTCGGACGGCGGACCGGCTCGGGCGCGACGTCCGGCGGCTGACGCGCGTGCTTGGGCCGGTGCGCGAGCTGGATGTTGCACTCGAGATTCTCAATGACGTCGAGGCGACCGCGAACGCGCCCCGGCCGGCCATCCAGCGTCTGCGCGGCGCGATTGCCGAAGAACGCCGGCTGCTCCACGCGGAGATGCGTCGGCGCCTCGGAAAATTCGATGTCAGCAAGCTCCGAGAGCACGCCGTTGCCGCCGCGCGCAGACAGGCGGGCAGGACGCCGAAGCGGATGCGGGATCCGAAGCAGGCGGCGGGCGCCAAGGCACGCGTCGCCCGGCGTTCGGAGCGGCTGGCCGCAACGATTGAAAATGCCGCCGGTCTGTATCTGCCCGATCGCCTGCACGACGTCCGGATTGCCGTGAAGAAGCTGCGCTATACGCTGGAGCTGGCGCAGGCGTTCAGTGGATCCCGGGCCACCGCGCGCATGCGCGCGCTCAAGAGCGCACAGGACCTGCTCGGCCGGATGCGCGATCTCGAGGTGCTGATTGCGAGAAGCCGCAGCATCCAGAGCTCGCCCGGCGCATCGAACCTCAAGGTGTCCGCCGACCTCGATCGCCTCGTTCGTCGTCTCGAGACCGACTGCCGTCAGCTTCACGGCCAGTACGTGGCGTCGCGCCGCGATCTCCTGTCGCTGTGCGACCGGCTGATCGCGGCCGGCAGGATCGACGCTTCAGCCCGGACGTCCGCTGCGTAGCCGTCATGGAGCCATGCGAGCTGTACATCGTTCGCCATGCGATTGCCGCGGAACGCGGCGACGAGTGGCCTGACGACACGAAGCGTCCGCTGACCGAGCTCGGCATCACGCGCTTCAAGGAAGTGGTCGAAGGGCTGGTGTGGCTCAACGTGGAGATCGACGAGATCTTCACCAGCCCGCTGGTCCGCGCGAGGCAGACCGCGAACGTGCTCGCGCAGGGGTTGTCCCGCAAGCCGTCCGTCAAGATCCTGGAGCCGCTCGCCCCTGGTCATTCTCCCGCGTCGGTCATGAGCGGGCTGGCGCAGGCGGCCAAGCGGCGGCGCATCGCGCTCGTTGGACACGAGCCAGGCCTTGGTGACCTTGCCGCACACCTGGTTGGCTCGCGGCGGGCGCTGGCGTTCAAGAAAGGGGGCGTCTGCCGCGTGGACGTCCAGGGCCTCACACTGCGACGCCCGGGCGAGCTCGTGTGGTTTCTGCCGCCCAAAGCGCTTCGCCGTCTGTCGCACTGATCCACTCGCAGGTTGTGGCCGGCCTTACCGTCATCATCAACCCCATCTCCGGCACGGGCGGCCGCCTTGATGCCGCCACGGCACGCGCCCGGCAGGCCGCCGGCTTCATCGCGTCGCGCGGCGGCGACCCTTCATCCGTCTTCGTCACCGAGCGCCCGGGACATGCGCGCGACCTCGCCGCCGCGGCGGTGTCGCGCGGCGACTCGACGGTCGTCGCCTGGGGCGGAGACGGGACGATGAACGAAGTTGGATCAGCGCTGGCGTTTACCAGCACGTCGATGGCGATCGTGCCCAGCGGATCGGGCAACGGCCTTGCGCGCGAGCTGAAGATTCCGTTCGATGCCGCTGCCGCGCTGGACGTAGCCCGGACGGGTCGCGATCGCGTGATCGATGCAGGAGAGGTCGACGGCCGGCTGTTCTTCAACCTCGCGGGTATTGGTTTCGATGCGCACGTCGCACACCGCTTTGCCGCGGGCGGTCTCGGGCGCCGCGGGTTCTCGCGCTACCTGGAAATCACGCTCCGCGAGCTCGCCACGTACCAACCGGAGCAGATCACCATCACCGTCGGCTCATCGTCGGTCACGACATCAGCGCTGCTCGTGGCGATCGCCAACGGCCGGCAGTATGGCAACGGCGCGCTTGTCGCCCCTCGGGCCCAGCTCGACGACGGGCGGTTGGATGTGATCGTGATCGCGCATCGGCCGGCGTTGCGCGCGCTGTGTCAGATTCCGCGCGTGTTCGTCGGTCGGATCGCGGACGTGCCGGGCGTGACGATGCAGGCGGTCGAGGCGGTGACGATTTCGTCGCCATCTCCACTGCTCTATCATCTCGACGGCGAACCGATCGCCGGTGGGCTCAACTTAATCGCGCGGAGTCGTCCACGCGCGCTGAAAATCAAAGTGCCCGCGCAGCGGTGATAGGATCCCGCGTCACATGACCTTTCTGGAACAATCCTGGGCGCCCGCGGCCGATCGTGAGGCTACGGCGCGCTGGCTGCCGGTTCTCCTCATCCTCTTCGTCGGATCGGGTTGCGCGGCGCTCATGTACGAAGTCGTCTGGTTCCAGCTCCTTCAACTGTCCATCGGCTCATCGGCGGTATCCCTCGGCGTGCTCCTCGGCATCTACATGGGCGGGATGTGTCTGGGCAGCCTGATCGGGCCGCGACAGGTGAGCGCGAGCCTGCATCCGCTGCGTGTCTATGCGTTTCTCGAGCTGGGCATCGGGCTCTTCGGGATCCTCGTACTCTACGGTGTCCCGATCATCGGCGGGCTCTACACCGAGTGGGCCGGCACCGGGATGACCAGCCTGGTGCTGCGCGCGCTGGTCGCGAGCGTTTGCCTGCTGCCGCCGACGCTGCTGATGGGCGCCACGCTGCCGGTCGTCGCGCGGGGCGTCGAGGCCACGCCGGCCGGCGTGTCGTGGCTCGGATATTTCTACGGCGGCAACCTCGCGGGGGCGGTCGTTGGAAGCCTGCTTGCCGGCTTCTACCTGCTGCGCGTGTACGACATGCCGACCGCAACGATGGCGGCGGTCGCGTTGAACGTGCTCGTCGCGGCGATCGCGCTGGCGGTTGCCCAGGCGATGCCGCATCAGCCGGCGGCCGGCAGCCAGCAGCCGGCGGGTGGGCGGACGTCTGGCGCAAGGCTGGTCTACGTGGCGATCGCCCTGTCCGGCATGACGGCGCTTGGCGCCGAGGTGATCTGGACCCGCATGCTGTCGCTGCTGTTCGGCGCGACGACCTACACGTTCTCGCTGATCCTCGCGGTGTTTCTGCTGGGGCTCGGGCTTGGCAGCTCGCTCGGCTCGCGCATCGCGCAGCAGTTTCCGCGGTCGCGCACGGCGCTCGGCGTCTGCCAGCTGCTGCTGTGCGGGGCCATGGCATGGGCCGCGCACGCAACGGGCGCGTCGCTGCCGTTCTGGCCGATCAATCCCTCGATAGCCAAGGTTCCGGTTTACCAGTTCCAACTGGATCTGCTCCGCGCGATGTGGGTGATCCTGCCGGCGGCGACGCTGTGGGGCGCGAGTTTTCCGCTGGCGATCGGCGCGGCGGCGCGGGAGGGGCAGGACACGGCGCGGCTCGTCGGCGGCGTCTACGCCGCCAACACCGTCGGCGCGATCGTCGGCGCGCTCGGAACGAGCCTTCTGCTCGTGGCCTGGCTTGGCAGTCAGGTATCACAGCAGGTGCTGATCGCGGTTGCGGCGTTGTCCGGCCTGTTGATGCTGCTCAAGGGGTCAGACCCCGGTGATGGGGCGACTCAAGGGGTTGAGTCGCTCCGTCACCGGAGTCTGACTCGGGTCGTCGCGATGGTGATGGCCGGCGCCGCCGCAGGTCTGCTGATCCGGACCGTGCCTCCACTGCCGGGGATTCTCGTCGCCTACGGCCGCTTCTCCGCGACCTGGGTCGGCATCAACGAGATCATTTACGCCGGCGAAGGCATCACGGCGTCCGTCGCGGTGTCGCGCACGCCGGCCGGCGTGCTCAACTATCACAATGCGGGCAAGGTGCAGGCGTCGAGCGAGCCGCAGGACATGCGCCTGCAGCGCATGCTCGGCCATCTCACCACGCTCGTCCCGGACAATCCGAGACGGATTCTTGTCATCGGCTGCGGCGCGGGCGTGACGGCGGGCGCCGTCTCGGTCGATCCTCTCGTGCAGAGCGAGACGATCGCCGAGATCGAGCCGCTCGTGCCGCGGGTCGTGTCGAAGTATTTCGCCGACTACAACTTCAACGTGGTGGCGAACCCGAAGGTCAACGTGCATCTCGACGATGCGCGGCACTATCTCCTGACGACGAAGGAAAAGTTCGACGCCATCACGTCCGATCCGCTCGACCCGTGGGTGAGAGGCGCCGCGACGCTGTACACCCGCGAGTTCTTTGACGTCGCGAAAGCCCACCTCAACCCGGGTGGCGTCGTCACGCTGTTCGTGCAACTGTACGAGAGCAACGACGCGGCGGTGAAGAGCGAGGTCGCGACGTTCCTCGACGCGTTTCCCGGCGGCATGGTCTTCGCGAACACGTCGAATGGCCTCGGCTACGATCTCGTCCTGCTCGGGCAGCGGGAGCCGAAACGCATCAACGTCGACGCCGTGCAGGCGCGGCTGACGGCGCCCGCTAACGCCGCGATTGTCAAGTCGCTCGAGGAGATTGGAATCAATTCCGCCACGGAGCTCTTCGGCACTTACGCCGGGCGCTCGTCGGACATGGCCGGATGGCTGCGCGGCGCGTCGCTCAACCGCGATCGCAATCTGCGGCTGCAGTACCTGGCGGGGCTCAGCCTGAACCTGTACCAGAGCGATGCGATCTACCGGAACATGATCAAGGAGAGCCGGTACCCCGAGGATCTGTTCGAGGGGTCGCCGGCGACGCTCACGGCCCTGCGCACGGAGATCAATCAGGCGCTGGGCAAATAAAGGGCTGTATGAAGATCCTCAGCCGCGCGTCTAGTTCCTTGAACGCCCTGTTGAACGCCTGCTGCTGCTGTTCCGGCGTCCCGGTCACCGCAGCGGGATCCTCGAGGCCCCAGTGGGCCGTCACGGGCTGGCCGGGCCAGAGGGGGCAGACTTCCTGGGCGGCGCGATCGCAGACGGTAAACACAAAATCGAACGCCGGTGCGTCCGGCGTGGCGAACTCGTCCCAGCTCTTGCTGCGGAGTTCCCTCGTCGGAATGTGATTCCGGCTCAGGACGTCGATGGTGAGCGGGTGCACCTCGCCCTTCGCGTGGCTTCCGGCGCTGTACCCCCGGAAGCGGTCCTTGCCCAGGTAGTTCAGCAGCGCTTCGGCCATGATGCTGCGCGCCGAATTCCCGGTGCAGAGAAACAGCACGTTGTAAGGATGGCCACTCATACAGATGCTTCACGATCGCAAGGCCGAGGCCGGTGCCGCCGGGACGCGAGCGTGACTTGTCGAACCCGGTTATCCCACGCGGGTCATCGGGTGCCGAACGTGCCGAGAAACACGCGGTAGAGAATCGCCCCGATGAGCGCAGACGCGGGAATCGTCAGCAGCCACGCCCAGACAATCTGTCCTGCCACGCCCCACCGCACCGCAGAGAGACGACGCGTCGACCCGACGCCGACAATCGCGCCGGTGATCGTGTGCGTCGTGCTGATGCCGATGCCGAACAGCGTGGCGCTGTAGATCGCGAGTGCCGCACCCGTCTCGGCCGCGAACCCGCCAATCGGCTGGAGCTTCGTGATCTTCTGGCCCATCGTCTTGATGATGCGCCAGCCGCCGGATAGTGTCCCGAGGCCGATGGCCGTGTATGCGAGCAGGATGACCCAGTACGGGATCGGCAGCTTGCCGTTCTGCAACTGCAGGTATCCCCCGGTCACGAGCGCGCCGGAGATGATCCCCATCGTCTTCTGCGCGTCGTTGGCGCCGTGCATCAGGCTGAACGCGGCGGCCGACAGCAACTGCCCCTTGCGGAAGTACCTGTCGACCCGGTGCGGTGTGCTGCGCCGGAACACCCACTGGCTGGCGACTGTCAGCAGAAAGCCGACCGTCATCCCAATCAATGGTGCAACGAAGATGAAGATGATCGTGCGCGTCCATCCCGCCAGGATCACGGCGGGGAATCCCGCTTTGGCGACTGCGGCTCCGGCGTAGCCGCCGAACAGCGCGTGCGACGAGCTCGTCGGCAGGCCGTGGTACCAGGTAATCAAGTCCCACAGGATCGCGGCCGACAGCCCAGCGAAGATCACGGTAAACGTGACCACGTGCAGATCCACCATGCCGGCGCCGACCGTCTGCGCCACCGCCGTCCCGAACAGGAACGCCGCGAGGAAGTTAAACGCGGCGGCCCAGATGACAGCCTGGCCAGGCGACAGCACGCGCGTCGACACCACGGTCGCGATCGAGTTCGCCGCGTCGTGGAATCCGTTGATGTAGTCGAACGAGAGGGCCACGATGATGAGGCCCACCACGGCGACAAGAGTGGAATCCATGTCTCAGGCGTGCTTGACGACGACGCCTTCGAGCACGTTGCCGACGTCCTCGCAGCGATCGGTTGCCGCTTCGAGGAAGTCGAGAATCTCCTTCCACTTGATGACCGCTATCGGGTCCTGCTCCTGGTCGAACAGCTCGACAATCGCGTCCTGGTGCACACGGTCGGCCTCGTGTTCGAGCTGGTTCACGCGGGCCGCGAGCTCGAGTACGCCGGTGCGCCTCTCGAGCACGATGAGCGCCTCGGCAATCAGGTCGACTGAATCGCACACGATGTCGACCAGGCGCTTCGCGCCACTCCGTACCTGGGTGATCTTGTAGAGGCGTATCACCGCGGCCACGGCATCAATCGAATCCATCACGTCGTCGAGCGAGCCGGCGAGCTCGTGGATGTCTTCGCGATCGAGCGGCGTGACGAACGTACGGTTGAGCCGATCGATGATGCCCCGCGTGACGCGGTCGCACGCGTGCTCGGCCTCTTTGATTGCCTCCACCTTCGCGATGTCGGGCGGGTCGGTGGCCAGCATCTGCTTCAGCAGGCGGGCGCCCGAGCGGACCTCCTCAGCGAGGTCGATGAACTCCTTGAAGAACTGTCCGTCGCGGGGAAGCAGGCTGAAAGCAGTCATCTCACCTCCGTCAGAGCTCCCGGACGCCGTAGCTCCTGAACAGGAACCATCCCGCGACGAGGCTCAGCAGCACGCCGTTGGCGATCAGAACCGTCGGCGCCGACGTCATGGTCGCGACCCACCCGGACACGAGGCTGCCGAGCGGCATCCCGCCGCGGAACGCGAGCATGTAGATGCTCATGACCCGCCCGCGCATCTCGTTCGGCGCGATCAGCTGGACCAGCGATGTGACGGAGGAGAACACGACCATCAACGCCATGCCGGTGAGGAAGAGCAGCACTTCGCTGACGACGAGGACGCGCGACATTGCGAACGCCACGATCAGGAGGCCATAGATGGCCTGCACCAGGAGCGCGGTCAGCCCCATCCGCTTGAACTTTCCCAGCCACGCGACGATGAGCGCGCCGACAATCGAGCCGGCGCCGGAAAACGCCATGAGGTGACTGTACGTGCTTGCGCCCTCGTGAAACACCTGCTGCGCGAACAGCGGCAGGAACGTCAGCACCGCGAAGCCGAGAAATGTCGTCGCCGCGGCCAGGACGATGAGCCCCACGAGCGTGTCGTGATGCCGCACGTACGACAGCCCGAACCGAAGCTCGTTGCGCATGCCCGTCGTCGCGGCAGGAGGGATGTGCTTCACGTGCAGCGCCATCAGCGTGTTGATGACGACCACGAATGACAGTGAGTTCAGCAGGAAGCAGGCATTCATCGCCTGCGGCTCGTCGTAGCCCCAGCGCATGAACGCCGCCAGCGTGGCCGCGAAGAGCAGCGGGCCGAGCACGCGCGCCACGTTGAACTGGATCGAGTTGAGCGCCACCGCGTTCGGCAGATCCTTCTTGTCGACGAGCGAGGGGATCAGCGACTGGTACGCCGGTCCGCCGAACGACTGCGCGACTCCCGTGGTGAACGACAGTACCAGGATGTGCCAGATCTGCACGACGTGGAAGTACATGAGCGCCGCCAGCACCGCGGACGTCGCCATCTGGACGTACTGCGATGCGATCAGCGTCCGGCGGCGATCGTAACGGTCCGCCAGCACGCCGCCAATCAGCGAGAAGAGGATGATCGGCAGCTGCTGCAGGAAGGCATCGAGGCCGAGGAAGAACGCGGAGTGCG
>JAHFUO010000160.1 GCA_023265015.1 Acidobacteriota bacterium | reverse complement strand
CAGCAGGACGGCGTTGAGTGTCGTGAAGATCGCAGTGGTCGCCCCGATGCCGAGCGCCAGCGTCGCGATGGCGGCCAGCGGGAAGGCGGGCGCTCGACGCAAGCTTCGGAGGGAGAAGCGGAGGTCCTGCAGGAATGTGCCCATTTATGTACGTCGATCAGTTATGTGCGCTACTCCAGATGATCAGCGGTCCGCGGCGTCAGCAGCTCTGATCTACCGCACATAAGCGTCGGCGATACTGCGGACTTTCCCCGCGTTCAAGGAGGAGGTCCGATCATGTTTGATGACCAGCACAGAAAGCTCCGTTTCGACCCTGCGCATCGCGCTATCACTGACGCGGTGCGTCCCGTCGTCCCCGTCGGCGGAGGCGGGTCCGGCGACGACGCGCTCGATGATCTTGTACGGACGTTGCGCGACGAACGCGGCCTAGCCGCTGCGACACTGCTCGGCCTACGGCGTTCGCTGACGCCATTCCTCGCATGGCTCGCCGCAGGCGGACGGGCGTGGCAGAACGCCACGCTCGATGACGTCACGGCGTACCTCGCCAGCCGGCCACACTGGAGCCGCGTGACGATCTCACGTCACGTGCAGTGCCTGCGAAGTTTCTTCCGACACGCGGCGATGCGCGGCTGGGTCCGTCTGGGGTTGGCCGAAATGATCGATGCACCGCGCTTGTACACGCATGAGCGGCTGCCGCAGGGGCCGCGGTGGACCGAGGTCCAGCAGCTCCTCGACGCGAATCGTGGCGACGCCGCCACGCAGATCCGCAATTACGCGATGCTGGTGTTGCTGGCGGTCTACGGTTTTCGCTCCGGCGAGGTGTGCGCCCTGACTCTCGACGACATTGACTGGGAGCACGAGCGCATTCATCCACCGCGACCGAAGCAGCGGAAAGTGGGACAGTACCCGTTGGTGGGCGAGGTCGCCGGGGCGATCGTGCGCTACCTCAGGCAGGTTCGCCCGCGCTGCACATCGCGCGCGGTGTTCCTGACCTTGCGTCGGCCGTATCGACCCCTCTCGGCCGGCGGTCTGTCGACGCAGGTGCGCCTCGCCCAACTGCGCCTCGGCCAGACACTCCAGCGATACGGCCCGCACGGGCTTCGTCACGCCAACGCCACGTACCTGCTCGGCGAGGGCTTTACGCTGAAAGAGATCGGCGATCACCTGGGTCACACGATGATCCGCGCGACGGAGATCTACGCGAAAGTCGATGTCGTCTCGCTCCGACAGGTCGGTGACGTCGATTTGGCCAGCCTGGTGGCGCATGAGCGCCACTGCGCCGCACGCGCCACCCCGTTCTTTCGTGTCGGCGATCTCGATGCCCTCCGCCTGGTGGCAGACGTTCCGTTAGGAGGTGTGCGATGACGCTGTCGACCTGCATCAGGGAGTACGTCCGGCACCGTCGATCCCTGGGCGTCCAGTTTCACGGGGAGCAGGTACAACTGAGCGCCTTCCTCAAGTCCGTCGGTGACATCGCGTTGACAGCGGTCGACGCCGAGGCGGTCCGCCGTTACGTCGACGGCAAGGGACCAGTGACAAACGCCTGGTTCTCCCGGTTTCATACCGTGGCTGGGTTCTATCGATTCGCGCTCGCACGTGATTACACCACGAGCGCGCCGCTGCCGCCGCGCCCACCCAAGCCACCAGCGGAGTTCATCCCGTACATCTATTCCGAGGCTGACGTGCGCGCCTTGCTGACCGCCGCGGACGCGCGTCACGAAGACGATTGGCTTGTGCTTCCGCAGACCGTGCGCACGCTGCTCCTGCTCCTATACGCCACCGGACTTCGCATCAGCGAGGCGCTGGCATTGACGATGGCCGACGTGGACCTTCGCGAGGCGATCCTGACGATTCGCGAGACGAAGTTCTATAAGAGCCGGCTCGTGCCGATCGGCACCGACTTGGTCGACGTGCTCGTACGCCACCGCGCGCGGCAGCCGACGAAGTCTCGCCGGACCGACGCGCCGTTTCTGTCCGATCGCCACGGGCGGCCCATCTCGCGTCAGACCGCGGAGTTGGTGTTCAAACGCGTGCGAGAGCAGGCCGGCCTGGAGCGTCCGGCCTGCCGGACGTTCCGGCCGAGGCTGCACGACTTTCGGCACACGTTCGCGATGAATCGATTGGTCAGCTGGTACCGGCAGGGGAAAAACGTCCAGCGACTCCTGCCGCATCTCTCGACGTACCTTGGCCACTGCAGCGTGAAGGAGACGCAGCGGTACTTGTGTATGACATCCGAGTTGACGATGGAGGCTGGCCTTCGGTTCTTGAAGTACGCCATTCCGGGAGGGTCACATGAAGACGCATGAAGGCGTACCGCTGGGCGGCTGGGTACGTCGGTTCCTCCTCGAGCATCTCGTCGTGGAACGCAACCTCTCCCGCAATACCCAGCGCAGCTATCGTGACACCCTTCGACTGTTGATCCCGTTTGCGGCCGATCACCACAAGACGGCCGTCGATCGGTTGGTCGTGACCGAGGTGTCGGCGGATGTGGTGCGCGGCTTTCTTCGGCACGTCGAGGAGCGCCGCGGCTGTGGCGTCAGGACGCGCAACCAGCGATTGGCCGCGATCCATGCACTCGCAACGTTCGTCGGGGAGCGCTGCCCGGAGTTAATTCCCTGGTGCGGCGAGGTCCGCGCCGTGCCGTTCAAACGCTATGATCGGCCGGGTCTCTGCTACCTCGACAAGCCGGAGATCGACGCGCTCCTGGCCGCGCCGGATCGCACGACCGAGCAAGGCCGTCGTGATCACAGCGTCCTGTTGTTCCTCTACAACACCGGCGCGCGCGCCAGCGAGGCGGCGGCCGTCGCCATCCGCGATCTCGACGTGCGATCGGATGGGTCCGGTTCGGTGCGGCTCGTCGGCAAGGGCGGCAAGACCCGACACTGTCCGCTGTGGCCCGCGACCATGACGTCGCTGCGGGCGCTGACGTCGGGACGATCGCCAGACGAGCCCGTGTTCCGCAACCGGCGGCGAGCGCCCATCACGCGGTTTGTCGTCCACGCGACCGTCACACGGTACGTAGCCGACGCCGCCGTCGCGTGCCCATCGCTCGCGAAGAAAGCGATCAGCCCGCACGTGATCCGGCACACGACCGCCACGCACCTCCTACGCGCGGGCGTGGACATCAACACGATCCGCGCATGGCTCGGTCACGTCTCGATCGATACGACCAACGTGTATGCCGAAGTGGATCTCGAGACGAAGGCTCAGATGCTGGCCGCATGCGGATCGTTCACCGCCGGCAACGCTCCCAAACGCCGCTGGCGGGACGACCCGTCCCTGATGCAGTTCCTCCGTAGCCTGTGACGTCTGCAGGTTATGTTACGTAGCGGACCATGAGAGCGGGACTAGACGACGGCCTCAGTAGTGCCCAGCGTGAATCACTCTGTTTGTCACGTCTTGCCGAAGGTTCGTAAGGGATTCTCGCCCTCGGCGCATGATGCTGCTCTGTTAAACACTGCGGCGTTTGGACCAAGCCGCTGGCGCGGCGGACGCTACGCATAAGCCTCGCTCGATCGGCCGGGTAGGGTGGGGGTCACAGGAGGTGTCTTGTGACCCATCTCAGACGCGCGATGCTGGAGGAACTCCAGCGGCGCAACTACGCGAAGACCACAGTCTACTGTTACCTCAAGGCCGTCGAGCGATTCGCGAAGTACTTTCACACGTCCCCGGATCAACTCAATCAGCGCCACCTGCGCCAGTATCAGGCGTATCTGCTGCGCGAGCGGAAGCTCGGGCCGCGCACGGTCAAGCTCCACGTCTCCGCACTCCGGTTCTTCTTCGTCAAGACGCTGAAGCGCCGCTACCTGC
>JAHFUO010000159.1 GCA_023265015.1 Acidobacteriota bacterium | reverse complement strand
GAGCGAGCTCGCGCTGGTTCTGCCATTTTCGCCGCGCGAGCTCGAGATGTCGCTGCTCGGCGTCGTACTCGTCGGCGGCGCGCTGTAGCTCGGCCTGGCGCTCGCGCGCTAGCTCGTCGGGCGCTACCTGCGCCGGCAGCGGCTCAAAACCTGGAATGGTGAACGGCGCGCTTGCGGGCGCGCTCGGCTGGTTCTGTGCCGACATGACTAGCCCACCGCTGCGGCCGGGACAGCTGTGCCATTACGTGCTGCCGAGATCTGTTGATCGATCTTGGTAAGCAGGTCTCCCGCGGTCGCCTGGCGCCAGAGCGCTATCAGCTGAGGCGCGAAGTGTGTAAGGCCACGCAGCGCAGTCGCCGAGTGCATGAACGCGCGCGTCCCGCACATCCGACACGTCGTATACGGGCGGCCCTTTTTGTCTTGCTTGAGTTCGACGCACGCGGTGTTCAAACAGCATAGGCATGGATACATAGCCAATCCTCCAACAACCAGGGCGCCGCATCCGCGGCTGGCTCCCAGTCGGAGGACTGAGGTCTCCGCAGCGCTGTGCTGCGGGTGGTCTCCGCAGCACAGCGCTGCGGGTGATTACGAGTAGGCCACGCGGAGAATCGCGCCGCAAGATCTATATACAAACGGGTTTACTCACTAACGGTATGGACTACGGCACGCGCGGTTCCATCGGTGGCCTGGTAGCGCGACTTGCGCACGGTCCACGCGAGCGCTGACACCTCCACAACCACGTCGGCCTCGTGTAGGTAAGCGTTCAATCCCGCCGCCGCGTTCTCTTTGGTCGCGTGCAGCACATACACGAGCACATCCACGCCGCACGCCTCCAAGAGTCGGCGAAGATCCTCGGGGCGAAAGCTGGTCATCGGAATGCTATCGACCACCAGAGCAACGGCGCGTACCTCGCGGCAGTAGGTCACGAGCTCGTCAACCGACGCCTGACCGACCGCATGGAAATCGGCGCGCCTGACGCCACACCGCTCTAAGCGCGCGGCGAGCGTCGGGCCAAGCTTTTCCTCTGCACTGAAATACACGACTGCTCCACGGAGCCCATCAACGTACCGCGTGGCTAGCGTGCTCTTGCCGCCGCCGGCTTGACCCCACAGCGCAACGAGCGCACCGCGACTAACTAATAGCTCCGGGTATGCGCGTGACTCAACCGTCGTCCACTTGCGCGCGACGAGATCGCGAGCACTCGCAACCTGTAACTCGGTCCGCATGTGCGCCTGGGGGCGCACGGGTTCAATCGCGATCGTGCCCGCGTCTTGGCACACGGCACACCACGCACGATGTACCGGGTAACGGCTTTGGCATTTCCAACAGAACCACATCAAGAATCCCCAGGCGGCGGGCGCGGTCGTTTCGCAAAGCGCGGTTCGACGCGAGCAACCGCTCCGGTTGTCTTGTCGTGGTAGTGCCAACGAAACGAAGCCGATCCGCACGTTGGGCACTGCCATCCCGAATCGCCCTCCTCCTCCTCGGCCTCGACGTTCAAACCCTTCCACTTTCCATACAGAACAGTCAGTGGCATCGAGCGAAACGCAACCTCGATGAGAGACGCCAGCAACGGGTGTGTCTGGTTCGCCGAGCTGTTGTTCATCGCGACGCCTTTGGTGACGTACTTCGCAACCTCCTTGACCGCGCCCCTCTCGCGCTTGCCTGTACCAACGCGGTCAACGCGGTATTGCGTCGTCCCGCCGCCGACCGTCGATAGGATCGCGTCACGCACTAGCGTGAGCTGATAGGGCGTAATGAAACGGTGGTACGCGAGGACGTGTACATGGACCATGCCGCCAGTACCAACCTCGAGGTGAGCGATAGCTCGCTCGCCGCCGCAGATCTTGCGGATGACTTGCCATCCCGCCTTCCATCCGGCGAACGCTCGACGGCGATCCACCATAAGCCGCTGCACCGTGACAAAGCGCGGACAGCGGACCGTTACGGTGTGAAACATCCAGCTAGCGCCAGTGCGCTTCGTCGGCCAGTGCTTTACGGCTGCAAACAACTTCGTCCGAAGCTCGAGCGCGTCCGCGCGCGCGGACGCGGGACACGTTCGCGAGCCGCAATGCGATGCGACGTATTCCTTGTTCTCGATGTGGCCGTGGTCGCACACGCGCGAGCGAACGAGCGACCCACATTCATCGCCACGGTCGGCGATCCTGCGAAACGTTCTCCGTAGCTTGCCTCGCGGATACTGGTCCGCGAGGTACCGCAAAGAGGCATCGCGCTCGCGATGCCAGTTGGAAAAGTGCATTTGCACGCCCCCAACCGGGAACGCGAACGCGAGCTGTGCGAGATCTAAACGCGGATCTCGCCGCGGTCGCTCGTCCTGGTCATAGACTCGAGACGGGATTGCGTAGCCGAGCCCATCGAACAGGTCGTACTGCTCGGGCACTCCATCCAGGCCCAGGGCGCGCTGCCCTGGTAACACTGAATTACTCTCAGATCTGCCTGTTTCGTCTTGTAGTTCGGGACGTTGCGCTAGCGTTTCTAGAGTATCAAGAATACGCGGCTGCGCCGCGGAGAGGCCGGCTACGCCGGCTGGTAGCGACAGAGCCTCCGACTCTGTGCCTCTCGATCCCTCAAGGGACGCCCCAACCGAGGTTGGGGGCGTCGGCTGATGGCACGTCGCCGTCGGCTCGGCGCGGGAGCTACCCGCGTCCCTTGAGGGCTTGAGTGGTTCACAGCTGTCGTGGGTGTCTGCTAGATTTTCCATATCGCTCTCGGGTTAACGAGGTGCGGTCATTCGGCCCGGCGCTTGGCGGCGCGCGGGTCGATCCCTTTTTCGGGATGGCCGAACCTAGCTCGTGGCTCTGACGCTCTCCTTGCGGTGGCGGCGATGGCGCCAGTCGCGCACGACAAAAAAGGCCGCGACACCGACGCCCACGGCGACCCAGGTGCCTAACTGACTAGTAAGGCGATCCCGGTCTAGCTGGATACCGCTGGCGTCGCGGTAACCGCGCAGTGTCGTGGGCTGCGTGACTGGCGGGACCACACGATCCGCTACGCGCTCGGCAATGGGCGCGGCGAACAAAGGGATCACCTTTGCGCCGTTCATCGGTCGCTCCCCAGCGGCAACAGATATCCGATGACGACGCCCACGACCGCAGCACCAACTACTTTCGGTAGTTGCGCCATCAAGGTCATGTGAGCGAGCTCGCGCTGGTTCTGCCATTTTCGGCGCGCGAGCTCGAGATGTCGCTGCTCGGCGTCGTACTCGTCGGCGGCGCGCTGTAGCTCGGCCTGGCGTTCGCGCGCTAGCTCGTCGGGCGCTACCTGCGCCGGCAACGGCTCGAACCCCGGAATCGTGAACGGCGCGCTTGCTGGCGCGCTCGGTTGGCTCTGCGTCGACATGGACTAGCCCACCGCTGCGGCCGGGACAGCTGTGCCATTACGTGCTGCCGAGATCTGCTGATCGATCTTGGTGAGCAGATCTCCCGCGGTCGCCTGGCGCCAGAGCGCGATCAGCTGCGGTGCGAAGTGCGTAAGACCACGCAGCGCAGTCGCCGAGTGCATGAACGCGCGTGTGCCGCACATCCGACACGTCGTATACGGGCGGCCCTTTTTGTCCTGTTTGAGTTCAACGCAGGCCGTGTTCAAGCAGCATAGACAGGGGTACATAGCGGTCCTCCAAGAGCAACCAGGGCGCCGCATCCGCGGCTGGCTCCCAGTCGGAGGACTGAGGTCTCCGCAGCACAGCGCTGCGGGTGGTCTCCGCAGCACAGCGCTGCGGGTGATTACGAGTAGGCCACGCGGAGAATCGCGCCGCAAGATCTATATACGGACGGGTTTACTCACTAACGGTATGGACTACGGCACGCGCG
>JAHFUO010000070.1 GCA_023265015.1 Acidobacteriota bacterium | reverse complement strand
TAGTCGATGTGATCGTTGATCCTGGTGAACATGTGCCCCGTGCCCGCCGGAATGACCACGACGTCTCCAACCTTGAGCTGATACGTCACGCCGTTGCGAATCGACGACCCGTTGTTGCCAGGTCCGTTGAACAGGCGGACGGTTTCAAGCGTCGCAGCCCGACGCTTCATCTCGAGGATGTCCGGTCCGAGCATCAGCGTCGCTGACCCGTCGACGATGTGATAGACCTCGCTGACCAGGTCGTGCTCGGCGGCCGAGTCCGGCGCCGGTGCGTCCAGTTTCCCGCGATGGACCATGCCGATGCCGACGTGAGCTTTGCCGATCTCGATGTCCCTCACCTGCTGATCCACCAGCTTCTCGGCAACGGCCTTCTTCGTATATGCCTGCAGCTCCTCGACGGGAATGTGTGTCCCTGGACACATCTTGCACGTCGGCTGCGGATCGCTCTGTCCCCGCTGCGCAATCACCACCGCAACGAGGCACGCTGCCCCGAGTATCCCAAACACGATGCTTCTCATGCTGACCTCCGTGCCGGACGAATCATTGGTTCCGCGGCAAGGGCACGCCGTGCCCACCGCGTATGGTAGATCACGGACAATCACAGACGATCATGGAACCCTGGTGAGGGTGACCTTCTTCACCTCGACGCGGTTTACCGGTGTCTCACCGTTCACCGGCACGCCCTCAATCTTCTCCACGACGTCCATCCCCTCAACGACGCGTCCGAACGCGGTGTACTTCCCATCGAGCGCCGGCGTGCGCGCGGTGACAATGAAGAACGAGGTGTCGCCGCTGGCAGGATCGGCGCCGCGCGCCAGCGAGACGATCCCCTTGTCGTGCGGCGTGTCGTTGAACTCCGGCTGCATCGTGTGGACGTACTTCTCCTGCGTAATGTCCAGCGGCTCGGTCCGCGTCGGCAGGAACCCGCCCTGGATGACGAATCCCTTCACGACGCGATGGAACGCGGTGCCGTCGTAGAACCCGACCGAGGCGAGTCGCAGGAAGTTGCGCACGTGATTCGGCGCCTTGTCCGGAAAGAACTCCAACGTGATGTTGCCGGCCGCCGTCTCGAGCACCGCGCGGTAGTGTGAGAGCTCGTCGGCGGTCTCGCTGACGAACGGTTCCGGCACGGGCGCAGGCTTCTCGCGGATCGCCACTGTGCGGATGACGACACGCTCCCTCGGGACGTTGGCGTCCGCATCGACCTGCGAGATTTTCTGCGCGACGTTCAACCCCTCGGACACTCGCGCGAACACCGTGTACCTGCCGTCGAGCGCCGGCTGGTCCGCGATCAGGATGAAGAACTGTGAGCCGCCGCTGTCGGGCAGATTCGGCGCGAGCACCGCGGCGACCGCGCCGCGCGTCATCTTCTCGCTGCTTGCCTCGAAGCGAAGCTCCCGCATGCCGCCCGTGCCGTACCTCGCGCTCTGGGCCGCGTCCTTCGACAGCGGGTCGCCGCCCTGGATGATCCCGTTGGCGATCACGAGATGGAAGATCGTCCCGTCGTACGCAGCCTCGCGGGCGCGCGCGATGAAGTGCGCGACGTGGTTCGGCGCCGCGTCGGAGAGCAGGTCAAGGACGATCGTCCCGAGGCTCGTGTCGAGCACCGCCTGCTTGTTCTGCAGCTCCCCCGGAGTAAGCGTGCTGGTGAAGAACGTGTCGGGCGGCGTCTGCGGCCGTGCCGGCTGCGGACGCGTGGCGGGAAGCTGCGGCGGCGGCGCCTGCGGACGGGGACGGGCCGCCGCCTGCGGGTCGCCAAGCAGCCACAACAGGGTCAGAAGCACGAACATGCGGGAATTATAGAGTGTGGTCTGCTATATTGCCGTGCAGCGTGAGTTCCCAGGCCGCCACGCAGCCTCGCGACGCGTCGATGTACGAGCAATATTATGGCTTCGTACAACCCCCCTTCACGCTGACGCCCGATCCACGCTTTCTCTACCGCAGCGAGTCGCACGAGGAAGCGATCACGCTCCTCCAGCAGGCCATCCGCCGCAAGGAAGGCTTCATCGTCCTGACTGGCGATATCGGGACGGGCAAGACGACAAGCTGCCGCGCGCTGCTCGAGCAGCTCGATGCGAGCGTCTTCACGTCGCTGATCCTCAACCCGTTTCTCTCCATCGAGGAGCTGCTGCGCGAAGTGCTGCTCGACTTCGGCGTCGTCTCGCGCGACGCGGTGCGGAGCGGACGGATCGCGGCCGCGAGCAAGCACCAGCTGATCAGCACGCTGCACGAGTTCCTGCTGTCGCTGATGCCGATCCACGGCAGCGCCGTGCTGATCATCGACGAGGCGCAGCACCTGTCGTCGCAGATCCTCGAGCAGATCCGCATCATCTCGAATCTCGAGACGAACGAATCGAAGCTCCTGCAGATCGTGCTGGTCGGACAGTTGAATCTCCTCGACGCCCTGGGCGCGGCCGAGATGCGGCAGCTCGATCAGCGCATCTCGATCCGCGCCACGTTGAAGCCGCTCAATCGCGTGGAGGTCGAGGCGTACATCGCGCATCGCCTGTGGGTGGCGCGCGGATCCACGGCGGTGACGTTCGAGCCGGCGGCGCTCGACCTGGTGCACGCCTATACCGGCGGCGTGCCGCGCATCATCAACCTGGTGTGCGACCGGTCGCTGATGCAGGGCGCGCAAATGCGCGTGAACCGGTTGACGCCGGCGATGATCGGCGAGGCGGCGGGCAGCCTCGGGCTGCGGCTGCTGACGAAGGTGCAGCCGCGCCGCAGGAAGAGTGACCACGCAAAGACGCCACGCCTGGCGATCGCGTCGGCCGCGGCGGTGGCGATTGTGGCCGGGCTCCTGTGGTTTGCGCCGATCGAAAGCCTGATCGACGCGAATCCGCCGCCGGTGCCGGCACCGCCGAGGTACACCGACACGTTCCCGAGCGGCCCGAAGCCGATACCGACCGCTGACTTCCTGCTGCCGCCAGCTCCCATACGGTCCTCGGTGCGTCCCGCCGCAGCGCCCACGGCGCCTTAGCGAAACCGGCGGGTTGCGCGTCTCTTGACGACGGTGGCGCGATTCTTCCCGGTCGCATCGGGCTGCAACCGGACGTGCTCTTCCTTCCGCCGGGCGAGATCGTCGAGCTCGGTCTGCAGCTTCACGTAACTCTCGAGCCGCTCCGCCTCCAGGCGTCCCTCGTCTATCGCCGCTTTCACCGCGCAGCGCGGCTCTTCGCGATGGCGGCAATCGGTGAAGTGACAGCCGGCGGCCAGCGCCTCGATCTCGTCGAACGTCTCGCGCACTGCATCGGCGGCGTCCCACAACTGCAGCTCGCGCATTCCCGGCGTGTCGATGATGAGCCCGCCGCCCGGCAGCATCACCAGCTCCCGATGCGTCGTCGTGTGACGCCCGCGCGAATCAGACTCGCGCACCTCGCGCGTCCGCTGAAGCTCGGACCCGACCAGCCGGTTGATGATCGTGCTCTTGCCGACGCCTGAGGATCCGAGCAGCGCCGCCGTGCGGCCCGGGCCGAGATGCGCGCGCACGTGCTCGAGCCCTTCGCCCCGCTTCGGCTGCAGCACGTGCACCGGAATGTCTCCTGTCAGCTTCGTCACCTGCTCCACGCGGGCCGGCACATCGGTGCAGAGATCGGGCTTGGTCAGCAGGATGATCGGCGAGGCGCCGCTTTCGCGCGCCATCAGCAGGTATCGTTCGAGCCGGCGCAGGTTGTAGTCGGCATCAAGCCCCATCACGACGAAGACAACATCCACATTCGCCGCGACCACCTGCTCGCCGGTGACGTTGCCCGCTCCCCGGCGGGTGAACGCGCTGCGCCGCGGAAGGACCGCGACGATCACCGCGCTATCCTCGTCGGAACGCCTCCGCACAACAACCCAGTCGCCCACCGCCGGCAGCTCCGCCCGATTCGCCGCGCGATGCTTCAAGCGCCCTGCCGTCACCGCATCGAGATCCTCGCCGTCAACAGAGATGCGAAAGATCTGGTTGAACTCGATCGCCACGCGGCCGGGACGCACGTGTTTCTTCCCCGCCCACGGCGCATAGCCGGCAGCACAGTGATCGTTCCAACCCAGATCGTTCAGCGTCATCGAAGCACACGCCGCAACATTTCCGCTGCTGCCGCGCGAAAAACATCCGTCCACTCATGGGCGCCGTCGAATACGCATGCCTCGACGTGCGCGCCGATCTTCGCGAGGGCGGCGACGTCCGCAGCTTCCTTCGCTTCCGTATACCACTCGTCCTTCACACCGCGGCCGATCAAGACCGGCGGCAGCGGCACGCGCTGCTGTGCGATGACATCCGGCGGCACATCCGCGGCCAGGATGATGAGCCCGTCGGCTCGATAGTGTGCAGCGGCGCGGTACGCCATCGCGCCGCCCTGCGAGAAGCCCGAGAACACGAGCGTCGGCCGCGTGCGATGCTCCTGCCTGACGCGCTCGAGCACGCGTCCGACGTAATCGATGTTGTCCGCGATGGCGAGCTCACGGTCGTCGCGCGTCATCCAGCTGGCGACAACCTGCTCCTTGCGCGTGTAGAAGGGATGCAGCGCCTGGATGGCGACGAGCAGCCACTGCTCCGTTCCTGGAATCGTCGTCAGCGCGCTCAGATGATCCGCAGCGTTCTCGGCGTAGCCGTGAAAGCCGACGAGGAGCGGCCATGGCGGCGCCGTGGCCGGCACGCGCACGAGATAGCGGCCGTGGGTTCGAGCTTCAATCGTGAAATGCACAACTTCAATCGCTCAATCGCTCAATCGTAAATCTTCAACAGTCATCAATCATCCAATCTTCAATCTTCAATTTCCGATCATTTCCGATCTATTCCTTTGGAAGGTTTCGACGCAGATGCACCGGCCTCATCTTCGATCGCACCCGCAGGTTGATCATCTCGACGAAGATCGAGAAGCCCATCGCGAAATAGATGTACCCCTTCGGCACGTGCTGGCCGAAGCCTTCCGCGATGAGCGACAGGCCAATCAGCAGGAGAAAGCTGAGCGCCAGCATCTTCACCGTCGGATGCCGCTCGACAAACGCGGCGATGCCTGCCGACGCGAACAGCATGGCGAAGATGGCAATCACGATCGCCGTGATCATGATTGACACGTACTCGGCCATGCCGACCGCCGTGATCACCGAGTCCAGCGAAAAGACGATGTCGAGGAGGAGGATCTGGATGATGACGCCGGCAAACGACACCGCGGCGCGCCGCGGGGCGTGCCCGGGGGTCTCACCTTCGAGGTTGTCGTGAATCTCGCGCGTGGCCTTGAAGATCAGGAAGAGGCCCCCGCCGGCGAGGATGAACGACCGGCCCGACAGGTCGAAGCCGAAGAGCGAGAACAGCGGCCGCGTGAGGCTCATCACCCACACGATCGACATCAGCAGCGCGATGCGGATGAACATCGCGAGGAACAGCCCTGTCCTGCGCGCGCGGTCGCGCTGCGCGTGCGGGAGCTTCCCCGCGACGATCGCGATGAAGATGATGTTGTCGATGCCGAGAACGATTTCGAGCACCGTCAGCGTGAGGAGCGCGGCCCACCCCTCGGCGCCTGTCATCCATGTCACGGCTGGGGCGCCTGAGATCGGTTGGTGGTTGGTGGTTGGTGGTTAGTGGTCATGAACAACTCGTGCTGGTATTCCTTGCCACCAACCACAAACCAGCAACCACTAACTGACTCGCGCGAATTCGGCGAGGGCGCCCCAGGCCTCGGAGTCCTGCCACATGAGCGTCGACAGATACAACGACACGTCGTCAGCAGGGTAAGACGCGGCAATCGCCTTCGCGGCTTTCTTCAGCGCGTCGGGGGCAGGCGGCTTCATCTCCTCGTTCGCAATGATGCCGTCCTCGTGGGCGACACCCAGCGCGTCGAGGAAGGTGCCCATCATCGGCCGCTGGTGCGCGAGGTGATACGTGACCAGCAGGCGCGCGGCGACGATCTCAGACACACCCGGCAGCGAGATGAGCTGCTGCGCCTTCTTCTCCACCGGCATCGTGATCACGCTCTTGAGGCGGAACTTGATCCGCTGCGCGATCACGCCGATCACTTCCGCCTGCTCGTTGGCGGCGTTATCGTCGTGCCAGAACGCGACCGCCGCCTGCCGCCTGCGATTGGGATCGAGTTGTTTCCAGAGCTGCGAAGGACGCGGGATGTCGGGAGCGTCGGGCATGGTCAGCTCGATACGTTAACATAGCGCCCATGCCAACGCTGACGGTGGAAGGGTTTGCACCGGTGGATGTCGAGTCGGGCAAGCGTCTCGTGCTCGCGATCGAGCAGGACGCGGGCGTCGACGTCCTGCACGCGTGCGGCGGAAACGCGCGGTGCACGACCTGCCGCGTCGAGTTCATCAGCGGCGAGCCGCAGCAGAGAACGAAGGCCGAGACGACGCGGCTCGCGGAGAAGGGCCTGACCGGCGTGCGCCTCTCCTGCCAGATCGTCTGCGATCACGATATGACCGTGCGCGCGATCAGCCGGCTGGCCGGAAGCGGTCGCCCCGATCCGGGCAGAACGCCGGAGCCGACGATCCAGCCGACGCCGGAGTGGATCTGAGCTGGTTGGTGGATGGTGGTTAGTGGTTGGTTGGTGGTCAGTGGTTAGTGGTCGGTGGCAGTCGGTGGCAACTACGAACCACGAACCACCAACCACCAACTAATCGATCGAGATCTTCCGGAGCAGATCGAAGTCCGACAGCATCTTGCCGGCGCCGAGGACAACCGACGACAGCGGATCTTCGGCGACCTGCACCGGCAGGCCTGTCTCGATCCGCAGCCGCTCGTCCATCTTCTGAAGCAGCGCGCCGCCGCCGCTCAGGACGATGCCGCGGTCGCAGACGTCGGCGGAGAGCTCCGGCGGAATCCGCTCGAGGCCGTCACGCACCGCCTGGATGATCATCCGGATCGGCTCGGACAGCGCCTCGCGGATCTCCCCGTCGGTCATCACGATCGTCGTCGGCTTGCCTTCGAGCTGATGGCGTCCCTTGACTTCCATCCGCTTCGGCCTGTCGAGCGGCGCCGCCGATCCGATGTCCATCTTGATGCGCTCGGCGGTGCGCTCGCCGATCAGCAGGTTGTGCTCGCGGCGGACGTACTGCGTAATCGCCTCGTCCATGGCGTTGCCCGCGACGCGCACCGACTTGCTGTAAACGGTGCCGGCCAGCGACAGCACGGCGATGTCGGTGGTGCCGCCGCCGATGTCGACGATCATGTTGCCCGCCGCTTCGGTGATCGGCATGCCCGCGCCGATCGCGGCCGCCATCCCTTCTTCGATCAGGTGCACCTCGCTCGCCTTCGCGCGATAGGCGCTGTCCTTGACCGCGCGGCGCTCGACCTGCGTGATCTCCGACGGCACGCCGATGACGACGCGCGGGCGGACGAACCGCTTTCCCTTGTGGGCCTTGCGGATGAAATAGCCGAGCATCCGCTCGGCCGCCTCGAAGTCGGCAATCACCCCGTCCCGCATCGGCTTGATGGCGGTGATGTTGGCCGGCGTCCGGCCGAGCATCTCCTTCGCCTCGTTGCCCACAGCTTCAATCTGGCCGTTGGTGGTGTTGAAGGCGACGATCGACGGCTCGCTGAGGACGATGCCGCGTCCGCGGACGAACACGCAGGTGTTCGCGGTGCCGAGATCGATCGCCAGGTCGTCTGAGAAGAACGCCAACGCTCCGAGCAGCACGCGATCCTCCGGGGATTGGGGACTGGGGATTGGGGATTGGAATCCAAGGTCACGCATCAAGACCTAATCCCTGATCCCCGATCCCCAATCCCTGATGTGCCGCGCGCCATCGCAAGGGATATGCCCAAATCGTGATGGGTCATGTCGCTCGAGTCGTATGAAACTCGAATGCTCTGGCTGTCAAGCCGGGCGCTGCCCGAATCTGCACGGCTTCCGCGATTTCATTTCTGTATGAGGAACACGAAAGTCGGGCCTGGGGGGCCGCCTCCAGCGAATACTGGCGCGCGCGTTACTCTTCGCCGCGCCGGGGCCTTTGATTCGCGGCGAGGATCCGCTTCCTGAGCCGAATGGCCTTCGGCGTCACCTCGACCAGCTCATCGTCGTTGATGAACTCGATCGACTGCTCGAGGCTCAACAGGCGGGGCGGGATGATGCGGATCGCCTCGTCGGCGGTCGAGGCGCGCATGTTCGTCTGCTTCTTTTCCTTCGTGACGTTCACGTCGATGTCCCTCTGACGCGAGTTCTCGCCGATGATCATCCCTTCGTAGACCGTCGTCGTCGGCTCGATGAAGATCTCTCCGCGCTCCTGCAGGTTGAAGATCGCGAACGCCGTCGCCGCGCCTGTGCGATCCGCCACGAGCGCCCCGGTCGTGCGCGACGCGATCGCGCCGTGCCAGGGCTCCCACCCGGCGAAGAGGTGGTTCATGATCCCCGTGCCCCTGGTGTCGGTGAGGAACTGCGAACGGAAGCCGATGAGCCCGCGAGCCGGGATCCGGAACTCGAGGCGCACGCGGCCGCTGCCGTGGTTCACCATCTTCGTCAGCACGCCCCGGCGCGTGCCCGCCTGGGCGATCACCACGCCCTGGTAGTTCTCGGGCACATCGATCACCAGGTCTTCGACCGGCTCCATCTTCACGCCATCGATCTCCTTGGTGACGACCTCGGGGCGCGACACCTGGAGCTCGTGGCCCTCGCGCCGCATCATCTCGATCAGGATCGAAAGCTGCAGCTCGCCGCGCCCGACCACCTTCAGCTGTTCCGGTGAGTCCGTGTCCTCCACGCGAAGCGAGACGTTGCCGACGAGCTCGCGCGCGAGACGCTCGCGCAGGTTCCGCGACGTCACGTACTGCCCGTCACGGCCGGCCATGGGCCCCGTGTTGACGCCGAAGATCATCGACACGGTCGGCTCGTCTATCGCGACCGGCGGAATCGCGACCGGTTGCTCGATGTCGGCGATCGTTTCGCCGATCGTGATGTTCTCGATGCCGGCAAGGCAGACGATGTCGCCGGCCGAGGCGCGCTCCACCTCGATCCGCTTCAATCCGTCGAAGGAGTAGAGCTTGGTAATCTTCGTCTGCTCGGTCGCGCCTCCCAGCTTCAGCACCGCGACCGGATCGTTCAGCCGGACGGTGCCGTTGAAGATCCGGCCAATCGCGATGCGCCCGAGGTAATCGCTCGAATCGAGGTTCGCGACCAGGATCTGGAGCGGCGCCTCGGGGTTGCCGAGTGGCGGGGGCACGTGATCGACGATCGCCTCGAACAAGGGCTGCAGATCCTCCCCGAGCGCCCCCATGTCCTCGGTGGCAGTGCCGATGCGGGCGTTCGTATACAGCACGGGAAATTCGATCTGCTCCTCGGTCGCATCCAGGTCGATGAACAGGTCGTACACCTCGTTGAGGACTTCCTTGGGCCGGGCGTCGTGGCGATCGATCTTGTTCAGGACGACGATCGGCGGCAGCCCCCGCTCGAGCGCCTTGCGCAGGACGAACCGCGTCTGCGGCAACGGGCCTTCCGACGCATCGACCAGCAGCATCACGCCGTCGACCATCGACAACGTCCGCTCGACCTCCCCGCCGAAGTCCGCGTGGCCCGGGGTGTCGACGATGTTGATGAGGAGATCCTTGTAGTGGACCGCGGTGTTCTTCGCGAGGATGGTGATGCCGCGCTCACGCTCGAGATCGGTGTTGTCCATCACGCGATCCGCGACCTGCTGGTTGGCGCGGAACGCGCCGCTCTGGCGCAGCAGCGCATCGACGAGCGTGGTCTTGCCGTGATCGACGTGCGCGATGATCGCCACGTTACGGCGGAGAGGGTTGGCGATCTGCCGCGTCTTTTGGTGCGGGGACATCTCTTCAGTATAGGCCGGCCTGAAGATCCGCCCTTCGATGAATGAAGGTGAGATGTCCACGGCCGAATTGCGTTCCGTGGACATCCAACGCTCGCGGGGGTTACTTCTTTGCCGCGGCCTTCGCGGGTGCCGGCGCCACGCCGACCTTCACCGTCTCGGCCATGATCATGCTCTTGTCCTCCGGGCCTGCGGCGACGACGCGGTCGCCCACTTTCAGCGCTTTCGCGTCGAGCTTCGTCTTTCCCTGCGTGATTTGCGTCTTGGCGTCCATCATCACCATGACGGTCTTGCCGTCCGTGCCCTTCACCATCAGGTTGGTACCATCGATACTGGTCACTGTGCCAATGACTGTGTGGTCCTTCCCTTCGTGGGCGCGCGCGGAGATGGGGATGGCGACGGTGAGAGCGAGTAACGCGACGCCGATGATCCACTTTTTCATTCGTGAGCTCCTGTCTCATTATGCACGGTTGAGGGCGGCGGCGTGACATCGCCGCCTTGAAGAAACTTTTCCTCTTCGATTTGCTGCCGGATCTCTTCCGGCGATTTGGGGTTCAAGCCTTCCATCTGCTCGATCTCCTCGGGCGTGATGCGCGGAAGGTGGCGGATGAAGAGGACGAGATGCCAGCTTTCCTCCTCGCCCGCCTGCGTGCCCGTGCCCCATGCCGGCATGCCGGTCAATCGGACGCCGTCCTCGATGATGTGAAACAGCTCGGCGTCCGACAGGTTCTGTGTCGCAGGCAGCCGCATATCGGGTGCCCTGGGATAGAGACCGCGCCCCATCTCCGTGTTCCCGCTGCCGTCATTGCCGTGACACGACGAGCAATGGTCGGCGAAATGGGCGCGCCCCTCCGCGACAGCATTATCGCCGAGCGGAATGGGGTTGGTGAGATTGTGCCCACGCACCCTGATCGCGATGCCACGCATGCTGCGCGCGACGAAGGTTTCGAGCGCGCTGGGCTGCGGCCGGGCGCTGACACCAGCCGTCACGAAGTACACCCCGACCAGGATGCCCAATGCAATGGCGACGACGAACACGAGGACGGCGAGTTCCACGATCGATCTCTTCTTCATGCACGCCTCACTGCTTCGGCATCATCGCCACGTTCATCGCCGGATCCTTGAGAAATCCGTCGCGGTCCCTGTCGGAACAGAAGTAGTACGTCGTGCCGTTGTACATCGTCTTCGAGGCTGTCGTTGCATCGACAGGTGTGGGGCACGTCAGCTTTGCAGGATCTGTGGCCGTCATGACCATGGTATGACCGGCGGGCGCGGCGGCGGCGGCGCCGGTGGCAGACAACGCGGGTCGAAATGTGGCGAACACTCCGACCCCGACGTTCACACGTCTGCCGTACGCCGCCTCCAGCTCCTTCGGAACAATCCCGGCGGACAGTGTCATCCCCAACCCGGGTGTGAATCCGCGCGCCGCATCGAGATACCTGGTGTATCCGCCCTGTAACCTGGCGACCGTGAACGCCTGTGAAACGGTCGCGACGTCGAGATCGTGTGCGGTCTTCCCCGCCACCTCGAATCTGCCGAACCACGTGTCCTGCTCATCGAAGGTGAGATTCGTCTCCAGCAACAGCGCGTTGGTCGCGTGATCCGTCTCTGCGTTCCTTCCCCACGCGAGCGTCGTCGCCCAGATGCTGTTCTCGCGAAACATCGTGTGGTACGTCGCGGATGCGGTGGCTCTCGTGACGTCGACTCGCGGGCCTGCTCCTTCAGCCGCTTCTGCCTCGGGCAATCGGCCGGCGGACACCTGGAACGCGAGATTCGCCGTCGGCAGAAACCACAGACGTCCGGATACCGAATCGAGGGCTCCGAAATCGAAATCCGTCCGCCGTTCATCCGGCTCGCGGCCGTTGAATGCCGAGGTCTCCGCCTTCCAGCGCTTTCCGTACAGACCACCCGTCACAACGCCGAACGAGATGTGGGTCGAGTCGAGCCAGTGATGCGTCATGGGCGCAAGAGGGTTCGGCGTCGCGGAGACGCGATGCGGATAGGCCACAGGCCCCAGCGCCGGCTCGCCGGCCGGAGCGGCGAAGACCTGCCACCGGACGTCGCCCGCCACCGGCGCGTCGTACTCCGCCGAGATCTCCATCGAGAAGTCGTGCGGGTGCTGGCGGTCGTGAATCTTCTCGCCGTGACACTGCTCTCCCGACGCGAGGAGATCGGGATAGCCGCAGCCACGGATCGTCCACGGTTCAAAACTGAACATCCCACGCAACCCGAGATGACCGGTGCCGACGCTGCGCTGGGCCATGCCCATGATCCAGTTAATGCTTCCAGCCTGATCGTCTCCCCGCCTTCCGGACTCATGAAGGAACTGCAGGAACGCGTTCTCGTGGGCCATCAGCGTCCAGGCGCCTTTCTGCCTATGAACAGCGTACATCGGCGACGAATCAGGCAACCACGACGTCCCCGATCCCTCGCGCATCATCGATCCCATGTCGTGTCCCGCGTGTTCGTCGCCGGCCTGCGGCGCTTCACTCAGGCCGACCTGAAGGTCGGCCTCTACCTGCTCGTGTTGGTCGGGCACTGGTGCCGGTTGGCCCGACTGTGCGCCGACCGATGCAGCACTCCCCCAGAACGCAACTGCTACCGCGCCAACCAGGCGCGGAAAAAGACGACGGATGTACATGAACCCTCTCTCATGAAAAGAAAACGAAGAACCCGGAGAGGGGTCCGACTAGACGCGCAGTTGTGACGTGAGTGCGGCGAGACGGGGTGGGCTCTGCTCGACGCGCATCGAGCGAAGACGCAGCGCCTCAGCGATCGGTGGAGTAAACGAGACTGTTGCTACGACGACGGCCGGCCAAACGACGACCTGCAGGGATTGATCGGTCCCCATCTGGAAGTCGTCGGGATGACCGCATACGTGTGCGGTGCCATTGATCGTCGGCTCCGGCGCGGCCGCCGCGGTATGACAGGAGTGATGCTCGGCGCCTCCCGTTGCCATGGCCGTATCCATGTCGTGGGCCGCGCATCTCACCTGGCACACGGTCGTCGCGACCGGGGCGCCGGTGATGACGAAGGCAAGCGCGATCGCCGATAGGCGGCGGGTCATGTGAATGGGTAGGGCGGGCCTTTGGGCCATGTGAATGGGTAGGGCGGGCCTTCGGGCCATTTGGGCCATGTGAATGTGTAGGGCGGGCCTTAACGGCCCGCCGCATGTGAATGGGTAGGGCGGGCCTTTACGGCCCGCCACGATCGTTGTTCAGTATAGGCGAGCACTGCGACCGGCGCTCATAAAGAAATGTGCCGGAGCCGCAGCGCGTTGGTGATGACAGATACCGAGCTCAGGCTCATCGCCGCCGCCGCGATCATTGGGCTCAGCAGCATCCCGAAGAACGGATACAGAACCCCCGCAGCCACGGGGACGCCGAGCGCGTTGTAGACGAACGCGAAAAACAGGTTCTGCTGAATGTTCCCCATCGTCGCGCGACTGAGGCGCCGGGCCCGTACGATTCCGCGAAGGTCGCCCTTGACCAGGGTGACCCCGGCGCTTTCCATCGCCACGTCCGTGCCGGTCCCCATCGCGATGCCGACCTGCGCCTGCGCCAGCGCGGGCGCGTCGTTGATCCCGTCGCCGGCCATCGCGACGACATGACCTTCGCTCTGAAGCCGTTTGATGATGCCGGCCTTCTGCTCCGGCAACACATCCGCCATCACGTCATCGATCCCCAGCGTCCTCGCGACGGCCTCCGCCGTGGTCCGGTTGTCACCGGTCAGCATGACGATTCGGATTCGTTCCGCGTGCAGCTGGCGGATGGCCTCTGGCGTCGTGTCCTTGATCGGATCGGCCACACCGACGAGTCCGGCGAGCACGCGATCGATCGCGACGAACATCACCGTCTGACCCTCCTTGCGGAGGGATTCTGCCGCCGCGCCGAGATCGCGCGGATCGACGCCGAGGTCCTGCAGCAGATGCTGATTGCCAAGCGCGACGTCATGTCCGTCGACGCGTCCCCTGACGCCTTTGCCAGTGATCGATTCGAACGCCTCGGCGGTCGTTGTCTGAATGCCGCGCTCGGACGCCCCGGCAACGATCGCCGCCGCCAGCGGATGCTCGCTGCCGCGCTCCAGGCTCGCGATGTGTCGCAGGACCTGCGCCTCGTCCCACCGATCGGTGGATTTGACGGTCATCAGCCGCGGCTTGCCGACCGTCAGCGTCCCGGTCTTGTCGACCACGAGCGTGTCGACCTTGCGCATGATTTCGATGGCTTCGGCGTTCCTGAACAACACGCCGGCGGTGGCGCCCTTCCCGGTGGCCACCATGATCGACATCGGCGTGGCAAGGCCGAGCGCGCACGGGCACGCGATGATCAGCACGGCCACTGCGTTGATCATCGCGTGGGCCATGCGCGGCTCCGGGCCGACCCGCGACCAGACGAAGAACGTGAGGATCGCAACGCCGACGACCGCCGGCACGAAATAGCCGGAGACGACGTCCGCAAGTTTCTGAATGGGCGCGCGGCTGCGCTGCGCTTCGGCCACCATGTGCACGATCTGCGAAAGAAGCGTCTCGGCGCCGACACGCTCCGCGCGCATGATGATCGATCCCGTGCCGTTGACCGTGGCGCCGATGACGCGATCGTGTGCGTGCTTTTCGACCGGTATCGACTCGCCGGTCACCATTGATTCGTCGATCGCGCTCGAGCCCTCGAGCACGACGCCGTCCACGGGAACTTTCTCACCAGGTCTCACGCGCAGCCGATCGCCCCGCCGCACCTGGTCGAGCGGCACGTCCTCCTCGCTGCCGTCGTCGCGAATGCGCCTGGCCGTCTTCGGCGCGAGGCCGAGCAACGCACGGATCGCCGCGCCCGTCTGGCTTCGCGCGCGCAGCTCCATCACTTGTCCGAGCAGCACGAGGGTGACGATGACCGCCGCGGCTTCGAAGTACACGCCGACCTCGCCCGACTCGTCTCGGAATGACGCGGGGAACAAACCGGGGAAACCGGTCGCGACGACGCTGTACGCGTAGGCGACGCCGACGCCGAGCGCGATCAGCGTGAACATGTTCAGGCTGTGGTTGACGATGGACCGCCAGCCGCGGACGAAGAATGGCCAGCCGCCCCAGAGCACGACGGGCGTCGTGATCAGCAGCTCGATCCATCCGGCCAGGCCTGGACGAATCAGTCTGTCGAGCGGCCGACCGGGAAAGTACTCGGCCATCGCGAGCAGGACAGCCGGCACGGTGAGGGCCGCGCCGACCCAGAACCGGCGCGACATGTCGATGAGCTCGTGGTCCGGCCGTTCGTCGAGGCTCGTGGTCAGCGGCTCCAGCGCCATGCCGCAGATGGGGCACGACCCGGGACCAATCTGGCGCACCTCGGGGTGCATCGGGCACGTATGGACAACGCCGGCGTCGTGTTCGGTTGAGCGGCTGACCGGGACCTCACGCAGATACTGCGTTGGATTCGCGTCGAACTTTGCCTTGCAGCCCTTCGAGCAGAAGTAAAAGGCCCTTCGGTCGAACTGACTCGTACCCGCGGCCTTTGCCGGGTCGACCTGCATCCCGCAGACAACGTCTCGTTCCATGCGTGTCCCCTGATTGGACGCGGTCAGCATCATGGCTGGTTCAGCTGCTCCGGCGCAACGCGGCGTATCTGTCCCAGACCGCGCCGAAGGTCGCGCCCACCTCGCGCTCCTCGCGATGCGCCAGTCGCACGTAGGTCACTACCAGGAGCGGCTTGAAAAAGCTGAAGGCGAAGATGATGAAGATCGCTGCGTTGACAATCACAACGGCCCAGAGGCCGTATGCCGGCACGTCGTGGTTCATGGTGAACCTCCCTTACCGACTCCCAGCCCGATGTTCACGGGATCCGCCGTGGTGGCCGGCATGGCCCCGGTGCATGAACATGTGAATGAACGGACAGAGAAGCAGGAGCGCGTACGGCAACACTCCAAGAAGATGGACACGGTGCTCCTCCCAGAGGAAGAACGCCGCGATCGCGAGAAGCAGGCAGAGCGCCACCCGGGTTACGCGCCCACTCCTGACGCCGTCAGGGCTTCGTCGTCGGGGCGGCAGGCGCTCCAGACATCATCTGCTGCATCATCTGATGCATCGACATCATCTGACCCTGCGACTCCATCTGCGTCCGCATCATGGAACGCTGCTCGATCAGGATGTTCAGCACTTTCGTGACCGCCGCAAGCTTCGCATCGACGGTCTTGG